>JAFVCY010000086.1 GCA_017478805.1 Clostridia bacterium
CCCTTATGACAACATAGAAGCAGGAGCATACATGCTTAATATGTATCTAAATGCTGGAAGAAAACGTTCTAGTGACACATATTTTATTGAGCATTATGGTTTAAACTGTTATAACATGGGAGAAGGTATGTTCGTATCTAACTGTTATAACAACGGAATATTAGAAAGAACATACAGTAATAAAGTTAGGTCTATAAGAGACAGTATAATAGCAAATGGTGGTATATAAAAAAAGAGGGGTTTTCCCTCTTTTTTGAGTAGATAAGGAAAGGAAAGAATATGATAGATACGTTAAAAACAACGAAAGAACTTCTAAAAAGATATAACATGATAGCAAAGAAATCTTTTGGCCAAAATTTTTTAGTAGATGATGGTATTTTAGAAAGCATTTCAAATACTGCTGTATTAAATAAGGAAGATTTAATAATAGAAATAGGCCCAGGACTTGGAAACCTTACATATTACTTAAAAGAAAAATGTTATTTATTACTTTTTGAAATAGATAAAAGGATGATAGAAGTTCTAAATTATAGGTTTAAAGATGAAAAGAATATTAAGCTTCTAAATAGTGATATACTAAAAGTAAATATAGATGAAGAGATAGATAAACTTGAAAAAGAAGTAGGTAGAAAATTTGGATCAGTAAAAGTGATTGCAAATCTCCCATATTACATAACGTCACCAATACTATTTAAACTTTTACAAGAATCAAAAAAGGTAGAAGAAATTGTAGTAATGGTGCAAAATGAGGTGGCAGACAGAATCCTAGCTAAGCCTTGCAATAAAGATTATGGAGTGCTAAGTATTATGGTAGATTATTTAGCAGACTCTAAAAAAGAAATAATAGTACCTAGTACCTCATTTATACCAATGCCAAACGTAACATCAGCTGTGATAAAAATAACAAAAAGAAAGAAATATGATATCCAAGATGAAAAAGTATTCGTTGAGCTTGTACATAAAGCTTTTGCAAATAGGAGAAAGAAAATGATAAACTCTCTAGAAATAAATGGCTTTTTAAATATGGATAAAGAAAAATTAAATAACATATTTGAACGCTTTGAACTTTCTGCAAGTGTAAGAGCAGAAGAGTTAGATACGGACAAATATGTTAAAATAGCTAATTATATCGCAAGTAATATTATATAACTTTATACTACTGACCTAGAGTTCCTAAAAAGAACAGGTATATGTATAATTATTAGAAAAATACCAAAAAGTACTTGAGTAATTTGCATTATATTAATTATTAAATCAAATTGTGCAGTGCCAAATTCAACGTTTAGTAGTGGAAGTAGAGAGAAAATTGGCTCAAATAGTTTTATAATTGCATAAGTAGAGTTATTTATAATGTCAGTAAATGCTATGTTAGTTATAAGGTCTATTCCAACTAGGATTCCAAAAAATGCACCAATTCTCAACATTTGAAAATGACTTAAAGTTAAAGAAACGAAGCAAAGCACAATTGGAATTAAGTACGATATAGTTAAAAATGCTATATCAAAATCTGGTTTAACTTTAGCAGTGTGGTACATTACTTGCATTAAAAGAAGTGAAATCGAAAATACAAAAATTGTTATTACCAGCCAAACTTTTGATACATGATAACTTCTAGAAGTTCTATAATCCATAAAAAATCACCTGTATATAGTATAACATTATATAAAAAAATAATAAATGTTTTTTAGCTGATTGAATAAAAATTTTTATTTGATATAATTTAAATGGGGGGGTGATGTAAATATGATAAGAAGAGGAAGTGCAGATGTAATATTGCTAGTAATCTTAATTATTTTGGTGTGTGCAGTAGGTGCGTATTTGTTATATACTAACAATCAAAACTTACAAAATAGTAATACTCAGTATTCAAGTAATGAGTCAAAAGAAATAGTATCTGAAACTAAAAATGCGAATATAAACGCAAATACACAGCAGAAAAATACTAACGAAAGTATAAAGAAAGATTTAAATATCGCATCTGAAGAAGTGAAAAAGCTATATGATTATATACCTTGTATATCAGGTTACGTTGGTACAAAAGAAAATAGTGCATATAATTCTAGTACTGTTTATATTAATAACATTAGTAAAGAAGAAATAATACGATTAGGATTTGAAAAAATGAATTTAAATGAAGGACAAAAAGGCGATTATGTAGACGCTTCTGGAAATGTTATAGAGTATAATGGAAATCCTGGCGATTGGTATTCATTTGATGCGGAAATACTAATGAGAAAATTAAAAGAAATGTATAATAAAGAGTTTGAAAAAGTGGATATAAAAGGTCTAAGTTATAGCGATGGAAGATATAATTATTCATCTTTTGGTGGAGGTAGTGGCTTTATTTCTAACTTAAGAAAAATAGAGAAAGCTTATGAAGAAAATGATAATTTATATATCATTGATAAATATTTGTGCATGTATTACGGAATAGATGAAGAAGATTTATCTAGTGGAAAAAATATAGCTAGATTATATAGCAATTCATATAATCAAGATAGTATATTAAAAGAAATTGATGTAACTGAGCTACAGAATCTATCTAGAGATGAATATGCAGATTACATTATGAGTAAGTATGGCGATATGTCATCAAGCTATATCCATACGTATAGAAAAAATGCAAGTGGAGATTATTATTGGTATAGTACAGAGCCATTAAAATAAATATTATATAGAAATAGGACATATAATTAAAAATATGTTCTATTTTTATGTAAAATTTGTCTATTAGCATTATATTATTCTTTTTATAGTATTTCTAGCATGAATAAGTGCTATAACGTAAATATTTTCTTGACATTATATGGTAAAAATAGTAAAATATAGTGGAGTTAAAAGTAAAAAAGTGGGGGAGATTAGGTATGAAAGTAATTTTAAATCAAGATATAAAAGGTATTGGGAAAAAACTTCAAACTGTAGAAGTAAGTGAAGGATATGCAAGAAATTATCTTATACCTAGAAAGCTTGCAAGTGCATGTGACTCAAAATCTGTAAGTGAGGCAAACTCAAAGAAGGAAGCAATTGCATTTAGAAAGAGTGAAGATCTAAAAGCTGCAAATGAAAGTAAAGAAATTTTGGAAAAAAGATATATAGAATTTAAACATAAAGTAGGAGAAAATGGCAAGCTATTTGGCTCAATAACTGAAAAAGAAATAGCAGATGAGATAGAGAAAGTATTTGGCTTAAAAATAGATAAAAAGAAAATAACGCTGAGGGCTGCAATAAAAAATGTAGGAAGCTACAGTGCAGAAATAAAGTTATATGAGTCAGTAGTAGCAAATTTAAAAATAAATGTTGTTAGATTATAGAAAAAAGAAATGTAGGTGAGCAAAAAAGTGGAAGAAGAACTAGTAATGAAAACAGCACCAAATGATATAATGGCAGAGCAAGCGGTGCTAGGTTCAATGCTTGTAGATAAAGATGCTGTAGTGTCTGCAATAGAAGTATTAAAAGAAAAAGATTTTTATAGAGAAGACAATAAAGAAATATATGCAGCAATGTACGAACTATATAACTCTGGAAAGAACATTGATATGATAACAGTAAAGGACCAGCTTACTCTAAGGGGAACTTTAGAAAAAGTAGGGAATATAGAATACCTTTCTTCACTTATAGATATAGTGCCTACAACTTCAAATATAGAGAACTATGTAAAAATAGTAGAGGCAAAGTCAACTACTAGAAACATGATAAAAACGGCAAATGATATACTTAAAATGGGGTATTCAGGTACTGAAGAAGTAGATACAATAATAGAGGAGGCAGAAAAGAAAATATTTGATGTTCTGCAAAATAGAAATTCACAGAGCTATAGCCCAATAAAAGAGATTCTTATTGAATCATTTGAAAATTTAGAATTGTTATCTCAAAATAAAGGTAAACTATCTGGAATTGAATCTGGATTTACCGATTTAGATAACAAAATATCAGGCTTAAATGCCGGCAACCTTATAATAGTTGCAGCAAGACCTGCTATGGGAAAAAGTGCATTTGTATTAAATATTGCAAGTTATGTAGCAGGACATAATAATATTCCTACACTAATATTTTCTCTTGAAATGTCAAAGGCAGAAATGGTAAATAGAATACTTGCAAGTGAAGGTGAAGTCGACAGTATGAAGATAAAAAACGGTAATTTAGAAAGTGATGACTGGTTAAAACTTGGAGAAGCAAGTTCTAGACTTTCTGAGATTCCACTTTATATTGATGATAAGGCTGGACTTACAGCTGCAGAGCTTAGGTCAAAATGTAGAAAGGCACAACTTGAAAAAGGTATTGGACTTATAATCATAGACTACCTTCAGCTTATGGAAGGCCCTGGAAAGAGTAATGTATCAAGGCAGCAAGAAATATCAGATATAAGTAGAAGCCTTAAAATTTTAGCTAAAGAATTAAAAGTACCAGTAATAGCGCTTTCACAGCTTAGTCGTGCTACAGAGGGAAGAGATAATAAAAAGCCAATACTGTCTGACCTTCGTGAATCTGGAGCTATAGAGCAAGATGCTGATATTGTTATGTTCATACATAGAGAGGAATACTATAATCCTGATACTGAGAAGAAAAATATGGCAGAAATAATAATAGCAAAAAATAGAAGTGGTTCAACAGGTTCGGTAGACTTAGCATGGTTTGGAAACTACACGAAGTTTGCAAATATATATAAAGGAGAAATATAAATAGTGACAAAAGATTTAGTATCAAGAATTTATGATGTGATAGTAGATAATAATCTAATAACTAAGAAAGATAAAGTGTTAGTTGCAGTATCTGGTGGACCAGACTCGATGACTCTTATCACTGCACTCAATGAACTAAAAGATAAACTTAAAATTGAACTTGGGATTGCACATGTAAATCATAAAATACGAAAAGAAGCAGATGACGAAAAAGTGTATGTTGAAAATTATGCAAAAAGTATAAATGCTAAGTTCTACTATTTAGAAGCTTTTGTTATATCTGAGGCAAAAATGCATAAAATGGGTGTAGAAGAATATGCAAGAAAAGTTAGGTATGACTTTTTTGAGGATATAAAAAACAAAAATGGATATACGAAAATAGCAGTTGCACATAATTTAAATGATAAAGTTGAAACTATTCTTTTTAATATGATAAGAGGCTCTTCACTTAAAGGACTTGTAGGCATGGAGTACGAAAAAGGAAGTATAATTAGGCCTATGATAGATTTGACTAAAGAAGAAGTATTAAATTTCTGCAAGGAAAGGAATATTAATCCTTGCATTGATAAAACGAACTTTGATAGTAAATATACAAGAAATAATATAAGGCTTAATCTTATTCCAATGATAGAAGAAAACTTTAATCCTAACTTTTTGCAAAGTATGTCAAGAATGTCTTCTCTTATTGCAGATGATGAAAAATTCATAACAAATTATACTGAAAAAATAGTAAATGAAAGTATAATTTCTAAAGAAAAAGATAATATTATATTTAAATATTCAAATATCTTAAAAGAAGAAAGAGCAGTAAAGACAAGAGCAGTAAAAAAGATTGTCGAACTATTACTAATGAGCACTCAGGGTATTGAAAAAAAGCATATTTTAGATATAATAAAGTTAATTGAGAATAATATAAAAGGAAAAAAATATATTATTGGTAATAAATTTACTGTAGTAGTGCTTAAGAAAAATTTTGCAAAAATATATATTAATAAATAGAAGGGAATGAAGAAATGAACGATTCAAATAATAAAGAAAAAAAACATTTAGATGAAAACAAATCTGTAGGTAATGTAGAAGAAAATACATCTTCAGTAAATGAAAATGCAAGCTATAGCAAAAAAAATGATGAAGAAAACGAAAAGAAGAAAGGATTTAGCTCTATATCTGATGAAGAGCTTGATAGATTAAGAAGACAGTCAAGAAATGTAGAGATAAGGATAAAGAGGCCAAGTCCACTAAAAACTGCAATAATGTACTTAGCTATTTTACTACTTGCTTTCTTCATTTTAGATTATTTTTCTACATCTACAACAAGAGAAATGTCATATACAGAGCTTATAAAAAATATTGAAGAAGAAAATGTAAGTAGCATAGTAGTTCAAAATGATAGATATACTGCAAAGGTTATCTTAAAAGACGATAAAGAAACAGTTAAGATAGTGAAATTTGTATCACCTGCTTCTTTTATGGACTATATACAACCATACCTAAATAAATATAATATAGAGCTTAACGTGGCAGAGGCGACTTTTTGGGAGATAATAGAGCCTATGCTTCCAAACTTACTACTTCTTGGTGGAACACTCGCAATATTTGTGTATATGCTAAAAAGAACAGGTCAAGGAAATGATAAGGCACTAAGTTTTGGAAAGAATAGAGCTAGAATGTTTGACTCATCAAATAAAGATAAAATAACATTTGATAATGTTGCAGGGCTTTCTGAAGAAAAAGAAGAAGTAAAAGAACTAGTGGACTTCTTAAAAAATCCAAAGAAGTATAGAGACATAGGTGCAAGAATACCTAAAGGTATGCTATTTGTAGGAGGACCTGGTACTGGTAAAACACTTCTTGCTAAAGCAATAGCTGGTGAAGCTGGAGTACCATTTTTTAGTATTAGTGGTTCTGACTTTGTTGAAATGTTTGTAGGTGTAGGTGCATCAAGAGTAAGAGACTTATTCAGTGAGGCAAAAGCACACTCTCCTTGTATAATATTCATAGATGAAATTGATGCAGTAGGTAGACAAAGAGGTGCAGGACTAGGTGGAGGACATGATGAAAGGGAGCAGACTTTAAATCAGTTACTTGTTGAAATGGATGGGTTTGCAACTCATGAAAATGTTATTGTAATTGCAGCTACAAATAGACCTGATATATTAGATAAGGCACTTTTAAGACCTGGTAGATTCGATAGACAAATAGTAGTACATGACCCAGATATAGGTGCAAGAGAAGAAATACTTAAACTACATAGCAAAAATAAACCATTTGCAGCAGGTGTTGACTTTAAGATAATTGCTAAAAATACGGCAGGCTTTTCAGGTGCAGACCTAGAAAATATGGTAAATGAGGCAGCACTTCTTACAGCTAGGAAGAATAAAAAGTTAATCACTATGGAAGATGTAGAAGAGGCAATGGTAAGAGTTATGATGGGACCAGAAAAGCATAGTAAGGTTATAAGCGAAAAAGAAAAGAGACTTACTGCTTATCATGAAGCAGGGCACGCTGTTGTATCAAGATTCTTACCAACACATGATGCTGTACATCAAATATCAATTGTTCCACGTGGTATGGCTGGTGGTTATACTATGTATAAGCCAAATGAGGATAAGAGCTATAACTCAAAATCTGAAATGCAAGAGCATATTGTATCACTTCTTGGTGGTAGAGTAGCAGAACAACTTATTTTAGACGATATCTCAACAGGAGCTTCTAACGATATTGAAAGAGCAACAAAAATAGCAAGAAGTATGGTTATGAAATATGGTATGAGTGATAAACTACGGACCTGTTACCTATGAAACAAGTTCTTCAGAGGAAGTGTTCTTAGGTAGAGACTTTAATAATCAAAGAAACTTTAGTGAGAAGGTGGCAAGCGAGATTGATAAAGAGGTAAGAAGCATAATAGACAATGCATATAGGTATGCAGAAAGACTGCTTAAGGAAAATCTTGATAAGCTTCATAAAGTTGCAGGAGTACTTCTTGAAAAAGAGAAAATTGACAGTAAGGAATTTGATGCTATTTTTGAGGGAAAAGAATAAAGCTTAGAAAATTAGATGATATATAAATTAAGGCACCGAAAAAAAACGGTGCCTATTTTAGTTCAGACATTATGAAAAGCAACTGACTTAAATACTCTGAAATCTCTGGCATATCAAATCCAAACTTAGTTCTTGAATACTTGATTGACCCAAGCTCTTCAGCATTTTTGAAGTCTAGCCATGAAAACGACAAAATTTCATTTTCTTTCTTATCATCAATTATGCATATAGCAATGATTACGTCTGCTGCATTTAAGAACTCTTCAGCTGTAAATGTATCATAGTTTGCAAAAATGTACGCTTGATGAGATAGTATTTCTTTAGTTATTTTAGTTTTAACTAAAAACTTTAATCCTATTGGAGGACATATCATAGACTTTTCAGCAAGCGACAAGTCATTTTTCACACATTTACGTATAATAGTGAAATAGTCTTCGTAGAGACTGGAGCAGAGTTTTTCAACTCCAGCCTCCTTTATAGCTTTCCGCTGGCGAGAAAAAGTTGGCCATATATTGTCCAAAAACCTGCGATTTACTTTTTCAACTAGCTCTGACATTTGAAAAATCCTCCATGATTATTCTTCAGTAATGATACTCCTAAGAGTAAAACTCTTTTTTATAAAGTCCTTTAATGTAAGATAGATGTTGAAATCTATCACATTTGCAAAATAATCGAGTTCAAACTTCCTGCCCGACATAAACGCTGCAGCATCGATGTAATCCATATTAAGTGATGGCATAACAACGACTTTAAGTTTTTCGTCCTGCTGAATGAAATACTTCACTTCCATGTTTACAAGGTCCACTAACCGGCCGTATGCCTCATCGCTTGGTGAAGAAATGTACTCTTCATAAAACGGTTTGATCATCTCCAAAAATTCTTTTTTAGATATAGTTTTCATAGAAAAATCCTCCTTATGAACATATTTTGCTTAAAAGTTGACATAAATATTATATCATACCAAAAGTATTTTGTCAATCAAATAAAAAAAGAATCCTAAAAAGTATAGAATTCTCTTTTAATTTAGAAATTATGTAAATATAGTATATGTACTAATTATATATCTTCTCTTTCATTTATTGAAGGAACATCAGATTGTTTGTTATTTTCAATTTCATTTATCTCCTCAGGTGGATATGTTTGTGATTTTAAGCTTTCTATGAAGCTATCGACTTTGTTTTGTTTATTTGTGGCTTCTGTAACTTCGGCAATTGTCTTATCTTGTTCGTTTTCTTTTTCTATATCTGGGACTTCGACTATAACGTCAAAATCAAGTCTCTTATTTGGAAAAATTCTTTTAAGCTGTTTTCTAAAACTTATTGTTCTTTTCATGTCAGGGTTATAGAAATGACCGTTATCTACAGACTTGTCAGCATTTGAAACTGATGCTTCATATTTATTGTTAAAAAGACGATAAGAATATACGTTATAATTTCTAAGGTATCTATCGAACATTTGTCCATCACTCATTGGCTCAAAATTATATGGTTTAACTTTAGGACTAGTTGGATTATCTTCATCAGTTGAAACCTTGTAATTATCATCCATTAAATGATACAAATCAAGTGCACCTAGAAAAGCTTTCTTTGGATGACTAAATTTTTCAGGTACAAAATCACTTTGAGCAATTGGTAATCTACCTACTCCTTCTAAATCTTCTATGTTTTCATCATTTTGAGTAGTTTGTTCTTCATCTGGAGTTATAGGTTCATCTTCTTTTTCTTTTTCCTTTTCTTTCAATTCATCTAGATAAATAATGTAATCATTCATAGTATTAGAAATCAATGTAAGTTTTGTCCTAAGAGCATGCACATATTTATCAATATCTGATTGAGTTTTAGCAAATTCAGGTTTTATTGTTACTGATTTCATGAGTAGCTCATTGATTTGAGGATTTGTTCCAATATTAAAATGTCGAATCTCATCACCACGCGCACTAACAGTTGAAGAATATACAGTGTTTTTGTTCGCAGGTGCGTATAATTTTAATATAACTATATATTTTTTTGGATTTTTTGGGTCGTTTATAAGCTCAAAATTTACAAAATTCTCATATGGTGAATATTCAAATTCATCTTGTTCAAGGTTAGAAATTACTTCTAAATCATCTTTTTTCTCTTCATTTTTTTTATCCATCATCTTTACCTCTTTTCTTTACAACTATTTAATCATTTTTTTTCAGTATAGTCAAGAAAAAAACAAAAAAATTGTGTATATTTTGTTAAAATATTTCTATTGTTATAATTATATTTCATTATTATTAGCATTTATAATTATTTAGGTGAAGCACAAAAATACTAAAAATTTGTTGAAAATATGTACGTTTTAATGTATAATTTGTTTGTATTTGAAGGAGGAAGTAATTATGAAAAGTGTATGCGTTATTTTTAAGTGTATTAAATGTGGAAAAGTGGTAAAATTATTAAAAGACTGTGAAAATGAGTCTTGCACTATTACATGTTGTAATAGTCCTATGATAGAGCAAAAGCCTAACTCAGTAGATGCAGCCAAAGAAAAGCATGTACCTACATATGAAATAAAGGATGGAAAGATAATAGCGAAAGTAAATCATGTCATGGAAGAAGAACATTATATTGAGTGGATTTCTCTTGTTGGGAGAGGCATAGAATACATTAAATATTTTATGCCTGGAGATGATGCAGTAGCAGAGTTTGATATAGTAGAAGATGGCACGCTGTATGCTTATTGTAACAAACATGGTTTATGGAGTAAAGAAATTTACACATAAAAATTTGACAAAATATATAAAATGGTATATAATGTTAGTCGCTATGTTCTATATGTATTAAGGTTAATGAATATTAGCTAATAACAAATAATGGAGGATTAACATTATGAAAATTATTTTACCACGTGTAGTAACAAGAAAGGATATTCATACGGCAGCTGCGTATTTTATTGCATCAAATAGTAAAGATGTGGAAGATGTAGTAGCTATGCCACTTGAAGATGATGAAAGTTCAAACATAAACTGTGAAGAAGTAAAATTTACTTTACAGAATAGTTTTAATACTGTTTTCCACAATTTACTTGAACTTTATGAACTTACTAAAATATGTGATCCTTTAATTGAAGATGCTAAAAGTCCTATTGAGGCTATTGAGAAAGTAGCTAAGGCACTTAGAAGTGATTATGAAGTATGCCTTAAGCATGTGGCAGTAGCTTAGAGAAAAATTATTTATAAAAGGTAAAATATTCGAAGAAAAGAACTTAATTAGAGTGAAAAATGTGGAAAATGTAATTAAAATGACCAAAAGTCTTGTACTTTTGGTCATTTTGTGTTATAATCTATGCATGTCTTAAAAAAATAAGACAAATACACACACGAAAGGAGCTTTTTCTTCTGCCATTTGTGGCCCGAAAAAAGCGTAGATAGTCGTGGCGGATTAAAAAGAAGGAGGAATTTTAAATGTCAATTATACCTATGAAAACATTACTAGAAAATGGTGTTCATTTTGGACATCAAACAAAAAGATGGGACCCTAGAATGGCTCCATACATTTATGTTGCAAGAAACGGAATATATATTCTTGACTTGCAAAAAACAGTTACAAAGCTTCAAGAAGCATACAATGTAACTAAACAAGTTGTAGCAGCAGGAGGAAAAGTACTTTTTGTTGGTACTAAAAAACAAATTCAAGAAGTTATTAGAGATGAGGCTACAAGAGCTGGTATGTACTATATAAATAGTAGATGGCTTGGTGGTACTTTAACAAACCTTGCAACAATAAAGAAAAGAATTGCAAGACTTGTTGAACTTGAGAACATGGAACAAAATGGAACTTTTGACTTATTACCTAAAAAAGAAGTAATTGGTCTTAAAAAGGAAATGGAGAAACTAACAATTAATTTAGGTGGAATTAAGGAAATGGAAAAATTACCTGATTTAATCGTTTTAGTAGATTCAAAGAAAGAGTATATTTGCGCAAAAGAAGCTAGAAAACTTGGTGTACCAACTATTGGAATTATAGACTCTAACTGTAATCCAGAAGATGTGGATTATGTAATTCCTGGAAATGATGATTCTGTAAAATCTGTATCTTTAATCGTGTCTAAACTTGCAGATGCAGTTCTAGAAGTTAAAGAAGGAAATACTTCGCTTTCTGAAGAAGTTGAAACAGAGACTATGGCTGAGCTTGTTGCTGAAGTTGGTGTAGATAAAATTGAGAGAAAACCAAGAGTTCCAAAAAACAATATGAGAAATAACTACAGTTATAGAAGAGATGGAAAATTTGAAAAAAATGACAAAAACGAAGAAACAGTAGAGACAAACGAAACAAAAACAGAACAGTAAAGAAGGGGGAGATTGTTGGTGGCAGTAACAGCAGAACAAGTAAAAGAATTAAGAGACAGAACTAGTGCAGGAATAATGGACTGTAAAAAAGTTCTAGTAGAAACGGACGGCGATATGGATAAGGCTATTGAACTTTTGAGAGAAAGAGGAATAGCTAAAGCTGCTAAAAAAGCAGGAAGAATCGCTAGTGAAGGTTTAGTAGAAGCATATATTCACAATGGTAAATATGGAGCTTTAGTTGAAGTTAACTCTGAAACGGATTTCGTTTCAAATAACGAAGAATTTAAAACTTTTGTAAAGGATATTGCAATGCATATAGCTGCAATAGGACCAAGATATGTAAGAAGAGAAGAAGTTCCAGAAGAAGTTGTAAATGCTGAAAGAGAAACATTGATAGCACAAGCTATGAATGAAGGTAAACCAGAAGAAATTGCAAAGAAAATGGTTGAAGGAAGATTAAATAAATTCTTTGCTGAAACATGTCTTTTAGAGCAACCTTTTGTAAAAGACCAAGACATAACTGTTGGTGAACTTTTAACAAACTTGATTTCAAGAATTGGTGAAAATATAGTTATTCGTAGATTCGCTAGATTTGAAAGAGGCGAAGGAATAGAAAAAGAAGAAACTAATTTTGCTGAAGAAGTTATGAAACAAGTTAATGCAAGTAAATAATTTGGGTATATTATATGGCTATTGCTGGGCACATTTGGTGTCTTGCAATAGTCTCATGTTTATTTATTTATTTATTTTTTATCATTTTAATTCTATGTCTTTTTATTTCATAGTTTAGTATATAATTTTTGTATAATAGTTTTCCAAAGAAATAATATTAATTCATAGAGAATTAAAATTGTAAAGAGTTTATAAAATATTTCTTTATATAAAATTAAATTAAAAACTCACAACACCTTGATAAGTGTGAGCTATTAGTTTAAAATATATATTAGGTGAGAAAAATGATATATAATCATAAAGAGATTAAAGAAAAATATAAATCAGATTATCAAATAGATAAAGCGCTAAAAAATAAAGAAATATATAAAATAGAAAAAATATATATTCTGACACAAAAAATATAAATTTTTTGGAAATTATTTCAAAAAAATATATAAATGCTATTTTTACAATGGATAGTGCATTTTATTTTCACAATTTGACAGATGTTATTCCAAATAAAATTACTTTGGCGACCAAAAGAAATGCTTTAAGAATAAAAGATAATAAAATAACACAAGTATTTACTTCAGAAAAATTATTCGAAATTGGAAAAACACAAATAGTTGTGGAGGGGGCAACTATAAATATTTATGATAAGGAGAGAATGTTAATAGAACTTATAAGAAATAGAAACAAAATGGCATTTGACTATTATAAGGAAATAATTTCTAATTATAGAAAATTGGTTAATGATTTACATTTGAATAAAATTGAAGAATATATAGAGTTATTTCCAAATGAAGAACATATATATGAAATATTACAAAAAGAGGTGTTTTAATGGATTGGATTTGAGAGAAATGAGGCAAAAATATATTGATGATGGATACGAACCTTTAGATGCTTCATCAAAAGTATGTCAGGATATTCTTTTAGCTAAAATATCTAAAAGTTCACTAAATAGAAATATTACTATAAAAGGTGGAGTAGTTATGCATAATATTTCAAAAGATAATAGACGTGCAACTAGAGATTTAGTGCAGCATATAATGAAACATCATCCAGGGGATTTTGAAAAGTATAATAGATATATATCTGAAATATTAGATATTCCAGATGTTATTGTAGCAGATAATAAAAATGTTGATACTTTAGTTTTTATAAAAAGAATACATGAAGAAAACATAAATATATATATGGTCATAAAGTTAAGTACAAATTTACTACAAGTTAATAAGAAAAATACAATACTTACTCTTTGGAAAATAAAAGAAAAAAAGTGTAATCAAATTATTAGAAATAAAGAAATTATATGGAAAAAACTAGACAAGTATGAATAAAAATGGTATAATTATAGTACAATACGAAAGGTTATTTAAGGTGGTAAATTTAGCACAGGCCACACGCCGAGTGCATGACAAAGGATTAATCCTTGAGTAGATGTAGGAGATTGGCACGCTTACTAAGTAGCCAGCATAATAGCCACTTGGATATATAATTCAAGTGGTCTTACTTTCTGTATCATATTAACTAAAATTATACAATTAATACAATAAATAGAAGATGATATATATGTATATAATAAAACGCACACCAGAATATATTCTGATGTGCGCACTTTGTTACAAGCTAATTATGCAATAGCCATTCTTCTCAGACTTTTCAAATTTAAGATTGCAAAGACGTGCATACTTCTGTACATCATCTACTGTTATTGTAATGAAGCGTTCTTCTTTTGATTCTGCACGCTCTACAAGCTCACTGCTTGTTGCAAGTTTTAGATGTAAGGTATCATTTTTTGTCTTGAGGTTACTTAAACACCTCTTTCTTAAGAATCTAAAAACGGCCTTGCATCTACTTATTTCCTTTTCATCCATGTTTAATAGTTCACTTTGTGGTATATCTCCACGCAGCTGCTTTCTTAATTTTAAATTAAACATAAGTTAAGGTACCTCCTAAAATTATTTTTTTAGTATTAAATTTGTAACATTAATATTCTAACATACTTTACATAAAAAGTAAAGTGGAATATATTAAATTTCGATTATTTTCCAATATTATCCAATAAAATAATAGAAAATTTTACAATAAATTAAAAAGAAAATAGTTGACTTATCTAATATAAAAGCATATAATATATCAAGAAAAAGATAAAGATTATATGTTCAAATGAACTATAGAACTTAGGAGGTAACTTTTCTTATGAATACTTTGTATTTATTAACAGGACCGACCGGTGTAGGTAAATCTACTATATCCAAACAGATAGCAGAAAAATTAAGTAAATCTGCTGTTATAGATGGTGATGAAATATATCACCAGGTAGTAGGTTCTTATGCATCTCCATGGAAAGAGCATAATCATTTAAAGCTTTTTTGGAATGTTACTGAAATGTTAATTGAAACGTATCTTAAAGAGGAATATGATGTAGTTTTTAATTATTTCATAACAAGAGAAATCTATCATGAACTTGTAAACAGGTTTAAAGGGTATGATGTAAGGTTTGCAGTACTTGTTGCAAGTATGGAAACAATAAAAAGAAGAGATAATGGAAGAACTGATTTGCTAAAGTCAAAAGATAGGTTTATGGTTTCCGTAGAAGAGTTTAAAAGACAAGGATTTCCACTTAAGTATTTCATTTTCACTGATGTACTTATGCCTGGTGATGTAGCACATGAGGTTATAAAAGACGTTAAGTTTAAGGTATAATGAAGAAAAAATAATGATGTAGTTTTGTATGCGGGGTAGCACATATTTGTGCTATCTCATTTTATATATTTATCATAAAAATAGGTAATATGAAATTAACAGTAGTATACAATATGAAAAATACAAAACAAAATATATAAGTTGTAGAAAAAATAATATATAATATAATAATTGTAACATAACTGTAACATAAAGAAAAAATAAGTATTTGTAGGATAAAAGTTGGATAGAAGTCTACCATAATATGCTTCTTTTTATGTAACTAAACTTGATATAAAAAATAAATTTAAATAAAAACGATAAAAAATAATTTAGCAAAAAAGAGTAAAAATTTTTCGCAATAGATAATTGAACGGAGGTGATGTGATAAAAAAATAAAAAAGTAACTAAAAGTAGATAATAATGCTGATATAAAGACATTTTAAAAAAAGTGTCAAAAACCAAGGGAGGATTATGTCTACTCATAATTTTAGGTTGTGGAAAACTAAGTCAAAAAAGTCTAGAAAACAAAGTAAACTGTGGAAAAATAAATCAAAAATTAAAAAGAGTGAAATGTTACAGAATTATGACATTTTGCTCTTTTTTGCTAAAATCAAGTTATGTAACTTGAAACTTTTTTTTTTTTTAGTGTAAAATGGCTTTAGTAGTTTGTAAAAGTGCCTTGAAATTTAAGCGTAAAGGCTATTTTGACTACTAGAAATGAGGGAGATAATGAACAGAAAAAAGAAGAAAAAGTTAAAAGAAAAAGAAGGAAATGAACTAAAAACAATAGTACCATTAATAAAGGAAAGATTAAAAATAAATATAGAAGAAGGTGGTTTAGAGTAATCGAATTTACCTTAAATCTTGCTAAAAAATGATTGATATAATTTGATATAAAAAAAGCTATATATATGATTAAATAGCTAATAACTTAAGTTTAAATACTGGTGTTGTAGCAGTACTAAATTTAGGAGAAGTAACAATAATCATTTTAGCAAGTGTTAAGGAGATATAAAACTATATATATGAAAAAATGTAAGAAAGTGTAGGTGAAAAAATGAGTAAATCAAAAATAGCCATAGTTATATCATTACTTCTAGTTGTAGTTATTGTATTTGTAATAATACTAAGTGGAAATAAAGGTAAAAGAGAAAAAAATCAAGCAAATGGTGCAAATACCAAAGTAAATGAAACAAAAGAAGTAGAATATGAAGAATATGTTCAGTTCCAAAAAGATGGAACAAAGCTAAATAAAAGTGAGCCGCTAAATAAGGACAAGACACTTGGGGCGCTTGTGTTTACAGATATACAGCTAACAAATAAAAATGGACAAACGGTGCTACTTGCAACTGTAACAAATACAGGAGAAAGTAGTACAGAAATGAAAGAAGTAAATATAATAGTACTAGATAAAACAGGAAAAGAGCTAGGAACAGTAGTAGGAGTAGTAATACCACTAAGTCCAGGGCAAAAGACGCAGTTTAATTCAAGTACGCAGATAGATTATGCAAATGCTTATGACTTTAAAATAGTTGAAAGAAAATAGCACAAAAAAGTAAAATAAATAAACAAAAGAAAGGAAAAAGGTATGAAAAAAAAACGAAATTCAAAAGGAATATCTTTGATAACATTAATAATAACAATAGTTGTTGTCCTAATAATAGCATCAGTTGCAATAAATTCAATATATAGACAAAATGTAATAGAAAAAGCAAATGAAGCAGTAAGTGAGTCAAATAGAGCAGCTGGTCTAGAACTACTCCGAATGGAAGAAGTTAGTTATTTTTTAGCAAATAATGGAAAAGTAGCGACTATAGAAGGCTTTGTAGATTACTTAGATTCAAGAGGCGTAATAAGCAAAGAAGAAACAGAATTTGAAGGAGAAAATAAGGCAAGTATAATACTAGAAAATAAGGCGGTATTTGAATTAGAGATGACATCAAATGGAGCAATAAATATGACATATGTAGGTCAGGCAGGGAATTTAGCACCACTTTTAAAAATAAGTGTAACAGGGGTAACAACAAATGAAGTAACAGTAACTCCAGTATTAATAAGAAGAAATGAAGGAGGAAAGTTAAAATACTATATTAAAATGCAAGAAGAAAGTGAATATGAGTATAAAGGAGAAACATCAAATGCAGCATATACGTTTGTAGGATTAACAAAAGAAAAGGTTTATGACATAAAAGTTGTAGCAGAAAATGCGCAAGGTATGCAAA
>JAFVCY010000087.1 GCA_017478805.1 Clostridia bacterium
AAAAAGATAAGTTATATTATTTTAGACCCTAGAAATGGATATGATGTAGATAAGAAAATAGATTTTGAAGAAAGTAATATGTATGAATAGAAGCTAGTTTATGGTTACTCTCTGAATAAGAGGAGAAATAATATAAGTAAGGTAAATAAAGAACTTGTATATTTTATAGATAAACTAGAGTTTTAGAAAGGTTATAAAGAAAATATTATTAGTATGTGAGAATAACAAAGAAGATAGTAAAGAAGAATATAAAAAAGAAAATATTGTTAATTCTGAATAATTGTAGATTAAAAATAAAATAATATACTTCAATTAATATTTTTTTCTGTTTTTTTTTAGATTTTGTATAAAAAAAGCTGAGTTTCATATTATCAAATGTTACATTTATGTTACATTTTAGAAAGTGATATAATTTTTTTGTTGGTTGTTTTAAAAATTTTTCAAAAATGATAATAGTTAAGGTATAAGGAAAAGAAATGGATTTAATGCAATATATTGGTAAAAATTTGCTATTGTAAAAAAATTATATAATGATATAATTAAAGAGTATAAAATTGTATAAGTAGTATTTATTATCTTATACACAGTTATTTAAAGCTTTGTAGGTTAAAACTAAGAAGCTTTAGAAGTACGCATAAAAGGGAGGATGTAAATTTATGGGGAAAAAAATTAAGGTAATGGCATTACTCTTAGCTTTTGCATTAGTCTTAAATATTGTAATGCCAGTAGCAAGCGTTATAGCTGTTTCAAGTACTAATTCATTAACAATAACGTTTAGAGATAACTATAACGAAGAACAAGGAAAAGTACAGTACAGTCTTAATGATGGTGCATCATGGATTGATGTAACAGAAGGTATTGAGAATCAGTCTATTGTAATGAACGGTGATAATCTTAGAATAAGGATTATATCAAATGTAGGGTATATAGCTGATTTTTCAGGTATGTCATATAGGGAAAACAACTCACCAAATATCATTAATCTTGCAAATGATACAACTGGAATAGCAGGAGCCCTTACTAATGAAAATGGTTATCAAGTAGGAAGTAATGTAACTTCAGTTGAACTAGCTTCAGTTGAGTTTAGAGCTGTTGGTGGCGGCTCAGAAGATGGCGGACGTGAGTTTGAAGGAACTGCATGGTTTTTATGGAACGATAATGGAACTCTATGCAAATATAGAGCTGAAGATTTAGTAGGTTTAACATTTATTGATGGAAAAGGAGTTTATCCAATTAATTACATTAAAGAATCTGATGTAAAAGATGGAAGTCATGCACTTGAAATTGATAATATAAAAGCTGGAGATTATGTATGGACATGGGATAGTCAAATTGAAAAAATTGAAGAAATGACTTCTTGGAATGAATTAATGGAATATACTAAAGCTTTAGAAGATGAAGATTATGATTTAAAAAGAGCATTTTTAATTGACCCAACAGGAGCAGTTGATGCTAAAAATACATTATGTACAAATGGAGATAGAACTTTTAGAGCAACTATATATGATGAAAATGCATATGAAGGTATTACATTTGAAACTGATGAAGAAAATTATACATATTTCTTAGAAAGCTGGGATCCAATTTTCTTCAGTTCAACATTTGATATATCAGGTACAACAAAAGCTAGCCCACTAGAGTGCTCTTCATATATGTTAGAGCCATATTTAAAGTTTAATGTAAGTGAAAATTCGTTATATGATATTGCATCAGTTACAGCGCTTGATGTAAATAGTGGGGCCGTAACTATTACAAATAATCTAGGAGAATATACAATAAGATTTAATTCAAACTACTATGATAAAGTTGAGTTTGAAGTAACAGATACAGAAGGAAATAACTATTATTTCTTAGTTAATCGAGTTATTTCTGAAGTATCTGATACATATAGAGAGTCAAGAGAAAACAGTGAGAATACAGTTAAAACAAGATTTAGATTAATCTACCCAGAAGATACAAGTTATGAAGACTATGAGACAGTAGCTACTATAACATACAAAGATGGAACAGTTGAAACAAGAAATGTTGAGGCTTCAAAAGTTACTATGCAGGTAATGGACGGTTCATTTGTTACTGACTATGAATTTGAAGCAGGAAAAGGATTAAGAAGTGCATATTATTTAACTGCAGTAACTGGGGATATGTCAAGCGTTGATTACACAGTATTTAAAAAAGGTGCACTAGATAGCACAGAAAATTATGGTGGAACATTTGCTGGTTCAAACAAAGGAATACATGTAGATTTGACTAGATTAGTAAATGATTTTTATGGGATATAATAATGGTTAATGAAAGGAAAAGAGAGTTATGAGAAAAAGTTTTAGTTTAATAATATTTGTATTTACATTAGCCATTGTGATGTTAATTACATGTGGAAGCGTAAATGCAAAATCAGTTACATCAGTAAATGCTGATGTAACTGAGGAAGAGATAGTAGTTAGTGGAACTACTGAAAGTGGCGTGCTTGCTGTTCAAATAATGCTATATGATGAAAAGGAAGAAAATATAGTTTTAGTTCAGTCTGCAGCAGTAGATAATAGTAATAAATATACATGTACTTTATCTGCTAAAGCTGGAACATATGTTGTAAAAGTTGCAGATTATGATGGAGGTAGCTTCGCTACAAAGAAAGATGTAGTCGTTGAATCTAAAAAAGAAGAAGAGAAGGAAGAAGTAAAAGAAGAAGAAAAAATAATTAAAGTGGTAAACCTTACTCTTGAGGCACCAATAATTGGTGAAAAAGTTACTTCTACATTAGTTGATGATGGAAATATGGGTGGATACGAGCAAGATAACAAACCTATAGTAAAAGAAGAAGAAAAAGCAAATTACAAAGTAACTGATACAATGTGGATAAAAGGAACGTATAAAGAAGTAGGGGATGACTTTGAAGAGCCAATTACTGCTACATTTGAAAAAGATAAATATTACTATGCATGTATATATATTTCTGCAAATGATGGATTTAAATTAAGTACAGATATAGAGATTAAAGTAAATGGTGAAAAACCAGCAGAGGTATTTGCAGTATATGCAGACGGTCAAAATACCTTCTTTATTGCTAAAATTAAGGCAGTAGAAAAAGAAGAAAATAAAGAAGAAGAAAAAGATAAAGAAGAGGAAGTAAAAGACAAAAAATATACTTTAGAAGAAGATTCATTTGTACTTGAATTTACTGATGAAGAAGGTAAGACTTTTGAGTTTGAAATAATGGATGTTTCTAATCTTACTGATAAGCAAATAGAAGAAGCAAACATAACTAAAGATGAGTACAAAGCTATAAAAGAAAAAATTTCAAAAAGTGTAAAAGGGCAAGGAACACTTCTTGCAATATATAACATAAATGTTACCACAGCAGGTGAGTATAAAACTAAAGGGCCATTTGTATTGAAAATAAAGATGACAGAGGAAATGAAGAAATATGATTCATTTAAACTTGTTTATCTAGATGATAATAGTAATTTTGAAATAAAAGATACTATAGAGCTAAAAGCTGAAGGTGACTATTTAGTTGGAACATTACCTCATTTAAGTGTATATGCATTAGTTGCAGAAAATGAGGAAGCTACTTCAGAATCAGAGGTAAGTGAAAATGTAAATAGTAATCCAAAAACAGGAGATAGCATTATGTATGCTATAGTAGTATTATTAGCATCAACTCTTTTACTTTCAGCATGTGTTGTTATAAAAAAGAAAAGCAATTAGTAAATAATTATATAAGGTGTAAAAGAGATATATTTTGTGATTTAAGTAAATAAAACTGATGCGTAAATTAAAAAAATTGATTAGAAATAAATTTTTTTAGAAGTGAATTTAAACGTTCACTTCTTTTCTTTTCTATTTTCTTTAAAATTAATATTGATTAAAAAATATAAATAATATAAAATATTTATATATAGAGGTGTTAAATATATGAAAAATGTTGTTATAACAGGTAGTGCAAGAGGCCTGGGATTAGAAATGGCAAAGGTATTTATAAAACAAGGACATAACGTTGTAATTAGTGATGTAAATAATGAAAACCTAGAGAAAGCAATGAAGGTTTTAGATGAAATGAATGTAGAAGGTAATGCATATTCATGTTATTGTGATATTACAAATTATGAAGATATACAAAATTTAATATCATTTGCCAAAGATAAAATGCAAACTATAGATATTTGGATAAATAATGCTGGTGTAAATCAGAGTGATAAAGCAATTTGGGAGCTTGAAGAAAGAGATATTTCAAAAGTTATTGATATAGACTTAAAAGGCACGATGTTATGCTCAAATGCTATAATGAAGGAATTTGATAAGAGTAAAAGTGGGGCTATATATAACGTTGAAGGATATGGAAGTAACGATGCAAAGATGCTTGGACTATCTATTTATGGAACAAGTAAAAGAGCAGTTACATATTTTACAGATGCTTTAGCTAAAGAATGCGAAACAAGAGCAAACGGAGTAATTATCGGGAAATTAAGCCCAGGAATAATGATTACCGACTTTATAACAAACTCACTTGGAAACGGAGAAAAGATAGAGCTTAGTGAAAAAACTAAAAAGGTATATAACATACTTGGAGATTACCCTGATGTAGTAGCAGATTTTTTAGTAAAAGGAATGCTTAAAAACACTAAAAATGGGACTAGAATTGAGTGGTTAACTAGCGGTAAAGCTGCAAGAAGATTCATGTTTTCTGCGTTTAATAAAAGAGACTTTTTTAATGCTTTAGAAGAAGGAAAGTAAATTGAAAGAAGATAATTATTTTGTATATATGTTAAGATGCATGGATAATTCTATATATACAGGTATAGCAAAAGATTTAGAAAAGAGAATAAATCAGCATTTAACTGTTGATGAGAAATGCGCTAAATATACAAAATCTCACATAGCTCAAAAGCTAGAAATAGCATTTGTAACTGAAACTAAAAAAGATGCATGCAAATTAGAGTATTATATAAAAAGATTAAGTAAATGTGAGAAAGAGGAAATGATATCAAAAAGAAAGATAAGTGAAAAACTTTTAGGAAAAATAGATTTTGAAAAATATAATTTAATTTAGTTGATTTTTCTTAAAAGTAAGAGTATAATTATAATTGTAAGTGTTGAAAGGACGAGTAAGTAAATAACTGCTACAAGAGAGAAGTAGTCATGGGCTGTAAGCTACTTTTAGTAAGGTTTACTGAAAACTACCCTGGAGCTTGCTGTGAAAACAGCCGGTAGCCTCCGATAAAAGGCAAGAAGAAAAGTAAAAAATTAGGGTGGAACCGTGCATATATGCACCCCTATAGCTAAAAAATACCTTTAGCTGTAGGGGCGTTTTTTAGTAAAAAAAGGAGTGATTTTTTATGAAGTATGTAAACAGCAAAAATGAAGTGTTTGAAGAAGAAGGTATAAATTTAAGCACTCTTCGTCATACAACGTCTCATATTATGGCGCAAGCTTTAAAGAGGCTATACAGTGATGTTAAGCTTGCAATAGGACCATCAATAGAAGATGGATTTTACTATGATGTCGATATGGAGCATAGGTTAAATGAAGAAGATTTAGAAAAAATTACAGAAGAAATGAAGAACATTATAAAAGAAAATTTGAAAGTTGAAAGTTTTACGCTTTCCAAAGATGAAGCTATAAAGCTTATGAAGGAAAGAAATGAAGACTACAAAGTTGAGCTTATTGAAGAGCTTCCAGAAGGCGAAATAATCTCTTTCTTTAAGCAAGGAGAGTTTGTAGACTTATGTAGAGGGCCACATCTATTATATACCAAAGGAGTAAAAGCTTTTAAACTATTTAATGTAACAGGTGCATACTGGAGAGGCTCAGAAAAAAATAAAATGCTACAAAGAATATACGGAACTGCATTTGATAGTAAAGAGGCGCTAGATGAACATTTGCAAAAATTAGAAGAAGCAAAACAAAGAGACCATAGAAAGATTGGAAAAGACTTAAAACTATTTATGACTCATAAATTAGTTGGAGCAGGACTTCCACTTTATCTTCCAAATGGAGCAACAATTAGAAGGCTTCTTGAAAGATATATTCAAGATAAAGAGCTAGCTCTTGGGTACTGCCACGTATATACTCCAGATCTTGCAAATGTTGAACTATACAAAACAAGTGGACACTGGGAACACTATAAAGATGATATGTTTCCAGTTATGAAAATGGAAAATGAAGAGCTTGTTTTAAGGCCAATGAACTGTCCACATCATATGCTTGTGTATAAAAATGAACTTAGGTCATATAAGGACTTACCAATAAAAATTGGAGAGCTTGCACATGACTTTAGATATGAAGACAGTGGTGCTGTATGCGGACTAGAAAGAGTTCGTCAAATGTGTCAAAATGATGCCCATTTATTTGTAAGACCAGACCAAATAAAAGATGAGGTTGGAAAAGTTATAAACTTAATTACTGAAGTATATCAAAAAGATTTCGGTTTTCCAAAAGATAGCTTTAAGTATAGACTATCTTTAAGAGACCCTGAAAACAAGGAAAAATATATTGATAACAACGAAATGTGGGAGACTGCAGAAGCTCAGCTAAGACAGATACTTAAAGAGTTAAATATTGATTTTTATGAGGCAGAAGGAGAAGCAGCATTTTATGGACCAAAAATTGATATACAGATAAAAACAGCTTTAAATCATGATGTAACAATACCTACATGTCAGCTTGATTTTGCTCTTCCAGAAAGATTTGAACTTGAGTATATTGGAGAAGATGGAAAACCTCATAGACCAGTAGTTATTCATAGGGCTATACTTGGTTCTTCAGATAGATTCATGTCATTTTTATTAGAAGAAACAAAAGGTAACTTGCCATTTTGGCTATGCCCAACTCAGGTTAAAATTCTCCCTATATCAGACAATGAAATAGAGTATGGAAATGCTATAAAAGAAAGACTAGTGAAAGAAAAATATAGAGCAGTAGTAGATAACTCAAATGAAAAGATAGGTTACAAGATAAGAGAGGCTCAGCTAGAAAAAGTTCCTTACATGATTGTTATTGGTAAAAATGAGACGGAAAATAATGTGGTTTCAGTAAGAACAAGAGAAGGAGAAAAAATAGATAGTATTTCTTTAGATGAGCTGATTAAAAAATTCAAATCTTTAGAGATAAAATAATTAGAAATAATATGATTACAACAAAAGCAGTGTAAATTTTGCACTGCTTTCATCATATTTTAGCATTTGAAATAATAAATATATAATTTATTTAGTTATTATATATTGATATTTTAGATTGTAATTTAACAAAATATAGCAAGAGTTCTCCTTCCTTCATAGGCAGGGGATGAATTAATTATAATATTTGTTATAAAATTTGTTGTAAATTAATCATATAATTAACACAAATAAATTGACAATTAACACAGCACGTGATATAATTCAATCATTATAATGATATAACTAGCTGAAAGTATAAATGGGATAAAGGAGATTAGATAAAAATGAGTGAGATGCAAAAACAAAATATAATAGATGTTAATAGCATTATGTGCAATATATCAAGCGATGAAACAAAAATTATTAAAGAATTTGCAGAAAAATTTATAGATGTAAAATTGTTAGCTTTAGCTCCTGATGCAATACTGGAAAATATGGATATTACAGAAAAGTTGATGTTACTTTCATATATTTCAAAATCAGAAGAAGAAAGAAAGAAGGATGAAGAAGAAGCTATACCTCTTGAATATATACTAAAGGAAGAGATGTCAAAAAATAACGCCTTATATGATTAAAGCAAAAAAAGAAGTAAAAGTTTATTGATAAAGAACCTAAAAATCAAAGAGATAGAGTATATAAATTAGTAAGTTAACTAGTTAGATATACGAAAAGTAGCAGTGTAAATTTTGCACTACTGTTATCATATTTTAGAAAAAATACATATTCATAAGTTTATTTGGTCTTCAAAATGTAAAATTTGACTTTTACTCCAATTTGTGCTATTATATTCTAGCTACATGCAAAGGAGGAAAAATGAAAAGAGTTATACTTTTTGTAATTTTATTCATTGCACTACTTGCGATATTATTTGGAACAGTCGATATATTTAGAGTAAAAAGTTTGAATTTGCCAATTTTTTGTATAAACGTTGAATCTAAAGATGATGCAGGTTCTGGAAAGTACATTGGACTTGGCTATTCATTTGATATAAAAGGAAACTTTTTACCAGATGGTGGAAAAGGTGTAACGCAGTATGATTACAAAATTTTAGGTATAAAGATTATATCTGGGATAGAATAATAAAAAAAGTTAAGCTATTTTTATAGTAGCTTAATTTTTTATATTTTTGCTACTTTTTTGTTTTATACGTAAAGAGTGCTAAATGCCTCAAAATAACTTGACAATACTATAGTAAAATAATAAAATTAAATGTATGTTTCTGCATAATAATAATATACATATAAAAGGGAAAGGAGTAGTATGTTAAAATTATTAAAGAATTTAAGTAAAAGAGAGTGGATATTTGCATTTATTTGCCTTCTACTTATAATATCTCAAGTATGGCTTGAACTAAAAATGCCAGACTACATGTCAGAGATAACTAAACTAGTACAAACAGAAGGAAGTAAAATGCAAGATATCTTAATAAATGGAGCATATATGCTTGCATGTGCTTTAGGTAGTTTAGTTTCTGCTATAATTGTTGGATATTTTGTTTCCAGTATATCATCTACTTTTTCTATGAGAGTAAGAAAGAAGATATTTGATAAAGTAGGAAATCTTTCAATGCATGAAGTAAAAGGATTTTCAGTAAGTAGTTTAATTACAAGAACTACAAATGATGTAACTCAAGTTGAAATATTAATTGGTATGGGACTTCAGCTTATGATAAAAGCCCCAATTACTGCAGTTTGGGCAATAACTAAAATATTAAATAAAGGCTGGCAGTGGTCTTTAGCTACTGCTATTGCTGTTGTAATTCTTTTATCAGTAATGATAAGTATAATGGTAATTGTTGTGCCAAGATTTAAACGTGTTCAAAAGCTAGTTGATAAATTAAATGCAGTTACAAGAGAAAACTTAACAGGGATAAGGGTAGTAAGGGCATTTAATGCAGAAAAATATCAAGAAGATAAATTTTCAAAAGCAAATAACGACCTTACAGATTTATTAATATTTAACCAAAAGAAGTTTGCACTTATGCAGCCTATAATGTACCTAGTAATGCAAAGTCTAGCGCTTTCAATCTATTTCATAGGTGCTTATCTTATAAAAGAGGCGCTTATTATAGATAAGCTTACAATATTTGGAGATATGATTGTATTTAGTTCATACTCAATGCAAGTAATAATGTCATTTTTAATGCTAGTTATTATATTTATGATGCTTCCTAGAGCAGATGTATCAGCTAAAAGAATAAATGAAGTATTAGAATCAAAAATATCAGTAAAAGAAGGAGATAAAACTGAAGGAAAAGAAGGCGTTAAAGGAGAAGTTGAATTTAAGAATGTATCATTTAAATATGCAGATAGTGAAGAGGACTTACTTTCAAATATTTCGTTTAAAGCAAATAAAGGAGAAACAGTTGCATTTATTGGTGCAACAGGTAGCGGAAAATCTAGCCTTGTAAACCTTATACCACGCTACTATGATGTAACTAGTGGTGAAGTTTTAGTAGATGGAATAAATGTAAAAGAATATAAATTTGAAGCTTTAAATAACAAGATAGGGTATGTATCACAAAAAGCAGTAATATTTGACGGAAGTGTAAAAGAAAATATTTCTTATGGTGAAAGTGGAAATGGTGATGTGTCAGAGGAAAAAATAATGCAGGCAGCAAGAGTTGCAAGAGCAAATGATTTCATTGAGAAAATGGAGGAAGGATATGACTCACATATAGCTAGTCGGTGGAACAAACTTATCAGGTGGTCAAAAGCAGAGAGTGTCTATTGCAAGAGCTATAGCCAGAGACCCAGAAATATATATTTTTGATGATAGTTTTTCAGCTCTTGACTACAAAACAGACTTTGAGCTAAGAAAAATGCTAAAAGAATATACAAATGGTGCAACTATATTAATTGTTGCTCAAAGAATAGGTACTATTATGAATGCAGATAAGATTATAGTTTTAGATAGTGGAAAATGTGTAGGAATAGGAACTCACAAAGAGCTTCTAAAAAAATGTGAAGTATATAGACAAATTGCAAGTTCACAGCTTTCAAAGGAGGAGTTAAAAAATGCCTAGTGAAAATAATAGACCAAAAAGAGGTCCTGGCTCTAGATTTGCACCAGGAGAGAAACCAAAAGATTTAAAAGCTGCACTATCAAGACTAGTTAAAGAACTAAAGCAGTTTAAAGTATTAATAGCTTTTTCACTTATTCTTGCTCTTTTAAGTAGTATACTTTCTATATATGCACCAAATAAACTGAAGGAAATGACTGATGAGATATCTAAAGGTTTAGTTGTAGATTCAAAAAGTTTAGGTGATTTAACAGGTGAAATAATTAGCAAAGTAGATGAAGAAAAAATACGTGACACTTTATCAAATGTTATATTAAGCGGTATATCAGAGGAAAAGATGCTCTCTTTAGTTCAAAGCTATAATCTTCCTTTTATGCCAAGTTATAGTGATGAAAATGCTATACGAATGGGAGCATATAACATGCTTTATGAGCTTACTGATGAGCAGAAAATGGAAGTGCTCGAAGATAGCGAGCACGATGGTATAAGAGTTACAAAAGAGGATAAAATAGCAGTTATTGATTTAATGCAGAAGTTAGGTACTGCCCAAAATAGTGGTGATGGGGATAGAGAAAATATGCTTCTAGAGGATTTGCCAGACAGCATAGTAAGTATAATATTTAGTGATATAACAGTAGATAGTAATATCATTTCCTCAAAAGACCAGTATGAGTTTTTGAAAGTATTTAGCACTATAGATAAAGATGCAGATTCAACTTTGCTATATCAAAAGGTAGAGCAAATGCCAGATAGCATAAAAGAATTTATAAAGCCATTTATGGATATAGAGAAAGTAAAAGAGATAGCAATATTTTTATTAATTCTTTACGTTATAAGTGGAGTGTTCATGTACATTCAGTCAATTATAATGACTCTTGTTTCAAATAAATTTGCTAATAGATTAAGAAAAAATATATCACAAAAAATAAATAGACTTGAGCTTAAATATTTCGATAGACATCAGTCAGGAGACATTTTGTCTAGAGTAACAAATGATGTAGATACGGTGGCGCAGTCTATGAATCAAGCACTAGCTACTTTAGTTAGTAATTTAACGCTATTTTTAGGTTCGATAGTAATGATGTTTTATACTAATTACATTATGGCTCTAACTGCAATATTTGCTAGTATATTTGGATTTGCTTTTATGGGTATATTACTTAAAAAGTCACAAGGATATTTTACTGCTAGACAAAAAGAACTTGGGGAGTTAAATGCACATATAGAAGAGATTTATTCAGGTTTAAATGTAGTTAAAGTATATAACGGAAAGAAAAAAGCAGATGAAGAGTTTGATAAATTAAATGAAAAGCTATGTTATAGCAATAGAAAGAGTCAGTTTATATCTGGTATAATGCATCCTATGATGGGATTTATTGGAAACTTTGGCTATGTTGCAGTATGTATTGTTGGAGCACTTCTTGCATCAAAAGGTAGTATTACATTTGGTGTTATTGTCGCATTTATAACTTATGTAAGGCTATTTACAAACCCACTTTCACAAATAGCGCAGTCTATGACATCTATTCAGCAAGCTACTGCATCAAGTGAAAGAGTATTTGAATTTTTAGATGAAAATGAAATGACTGATGAAAAAACAGTTACAAAATCTCTAGATAAGACCAAAGTAAAGGGGTGTGTTGAGTTTAAAAATGTAATATTTAAGTATGACGATAGCGAAAAAGAGGCAATTAAAGGATTTACTGCAAAAGCAAAATCAGGCCAAAAAATAGCAATTGTAGGGCCTACGGGAGCTGGAAAAACTACAATGGTAAATCTACTTATGAAGTTCTATGATATAGCTTCAGGTGAAATACTGATAGATGGAGTTTCTACAAAAGAGCTTTCAAGAGAAAATGTACATTCATTATTTACTATGGTACTTCAAGATACATGGCTTTTTGAAGGAACGTTAAAAGAAAATATAGCATATAACAGGGAAAATGTTTCTGATGAAGAAGTATTAGAAGTTTTAAGAGCAGTTGGACTTGAGCATTTTGTAAAGACATTACCTGACGGAATAAATACTATGTTTTCAGAAAATGATAGTGTATCTACCGGTCAAAGACAGCTCATAACTATTGCAAGAGGTATGATAGAAAGCGCACCACTACTTATACTGGACGAGGCAACTTCAAATGTTGATACAAGAACTGAAGAACTAGTCCAAAAAGCAATGGATAAACTATCTGAAAATAGGACTTCGTTTATAATAGCACATAGATTATCGACTATAAAAAATGCTGATTTAATACTTGTTATGAACGAAGGAAATATAATAGAGCAAGGAAATCATGATAGCCTTATGAAGCAAAACGGATTTTATGCTAAATTATATAACTCACAGTTTGAAATGTAAATATTTAGCCCATGCACTGCACGTGTGTGGGCTATGTTATATCCAAAAAAGATATTATGAGTATAATAAAAATAACTATTGCAAGTATTTATATAGTTTGATAAAATATATGTAGATAGTAAGAAAGGAAAAGCTATGAAAAAGATTGTTATTATTATAGTTATAATATTGTGTGTATTTATTACATATATGCTATACCATTTTAACATTATTCCAAATTTTTATTCAAATAAATATGAGTATTTAAATACGTATAAAAGCATGGTAGATAAAGATGGTGATTTAGTAGACGATCAGACTGATATTTTGCTTAATGCAAAAGAGTATATTAGCACAAAGCCAAAATACAAAAGTAAATATTATAACAGCCGGCTATCCTGATGATGAATATGGAGTATGTACAGATGTAGTTGGATTTGCTTTAAAAGGAGCAGGCTATGACTTGATGGAGCTTGTAAATGAAGATATTGTTCAAAATTTAGAACTTTACCAAATAGATAAAGTTGATAAAAATATAGACTTTAGAAGAGTTAAGAATTTGATTATATATTTTGAAAGAAATATGATTAATTTAACAAAAGATACATCAATAATAGATGAGTGGCAACCAGGAGATATAGTTATATTTAAGGGTCATATTGGTATAATATCTGATAAAAGAAATAATAAAGGTGTGCCGTTTGTTATTCATCATTATAGCATGCTTCAAGTAAACTATGAAGAAGATGTACTAACGAGACTTGGAGAAATACTTGGACACTTTAGAGTAAGTTAAGAGGTGGAAAATGTGGAGAAAGATTTAGATAAACTTTTGGTTACTCTTTCAAAGTCAAAATTTAGAAGTAGGTTTCATTTGAAAGATATAGATAAAAAATATGTAGAGGATAAAGGACTAGAGAAAATAGAGAGTCATGCAGTGGACTTTATTACTTCTCGACTTGCTTCAAAAATTATTCCAAATGATGGAAAACAAACTCCAATGAGAGGTCATCCTGTATTTATAGCGCAGCATGCTACTGCTACTTGCTGTAGGGGGTGTATATATAAATGGCATAAGATACCTATGAATAAAGAGCTGAACACGGAAGAAAAAGAGTATATAAAAAACGTGATTATGAAGTGGATAGAAAAGGAAATGAACGGATAAATTGTGGGAAATGTGAAAAAATTATTATTATTTGTTGATATGTCTTCAAGTTTATGTTATAATACTAGTAATATTACTTAAGTTATTACATATAATAATAATGCTACGCTGTAGCAAAAAAAGCGGTGTACCCAGCCATAAATTGGGACTTAAAAAAGCGGTGTACCCAGCCATAAATTTGGGACTTAAAAAAGCGGTGTACCCAGCCATAAATTGGGACTTAAAAAAGAAGATTAGAGATGTTTTTTGCTCTAGTCTTTTTCTTAATATTTTAAGGAGGAGAATAGCTAGTGATTATAAATTTGAAAATAGTTAGAGTTTCTAGTGATTATTGTGATTATTTAAGAAAATTTGATAATAAAGTAGCATATAACAAGGATGAAAAAGAGTTAAGACCATTTGTTGGAATACTATTTAAAATAGAAGATAAAGAATATTTTGCTCCACTTTCTAGTCCAAAGAAGAAACATGAAGAAATGAGGAATATGCTAGATTTTTTCAAAATAAAAGATGGTGAACTTGGTGCTGTAAATTTCAATAATATGATACCAGTAAAAGAGGGGTATTATGAAATTATTGATTTGAATACACATTGTAATAATAAAAGTGATAAAAAGTATAACAAGCTTTTAAGAGAACAACTTACATGGTTAAATGAAAATCATACACAAGTGAAAAATAAATCATATAAATTATATAAACTGTATTTATCAAATAGATTATCTGATAGTGTAAAGAGTAGATGTTGTAACTTTAAATTATTAGAAGAAAAATGTGATGAATATAAAAAGTAATAATTATTTTTGGAATTGCTAGTAAAGATGTAGTAGATAAAGAGGAAGATATACTACTAAATGAAGAGCATTTATCAGTTATATCGAAAGGTAAAGAAAGTAACTGCTACTTTAAGTCAAGCTATATTGAAATTAATACGAGGAGGAAAAGTGATGTATAAGCATTTAGTGCATAGTACAGTAAAGTTGGAAGATAATGGAATAGTTGTATATATAGACCCGTATATGATAGATAAAAGTTATAATGATGCTGACTATATATTCATTACTCATAGTCACTACGATCATTATAGTGAAGAAGATATAGAAAAAGTAAAAAAAGACAGTACAGTCTTTGTAATAACAAACGATTTAGAGGAGAAAATTAAGAAGCATGGAAATAAATATATTGTAGTGCATCCAAATGAAGAATATAATTTAAAAAACATATCTTTTAAGACTGTTGCTGCGTATAATGTAAATAAAAAGTTCCATCCAAAAGAAAATAATTGGGTAGGGTATTTAATTGAGTTAAATGGCACGACATATTATATTGCTGGAGATACGGATATAACTGAAGATGCAAAGAAGGTAAGGGCTGATGTTGTTTTTGTTCCAGTAGGTGGAACTTATACTATGACATATAGCGAAGCTGCAGAACTTGTAAATTATATAATGCCTAAAGTTGCTATTCCTATACATTATGGAACTATTGTAGGTTCAAAAGAGGATGCATATATGTTTAGAGATATGTTAGATAGTAAAATAAAATGCAAAATGATATAGTAATTAAAGTTAAAGAGAGTTTTTATTCAAAAAATTATATTTTTGTTTTATTCTTCTTTTTAGTAATTTTGAAAAAATATTTTACATAATTTGACAAATCGAATTCTATGTGATATAATACTTGCGATTTGTGATAGTGAAACTTGTCTTAATTGTGATAACAACATTTTTTCTTTTAGAAAGGAGAAAAAAATATGTATGTATTTCCTTTTGTAAGTCTTGAATGGAAAAAAGGTAGTAGCTATATTGTACAGGGAATTAGGAACAACGCAACTCCTAAGTACGCTTTTAGAGGAGGTAATGGTACATTTCGGTGCTATGATCCGCCTGAACTTCACATAAAGGTTTCAACACCTTATGGGAATATGTTAAGCGATGACATAATGGCTACAGTAAAGGATGTTAATTCTTGGCAGAAGTTCACTAAGAAGCGCTATGATGAACTTGCAGCAAAGCTTGAAGCTGTAAATATGATTGCCTTCAATGAAAACGGTGATTTGAATAATCCTGATATTCTGCTTAAAGTTTGAAATATTAAAGAAGTATAGTTAATTTTTGTTAAAATTTTGGAGGTTTTGTCATGAAAGTAGATTTTGACAGTAGAACGTTATATTTTGCAGATGTATTTATATCTGAGCAAAAAACAATAAGACAAGTAGCAAGTAAATTACAAATTAGTAAAACTACTTTACATGTACAGCTTACAAAGCGGCTTCCTAACATTGATAATATAAGATATAGAGAAGTTCGTAAAATTCTTGATAAGAATAAAAAAGAAGCGCATATGCGTGGAGGACTTTCAACTAAAGAGAAGTATAAGAGAAAAGAAATTAAGTAGTATTTAGCTTTTCAATTGTGGCAGGTATTTTTATATCTGCTACAATTTTTTTCACTATACCACTTTAAATTTATAACCTTTTGTGATATAATCCTAAAAGGTGATTTTTATGAACATTACAAAACAAAAAGGTACAAAAGATATTATGTTTAAAGAGGTAAATTACTGGCAAAAATTTGAGTCAGTTATTAAAGAAGTATGTGATAGTCATAATTTTAGTGAAATTAGAGTACCAACATTTGAAGCAACAGAGCTTTTTTCACGTTCGGTAGGTGATGGAACAGACATAGTAACTAAAGAAATGTACACTTTTAAAGATAGAGGAGATAGAAGTATAACTTTAAGACCAGAATTTACAGCAGGAGTGGTAAGAGCGTATGTAGAAAACGGTCTTTCTTCAAGACCATCTCCAGTAAAACTTTGGTATGCAGGCCCAGTATTTAGATATGAAAAAATGCAAAAGGGAAGATATAGAGAATTTAGACAATTTGGTGTAGAAATTTTTGGCTCTAGTTCGTATTTAGCAGATATTGAGTCTATAACAGTTGCAAAGGAAATACTTGAAAAACTTGGAATATATGATGACTTAAAATTAAAGATAAATTCTATTGGTTGTAAAGAATGTAGAGCAAAATATATAGAAACTTTAAGAGAATATCTAAAAGATAAAATAGATAATATGTGTGATGACTGTAAAGTTAGATATGAAAAAAATATAATGAGAATAATAGATTGTAAAGAAGATTTAGAAGTAAAAAAAGAAATGCCAATGATTACTGATTATTTGTGTGAAGACTGTAAGAAAGACTTTGAAAATCTTCAAAATGGATTAAAAAATCTAGGAATAGAATATGAAATAGATAAGAAGATAGTTAGAGGACTTGACTATTACAACAAAGCTGTATTTGAATTTGCCTCAAAAGATTTAGATTTATCAGTAGGTGGTGGCGGAAGATATGACTTACTAGTAGATATGCTAGGCGGAGCAAAAACACCTGCTACTGGATTTGCTTTTGGAATGGATAGAATTGTACTTTTACTTGAAGAAAAAGGAATGAGTATAGATAAAAGACCGGATATATTTTTTATAGCATCTAATGGTGATGCATATTTTAAGGCAAGCATTCTGCAAAATAAATTAAGAAAAATGGGACTTATCACAGATATTGATATATGTGAAAGAAGTTTTTCATCGCAGATGAAGTATGCATCAAAAATAAATGCAAGATTTGTAATAATAATTGGAGAAGATGAAATAAAAAATAACATAGTTACTATAAAAAATTTAGATACTGGAAATCAATTTACAGCAGATTTTGATGCGTCAGTTATAATGAAAAGTATAGAAATAATGTAAGTAAGGAGAGATATAATTATGATAGATTATGCAACAAGTTATAGGACACATACATGTAATGAATTAAGAATTATGGATGTAGGAAAAAGTGTAAAACTTTCAGGGTTTATAAAAACAATAAGGGACTTAGGAGGATGTGTATTTTTAGATTTAAGAGACCATTATGGTGTGACTCAACTTAGAGCAGAAAAGCCTGAAATATTAGAGAAAATAAATAAAATTAATTTAGAGGCAACTGTAACAGTTACTGGAACAGTACTTAAAAGACCAGAAGAAAACGTAAATCCTAAAATTGAAACAGGGGATATTGAAATAGATGTAGAGACAATTGATGTATTAAATAACGTTTCACTTCCACTTCCATTTGAAGTAGAAAAGAGCGAAGAAGTAAGGGAAGATTTAAGACTAGAATATAGATTTTTAGACTTAAGAAACGAAGTAATTCACAAAAAAATGGTATTTAGAGCTGAAGTATTAAAACTATTAAGAGATAAGATGAACGATATGGGATTTATTGAGATTCAAACTCCTATACTTACTTCATCATCTCCTGAAGGTGCAAGAGACTTCTTGATTCCATCAAGACTTCACCAAGGAGAGTTTTACGCACTTCCACAAGCACCACAACAGTTTAAACAACTACTTATGATTTCTGGATTTGATAAATATTATCAAATTGCACCTTGTTTTAGAGACGAAGACCCAAGAGCAGATAGGTCTCCAGGTGAGTTCTATCAACTTGACTTTGAAATGTCTTTTGTAGGACAGGAAGAAGTATTAAAAGTATTGGAGGAAGTAACGAAGTATACTTTCAAGGCAAAAGGATGTTTAAAAGTATTAGATGAAGATTTTATACGTATTCCATATAGAGAAGCAATGGAAAAATACGGAAGTGATAAGCCAGATTTAAGAAACCCACTAGTTTTAACAGATGTAACTGAGTGTTTTGAAGGTTCTGGGTTTAGAGTATTTGAAAACAAGACTGTAAAATGTATTGCAATAGACTCATCATCTGTTACAAGAAAATTCTTTGACGATATGACTACTTTTGCAAAAGAGGATTTAGGTTTAGCCGGTCTTGCTTGGATAAGAATAAATGAAGATGGAACTATAGTAGGACCTATAGCTAAATATTTATCAGATGATATGATGAACAAAATGAAAGAAATAACAGGTGCAAAAAACGGATATGGTTTGTTCTTTGTTGCAGATAAGTATGAAAAAGCTTGTAAAGATGCAGGAGATATAAGGAATGAACTTGGAAAAAGATTAAACATAATAGATACAAGTATTTATAAGTTCTGCTTTATAGTTGACTTCCCATTTTATGAGCTTTCAGATGAAGGAAAAATTGATTTTGGACACAATCCATTCTCAATGCCAAAAGGTGGAATAGATGCACTAAATAATGAGAATCCACTTGATATAATTGCATATCAATATGATATGGTATGTAATGGTTATGAGCTTGCGTCAGGAGCGGTTAGAAATCATGATACAGAAGTCATGAAGAAAGCATTTGAAATAGCAGGATATTCAGAAGAAGTTGTAGCAAATAAGTTTGGTGCATTATACAATGCCTTTAAATTTGGAGCACCTCCACATGCAGGAGCAGCACCTGGAATTGATAGAATGATAATGTTACTTCTTGGAGAAACAAATATACGTGAGGTTATTGCTTTCCCTAAAAATAGCAAGGCAAGAGATGTACTTATGCATGCACCAAATTTTGTAACAGAACAGCAGTTAAGAGATGTACATATTAAGCTTAGATAAATTATTTGGAGGAAAGATATGAAGATAGCTATTTTAGGACTTGGAGCATATGGTATAGCACTTGCTAAAACGTTAGTTAAGAAAAATGAAATAACAATGTGGTCAGCATTTGCTGATGAAGTTGCAAAAGTAAATAGCAGCAGAGAAAACTCTGCTACTATGAAGGGTATAAAGCTCGAAAATGAAATTAGAATTACTTCTGATTTAAAAGAAGCTATAGAAACAGCTAGAATAATAGTTATTGCTGTTCCTATGTTTGCAGTAAGAGAAGTTTGCAAGTCTTTGAATGGAATAATAGAAAAACAGCAAATCATTTGCGTAGTAAGTAAAGGTGTAGAAAAGGAAACATATTTGTTTCCTTCACAGGTAGTTCATGAAGAGCTCCCTAAAGCAGAGGTTGCAATGGTATCTGGTCCATCATTTGCAATTGAGCTTGCAAGTGGTGCAGAAACAGGCCTTACTATTGCATCAGAAAACGAAGATAATATATATGTTATAAAAGAGGCATTTGAAAGCTCAAATTTAGATTTTGATACAACTTGTGATTTAAGGGGAGTACAAATATGTCGGAACTATAAAAAACATTTATGCCATACTTTTTGGAATTTTAACGGCAAGTCAGAAGAGTAATTCTACAAAAGCAAGTGTACTTGCTTTTGTCATAAATGATGCAAGAAAATTGCTAACTATTTTAGGTGGAAAAAGGCAGACTGCATATACATATGCAGGACTTGGGGATTTGCTCCTTACATGTACTTCTGAAAAAAGTAGGAATTTTACATTTGGAATAAATTTAGCAAAAGGTATGACAAAAGAAGAAGCATTAGAAAGTATGAGTGTAAAAACAGTTGAAGGACTTCAGTCAATGGAATCAATTTATAATCTTATGCATATGACTGGAAATTCAGTAAAGTCAATTGATTACATATATGATGTTATATACAGAGGTAAGAAAGTAGATAATGTTTTGAAAGAAATATCAGGTTAGGTGATTAAAGTTGCAAATAGATGGAAATATGCTAGAAGAATTAAAAAAAGAAGCTATGCAAAATTTTGTACCTATTCTTCGTGATAATACTATGAAATTAATAGAAGAAAGGCTAGAATTATTAAGGCCAAAGAAGATTTTAGAAGTAGGAACTGCTGTAGGTTATTCAGCTATAACTTTTTCTAAATATTTAGACGAAGGAGGAAAAATAGATACTATTGAAAGAAACGATAAAAGATATGAGAAAGCTCTAGAGAACATTTCAAAGTTTAATCTACAAAATGCGATAAATGTTATATTTGGAGATGCAAAAGAAGAAATGAAAAAACTTCCAGATAGTTCAAATTATGATGTTATATTTATAGATGCTGCAAAAGGCCAGTATATAGCATTTTTAGAAGAAGCAAAAAGACTAGTAAAAAATGGTGGTTTAATTATTGCAGATAATGTACTTTTTAGAGGACTAGTTTTAAGTGACTATAATGAGCATAAGAATAGAACTGCTGTAAATAGATTAAGGGAATTTTTGAAAATTATAAAAGAGGAAAAATGTTTTGATTCTGAAGTAATAGATATTGATGATGGAGTAGCTTTTATAACAGTTAATAAATAAAGTTAAAGACAGGATAATTTAATCCTGCCTCTTTTGCTATGTGTTAAAGCATATTTGCCTCCTTCTGCCAAAAAACATATTTTTCGTAAACATTACCCAACTGTCGAAGTACAGCTGAAAGACCATAACCGGCACACAAGCATGTAGCGTTAGAGCAATGTTTATATAGCAGCCTCCATATACTGCGTAAGGTCCCTAGGAGTAGTTTAAATTTGGCTGTTTAATATTTTTCGGGTTCGTTAGCTATGTAAATCCTGACGTCATAATATAGCGCCCCTTTCACATTTTTTCTCTTAATTAATAAGCCCACTTATAAGGCCCGAGTGGATAACCTGCAAATGTTTCTCAAAATGAGCAATCGGAGCACGTCGCACTCAAAGAAAAATTAATTGTATTTAAGCACATTTATATTACAACATCGTTTACATAAAAAATAAATACTTTTTTAAAAATTTCTTATTTTTATTCTAAAGGAGATTTTTTTGTTGAATTTGCCAAAAAATTCTCCGATGACACTTTATGATATTGCTTATTTTTTTACATTATTGTAGAATTATGTTATATGAGGAGGTGAAATAATGAAAAAAGGTGGAGTAGACACTGTAGTTTTAATTGTTTTAGTTGTAATATTAATAGGTTGTGTAGTTTATTTTGGATTTACAAATAAGCCAGAAAAAACAGAGGTAACTACAAATTCGGCTGAAAGATTAACTGAAAATACCGAAAAAGAAGTAGTAGTTCAGACTAAAACGGAAGTAGTAAAAGAAGAAATAAAACCTTTAGATTTAGGTAAATGTCAAAATTCAGAAAATACATATAATCTAATGGTGGAAGTTTTCCCTGTTAGAATATTGTTAGATAGCACCGGAAAAGTGACTGCAAATTATAATCAGCCGGCAGATAATGTGCTAAATGTTAATTTGCCTTTTGGCGAAAATGTAGAAATAACAGGATTTACTAAAAATGTAGTAGGAATATGCGCAGCTGGTACTGGAAATGGGATAAATTGCCCTCTAGTATTATTCTTAATGGAAGATGGCACAGTAGAATACATGAAAACTAGAGAGTGCTTTGAAAAAGGAACACTAGAGACAGCAGGTAAAGTTTCAGGACTAGAAAATATTGTAAGACTTGAAACTGCACTTAGCATGGGTTATAAAACAATAGTTGCAGTAAATAAAGAAGGACAGTATTATGATGTATCTAAAATGGTAAGTATTGATTAATAGATGTATAAAAACCAGGTAGAGAGCCTGGTTTTAAATTATTTCAAAATTTTTTTAAATATGCGATAGTAACACCATATTGCCCCTCAAAATATCCGAGCTAGTTCATATTTTTCAACAAGCTGTGAATAATTCAAATACTCATGAACAGCCTCTCTTAATATGCCACCGATGTTTTCCATGTATTATTCTTACCTTATACTCTTTATTCATTATGCTGTCTGATAAAAACTTCTCTAATCTTTGAATAGCTTCTTCTTTAGTTAAATGTCTTAACATAATTTCATTTTTTATGTCTTTTTTACTTTCTTTAGGGTATATAAAAGTTACTTTGGGAATTTCTTCGGTATATTCATATTTTTCTATATCAGAAATATTTGTAATAATAGTTTTTAAATCTAAAGTTCTAAACATTACCTTACTTTCATTAATACTTGTAATCTTCCCAAATATGTTACTATTCTTTATTTTTACTTTATCATTTATTTTGAAATTTATCACGCTAGCTCCTTTCAAATAACAACATATATATATTAACATAAAACATTATATAATTCAAGGGAATATAAGGAGCTAGAAAAAAATCTAACTCCTAAAAATTTATGAAATAGAATCAAAAACATCAATTTCAGGTGATGAAAGTTTACAGTAATTACCATATTCAACTATATCAAAAGCTTGCTTTAAAGCACTTTTGGGAAACTTTATTTTACGTATTTTCAAGTACTTACTAGTTAACTCAATCATAGAAGAGTATATGCATCCATTCATAATATTTGAGTTTTCGAAAACTTCAGCAATAAATAGCATAAGCTTTTCTTCTGTATTTAACTCATCAAAATTATCTATTTTAGAGTATAAATATTCATGTATTTTTCCATAGTTCATGTCATTATATGTCTGCATTATTGTAATTTCCTTATATGATAAGTATTTGTTATATATTTCATTTGATACATATTTGTGTGATAAATATGTTTCTTTTATATATATCCATGTTATTTTACCTATTTTTCCATTACAAGGTGCAAAAGCAATTATTTCGTCTTTTATTTCACTAAAAAGCGCAATGAATATATATGACTTGTTTTCAGCACTATAGAATTTGAAGGGCACACCATAAAAAGGTATGTTTGCAATTTGAGAGAGTGCTTTAAGGATAGTTATATCCGCATTAAAAACCTCTGCTACATATCTACGCCGCCTATTTCCAACTACATTAAACTCAAAAAATACTACATTTGCATTATTTACTTGTTTAAATTCTACAAAACTCAGTCTTACTAATTCTTCTTTCATATTTAAACCCCCTTTTAAATTATTAATGGTTACATAAAATTACTATGTTAAGAGAAATTATAACATTTTTGAGAACAAAAGTAAAGGAAAACTTGAGTATAGCATAAATTTATGGTAGAATTTTGTAGAAAAAAGTGGAGGGAAAACTATGAAAGAAAAATTTTTAGAATTATTAAAAGGAACAAATAGGGAAGGAATAGATAAGCTTATTCAGTTTATAGAAAAAACAGATTTTTTCACTGCACCTGCTTCTACTAGGTTTCATGGCTCAAGGGAGCATGGACTATT
>JAFVCY010000088.1 GCA_017478805.1 Clostridia bacterium
ACAGAATCTTTAGAACAACATATGAGGTAAGAGAAAAAGAGTTTCAGTATATGTATGACTGTTAAGATAACTGTAATAAGTGTATGTATAAAAAAGGGGGAAGAATATGAATTATTATGATGAAATAAAAAATGTACTAGTAAGTAATGAAGTATATAAAAAAGCAAAGAATTATAGCAAAAATAAAAGTAATTTAAATGCATATTATAACGTAGGAAGGTTAATAGTTGAGGCACAGGGTGGAGAAACAAGAGCTAAATATGGAGATAAATTAATTGAAGAATATTCAAAGAAATTAACAAAAGAACTTGGAAAGGGATACTCTGTAAAAAATCTAATGAGGATGAGAAAATTTTACTTATTTAAAAAATTGTCGGCAGTGCCGACCCAATTATCATGGAATTGAATTAAAAATGTACTGAAACACTAAATAATCCAGTAAATAATTAATACTAGCAAGAATTTTTTTTTTTAGGAGTATAAAATATTGAAATAAAAGCATTGTTACATTATTGTTACAAAAACTATGGTCTAAAACTATATAATATTTATATTTTAACTATATATTTGTTTTGTTTGCATTTACATATCATATTTTGTGTGGTAAAATGACATAGAAAGAATTAGAGGGGGAGATTAAAGTGCAAGCAATAGGATTAAATGAAGAATATTTAAAAGGCTATGTAGAAGATTACGAATTAGAAATGATGAAGGAAAAAGTAATGGAAGCAGCTGATATGCTAAAAAGGGGAACTGGAGCAGGAAGAGACATGCTTGGTTGGGTAGATTTGCCAAATAAAATATCTGAAGAAGAAGTTCAGCATATAAAAGAATGTGCAGACAGAATTGGAAAGCAAGCAGATGTATTTATAGTAATTGGTATAGGCGGATCATATCTAGGAGCAAAAGCAGTTATAGATATGCTAGGTAGCACCTTTTCAAATTTACAGTCATTAAGTGCAAGAAAGCATCCACAAATCATATTTGCTGGAAATAACTTAAGTGGAAAATATTTAAGAGATTTAGTAGAATATGTAAAGGATAAGGATTTTGCTATAAATGTTATATCAAAATCAGGAAGAACTTTAGAACCAGCTATAGCATTTAGAGTATTTAGGCTAATACTAGAAGAAAAATACGGAATAACTGGAGCAGCAAGTAGAATATATGTAACAACTGATGAACAAGATGGACTTTTATGTGAGATAGCAAGAAAAAATGAATATGAAAAATTTGTAATTCCTAAAGATGTAGGAGGAAGATATTCAGTACTTACTCCAGTTGGACTTCTTCCAATGGCAGTAGCTGGAATTGACTTTGAAGATGTAATAGATGGGGCTATATTTGCAGAATTTGTATATAACGATGAAAATTTTGAAACAAACTCATGTTATAGATATGCAGCATATAGAAATATATTAGAGGCAAAAGGAAAAGACATAGAAGTAATGGCATGTTATGAGCCAAGCTGCGCAATGTTTATAGAATGGTTTAAGCAGCTATTCGGTGAAAGTGAAGGAAAAGATGGAAAGGGAATATTTCCAGCAGGAGTTAACTTAACAACTGACCTTCATTCAATGGGGCAAATGCTTCAAGAAGGCAAAAGAAATATATTTGAAACAGTACTTTCATTTAGGGTGGATAAAAGTTTGATATCACTTCCAGAAGTAGAAAAAAATGAGGATGAACTAAATTATTTAGCAGGAAAAGATATAGACTATATAAACAAGCAAGCATTTCTAGGAACAGTTGAGGCACACTTCTCTGGTGGAGTACCAACAATGATAATTGATGTAGAAGAATTAAGTCCATATAATGTAGGAGAACTAATATACTTCTTTGAAAAAGCTTGTGCAATAAGCGCTTATGTATCAGGAGTAAACCCATTTAATCAGCCTGGAGTAGAAGCATATAAAAAGAACATGATGAGACTTTTAAAAGAAGGAAAAAATGAATAAATTATTAAGTTTGAATACGAATATGTTAAAGATTTTAGCATGCATTTTTGTTATAATTGATCACATAGCAGTGTATTTCTATAATTATATGACACTAGATATATATGTATCATTTAGAATAATTGGAAGACTTGCTATGCCAGTATTTGCATATTTAGTAGTGCAAGGATTTTTTCATACAAGAAGTATAAATAAATATGTACAAAGGTTAATGATAACTGGTATAGTTACAGAAATAATAATGCTAACAATGTATACACTCAATAAATTTGTCTTTATATCATACCAACCATCATTTGATGTGACAGAAATAAATATAATTATAACATTTGCTGTTTCAATTATAATACTAAAAGCTATAGATAATGTAATAGAGAAAAAAGTGAGAAAAGAAAAAATAGACAAAAAAGATATATTGTTAATAGCATTTTCGTGTATATTAACTGCATCGTACTTTTTTGTAAAGTTTGACTATTCATATAAACTATTAATATATATGATAATGCTATATGCTATTGAAAAAGTAAAACAAAAGAAAAATTTAACAAAATTAGTATATTTACTACTCCAGTTTGTAGCACTAGTTGTATTTGTAATTATATACAATTCGGAATTTGAATATTTTGCAGTGTTTTCAATTTTTCTTCTTGCAATGTACAACTTTGAAAGAGGTAAGAAAAGTAAGATAATTACAAGCGTGTTTTATGCTTTTTATCCTATTCAGCATTTATTACTTTTTTTAACTGCAATGCTATGTAGTAAGTAATTTTTAGCTATCTAGTAAAAAAATTATTAGATAGCTATATTTTTGAAGATATTATAAAAAAATAATGTTTAATAAAAAAGAAAAATAATAAAGAGGTGGAAAAAGTGGAAAAAGAGAGGATAAAATATTTTGATAATTTCAAAGCTACTCTTATATTTCTAGTAGTTTTTGGACATTTTTTATACGATGCAGCTGGTGAAAATGCTATATTTGATATAATAGCAAAAGTAATATATATATTTCATATGCCAGCTTTTGCATTTATATCAGGATACTTTAGTAAAGGGGATGTGAGTAGAAAAAAGATATTTACATTTGCTTTTTATTATATCTTAATGAACACAGCACTTATGTACTTCTCTTTAATAACAACTGGCACAAGAATTTCAATTACTACTCCGTATTATTCAATGTGGTATATAATAGCATTAATTATTTGGAGAATATCAGTAAAATATTTAGGAAAAATAAAAGGCATAACGGTAATAAGTGTGATTATCGCACTTCTTATTGGAAAATTTTCAGAAATTAGCAATGTGTTTGCAATATCTAGAATAGTGGCATTTTTCCCATTTTTCATTATTGGGTATAAGATAAAAGAAGATGTTATAAATAAGAATTTCATAAAAAAAGATATATTAACAGTATTACTTGGAATCATTTTATTAATGTTTTCAATACTTCTAGGAGCTATAATGTCATCAAAGCTAACTTTTAATGAACTGTTAATGTATCCATATACATCAAATATGCAGATAGTAAATAGAATAATTATATTTGGAGTAGCTACAGTATTTATATATTCATTTTTACTAATTATGCCAAATAAGAAGTTGCCACTGTTTACTAAAATAGGTGAGAAAACATTATATATCTATTTGTACCATAGAATTCTTACGCTTCTAATACCTATGCTGTATACTGATTTAAATGATAAAATTCAAGTAACGATATTTTTATTATCATCCATAGTTATCTGTATATTACTATCTAGAGAATTTGTAGCAAGATGGTCAGAAAAGCTAGTAAATAAAGTGTATGAAATAATAACTTTAAAAAATGATAAGTATGAAGTAATATTATTAAGATTTACTACGCTATTTATACTACTATTTACACTTACTATTCCAAATATAATAAGCATAAAAAGTGAGTATATAGATGAAATAGCAAAAAATAGCGAGAGTTTATCTTTTGAAAATAAAATATATGATGTAATAAGTGATGAAGAAAAAGAAGAAATAGATAATTCATTTTCTATACTATTTACAGGCGATTTAATTTTGCTAAAAGACCAAGTAAAAAGAGGTTACGATGAGAAAACACAAAAGTATAATTATGATAACATATTTGAATATACTAAAAAATATATAGAAGAAGCAGATTTTAGTATTGGAGTATTTGAAGGACCAATGGCATCAAGCAAAAAAGGTTATTCAAGCAGTGATTTTGATGATAATACAAAACTTTATTTAAACTTTCCTGACGAGTTTGGCATCGCAGTAAAAAATGCTGGATTTGATTTAGTAACTGTCGCAAATAACCATATGCTAGATAAAGGTGAAGAAGGGCTTTTAAGAACAAAAGAAGTTTTGGAAAAAATAGGGCTTACTTCTACTGGTGCATACAGCAATGAAGAAGAAAGAAATAATGTGCAAATAATTGAAAAAGATGGAGTAAAAATAGGGGTTTTATCGTATACTTATGGCTCAAATTATTATAGCGAAGATGAACTACTAAAAATGAAGACTATACCACTTATAGTTGATAAATATAGTAAAAACTTTAACTTGGTAAAGAAGCAAGTAGAAGAGGATTTTGAAAGATTAAAAAGTGCAAATCCAGATATTATAGTTGTTTTGCCACATATGGGAACGCAGTTTATGAATCAAACTGATGAGTTTCAAAATACGTGGAATGAGATATTTTTAAAACTAGGTGCAACAGTTATTTTAGGCGACCACGCACATATTGTTCAGCCGGTTGAAATAACTAAAAATAGTGATGGGGAAGATGCAATAATTGTTAACTGCCCACGGAAATTTTGCAAATTCGTACAGGCAGTATAATGGTGATGCAACTGCCATGGTAGAAGTATATATAGATAAAACTACTAAAAAATTAGTAGGAAGCTCTATAATTCCTATGTGGGTAAGAAGTGCTTTAAACTCAAATTATACTCCTATACCTTTAAAAAGTATTGTAACTGATGAAAGTTTAAAAAATAAGATTAGTACATATGAATTAGAAAAAGTAGAAGAAATATGTAAGTTCATAACAAAAACAATGATAGCAACAGAGCTTAAGTTAGATTCAATATCTGAAAAGTTATATTTTATGAAGGATGGATATAAAAGAGAGAAAGTAGATAAAATACAGATAGATAAAAACAGTAAAATTGTAAAAGAAATTTCTAAATCCAAGTCAGTTTGCTTTATAGGTGACAGCATAACAGAAGGGACTAAAAATGGTGGATATGGCTGGTATGAGCCTCTAATTAACATCTTTGAAAATATAGATGTAAGTAATGTATCAAAAGGCTCAGCAACAGTAAAAACTATTATAGAAGAGTATAAAAATGCCCCTAAAACAGCAGAGCTTTATATAATTGCAATAGGCACAAATGATATAAGGTATAGAGATAAAAGTATTTGCGCGATGGACGAGGAAACGTATATTAAATCAATTGAGTCACTAATAGATAATATTCCAAACAGCAAAGTAGCAAGATTTGCATTCATTGCACCATGGTTTTCTACAACTGATGATACTGTTTTATGCAAGGTTCCAGTAGATGAAAAAGAAGAGATATTTGAAAGGTATAGTGATAGACTTGAGCAGTATTGTTTGGAAAAAGGATACACATATATTAATCCAAATGAGATAATATTTAGCGTTTTAGATAAAGAAAGAATAAGTAAGTATTTAATAGACTATATCCATCCAAATGTAACTTGTGGTATACCGCTATACAGCACTGCTGTTATGAAAGCAAGTATAGAAAAATAACATATATGCTAAAAATTATTTATATAAAAATATCAAAAAATCTTTGAAATAGATGTTGTGTTTTAACTATACATGTGGTATACTTATTATAGAATTTATTTTATGCTTATAAAGCATAAAATAAAAGAGGATACGTCTGAAACTCTCGAATCAGATGTATTCCCTTTAATTGGATACATCTGAAATAAGCGATTTTAGCTTAAATCAGATGTTTTTTCTATTTAATGATGAAAATAAGTAGAATTATAATAAGTGATAATACCACCACAATTAGTAGTGATATTATGTC
>JAFVCY010000089.1 GCA_017478805.1 Clostridia bacterium
CTAAAGCCATTTTACACTAAAAAAAAAAAACATTTTCAAGTGACATAACTTGATTTTAGCAAAAAAGAGCAAAATGTCATAATTCTGTAACATTTCACTCTTTAACATTTCCATTCAATTTTACATACTTTCTTTATTTTCTTAATTTTGCAGATAATTATCTATAATTTCAATTCATATAAGTGGACATAATCTATAGTTTATTCTTATCATACAAACAAAACAAAAAAAATACACTTTAAAATATTACTTTTAAAATGTATTTTATTATTATATATACTATGCTCTTAAGAAAGCATCATATGCTTTAGTTGTCATATATAAATCTGAGCTAGAAGTTATTTCAAAAGGAGAGTGCATGCATAAAACTCCAGGTCCACAGTCAATTACATTTACACCTTTTTCAGCTAGAATATATGCAATTGTACCGCCTCCCCCTTTTTCTATCTTTCCTAAAGTTCCAAGCTGAAATGCAATATTATTCTTTTCAAATATTTGCATAACTTCTGATACATATTTAGCATTTGCATCACTTGCACTATATTTACCGCCACTTCCAGTATATTTTTCAAGAGCAATTCCGCAGCCTAGAATATTACCATTTTGAATATCTGAAACTTCATCATAAGATGGGTCAACAAGTGTAGATACATCTGCAGATAACATTTTAGAGTTATAATACACCTCTAAAATACTTGTATCTTCTTCACCTTTTAGTTTAATTAGTTTAGTTATAAAAAGATCAAAGATGTTAGAACTCATTGATGTATTTCCAACACTACCTATTTCCTCTTTATCAACTAGCATTATTACTGCAGTCTTTTGGTTTAGCCCTTTCTGTTTGCAAAGCGCCTCTAAACTTGCATACGCACAAGACCTATCATCTTGACCATATCCACCAACTAGACTATAGTCAAAGCCAACATATCTTGCTCTAAAGGCAGGAACAAGAGATATCTCACTTCTTGCAAAGTCAATTTCCTTTATACCATACTTTTTATTTAATAGCTTAAGGATATTTCTTTTAACGCTATTTTTAACTTTCTCAGTTTCTTTATCATCAGATTTAAGGCTTCCAACAAGCACAACTAATTTTTCAGGGTCTATAAACTCATTTGCTCCAAGTTTCATTTGTTCTCTTGCTAAGTGTGGAAGTAAATCTGTAATTGTAAAGCAAGGGTCATTTTCACCTTCTCCTACTTCAATTTCTATCTTTTTTCCATCTTCGTTATATATTACTCCGTACATAGCAAGAGGTATAGTAGTCCACTGGTATTTCTTTATACCACCATAATACTGTGTTTTTAATAGGCCTGCATGATGTTTTTCATAAAGTGGCATAGGCTTTAAATCAAGCCTTGGGCTATCAATATGCGCCCCAACAATATTTAATCCATCTTTTAGTTCGTCTTTACCTATTATAGCAGCATATATTGATTTTTCATTATTAACAAAATATACTTTATCTCCAGTTTTAAGTTTCTTTTTACTATTTATATCTACAAAGCCATTTTCTTTAAGCATATTCTCAGCAAATTTTGCTGCTCTATACTCAGTCTTTGCATAATTTAGGAAATCGATATATCTTTCTATATACTCATCCATATCCTTTTTTGATTTAATAAACTCTATCGCATCTTTCTTTTCATATTTTAAATCCATAATTTATCAACCCTTTCATTATAATGATTATTGTGTTATTAATGTTATTATTACTACTATTATTATTCCATCTATTTAATAATATATAACTCTTTTTGAAATTTATATGCAGGAAATCCTCCAAATTTTGTAACAACTATCATTTCTTCAATAGATGCACCATTTTCAACCGGTACTTTTGGCTCTAAAGTATACACACCTGTTTCGACAAGTGCAATCTTAGACCTTGGCTCAAGTCTAGTTGAAATTATAGTGCCACTTGCATGCACTCTTGAGCCTACCGGATGTCCTGATGCATGCATATATCCTGGATATCCAGCTTTTGATATATAGCTCCTTATCTTTTCATCAACTATATATCCTTTCACATCAGGTTTCATATAGTCAAGTGCTTCATCTATTGCTGAAACTAGCGTATTAAACATTGCTACTACTTTTTCAGGAGCTGTTTGCTCTCCAGATTTTAAAGCATAACCCATCCTTTGCATATCCGAAAATATTTTCTTTCCATCTGAAAATATGAGTTTTATACCAAAGTCTATATTTATAGTATCCCCCTTTTTTAGCAGTTTATTACTAGGAGGAGTATGTCCATTTAATGCAAGATTTGAGCCAGTAAGTACAAAAGGACAATTATCCCAAGCAGTAGAAATACTTGTAATATCATATTTTCCAATATATTTCTTCTCTATCTCAGACATTTTAGCTAGAACCTTATTTGCAATCTCTATTTCAGTCATATTCACATACATATCCTTAAATGTCATATCAAGTATTTCATCAGTAATCTTACATGCAAGCTTTATTCTTTCAAGCTTCTTTTCTGAGTTTTCAGAAATTAATGAATATACAACTTTCTCGCTTGAACAAAACCTAACAGTTTTATGATATTTTCTATATATACTCCTAAGAAGCCCCGTATATTTCCTATAGTCACTATTTAATATTATATCTGTATCTTTATCACCAAGCGTTGAATATGACATTGCAATCTTGTCTATATACTCAAGCGAGCATATTATTCCCTCTAATATATCTTTCATTTCCTCTTCAGTTTTATACGTGTATACATTAACAATGCTTTTTTTTATTTCAATTGTACCAATGTTATTTTTATCTTCTTCACTAATAATTAAATATGCTCTATTTGGAAGAAGTAATAGAAACGACTGAGTATATAGATGTTTAGATATGTATTTATAAAAGATAGGGTCGTTATTATCTTTATTTACAATAAACCACATTTTTATGTTATATTTCAAAAGTAACCTTTGTAATTTTTCTATATTATCTTCCATTTAACTTACCCTTGATTTTTTAAATATACTTCTTTTGTTTCTAGAGCTATCTCTAATTCTTCATCAGTTGGAATCATGTATACCTTTATTTTTGAAGCATCTGAAGAAATTAATGCTTCGTGTCCTCTTGCAGCCTCATTTCTAGTACTATCTAGCTCTATTCCTAGTGTCTCCATATTACTAATTGTCATTCTTCTTTCACATGGGTTATTTTCTCCTACACCACCTGTAAAGACAATTGCATCAGTTCCATTTAACTCTGCCATATACGCACCAATGTATTTTTTAGTCCTATTTGTCTGTATTCTTCTTGCAAGCATTGCTTTTTCATTTCCGATTGTTTGCAGCTTCAATCAATTGTCTCTCATCAGGAATAGAACATACACCAAGTCTTCCGCATTCTTTATTTAAAACAGTTTCCATCTGTCTTGGAGTTAGATTTTCTTTTTCCATTATTTTAGTTACAGCGCATGCATCAATATCTCCACATCTTGTTTCCATCATTAATCCTTCATGTGGCGTAAATCCCATTGATGTGTCATATGACTTACCATCTTTAATAGCGCAAACACTTGCTCCGCTTCCCAAATGACATACAATTGCATTTATTTTATCTTTTGGCTTGTTTAGTAGTTTTTCAAGCTGCCCTAATATATATACATATGATGTTCCATGTGCACCATATTTACGAATACCATATTTTGTATAGTATTCCTCTTTAATTGCATATCTATAATTATAGTCAGGTATTGTCTGGTGAAATGCCGTATCAAATACTACAACGTTCATCATGTCTTTATTTATTTCCTGCATTGCATTTATTCCCATAAGTGCTCCTGGGTTATGAAGTGGTGCAAAATCTGAAAGATAATCTATATCCTTCTTTACTTTATCTGTAACTACTACTGCCTCAGAAAATATGTTTCCGCCTTGAACTATTCTATGTCCAACAGCAGATATTTCTGAAAACGACTTTATAACGCCAATCTTCTTATCTGTAAGTACTGATATAAGCTGAGAAACTGCTTCTTTATGGTCTTTCATTGGTGCAGGCTCTTGATCTATTTTATCACCTGTAATTAAGTTCTTGTATATCATATTAGATGTATCAAGACCAATTTTATCACATCTACCTTTTGCCATAACCTCATTTTTATCCATATCATAAAGCTGATATTTTATAGTTGAACTTCCACAATTTATAACTAGAATTTTCAAAATATAACCCCTCCTATTACAACAAACAAACTATACTTAACTATATACATATTTATTTTTTTACTTTTGCTCTCTAATTAATTATATCTTTTTTCCTTCTTATTTAAACATCTAAGTACAAATAATTAAATAAAGTAGAAAAATAATTCACCTTTACTAAACACTTAACATATTTAACCTATTTTAATCTCTAATTATTAATCTTTTGTTGCTTGAAGACATGTTGCAGCAACTGCACCAATTATTTCTTCAACTGTGCATCCTCTCGACAAATCATTTACTGGTTTTGCTAAACCTTGAGTAAGAGGACCAATTGCAGCTCCACCGGGCTAGTCTTTGCACTAATTTATACCCTATATTTCCAGCTTCAATATTTGGGAATATAAGGACATTAGCATGTCCTGCAACTGTAGAATTTGGTGCTTTCATACTTGCTACTTCTGGAATTAGTGCTGCATCTACTTGAAGCTCTCCGTCTACATCAAAATCCACTTTTGAGTCTCTTAAAATCTCTAAAGCATTCTTTACTTTTTCTACTGCTTCACCTTTTGCACTTCCATACGTTGAGTAAGAAAGAAGTGCAACTTTTGGCTCACCGCCTATGAACTTTTTATAGCTACTTGCTCCAGCTACTGCAATATCTGCTAGTTGCTGCGCATTTGGATTTTCTATAAGTCCGCAGTCTGAAAATATGAATCTACCATTTGATTCTAAATTGCAATTTGGCACATCCATAAGGAAAAATGACGATACTGACTGAATACCTTCCGCTGCCTTTATTATTTGAAGAGCAGGCCTTAAGGTATCTGCTGTTGAGTGGCTTGCACCACTTACCATACCATCTGCATCTGATGTTTTTACCATCATAGCCCCAAAGTATACATTATCATTTATTAGCTCCATTGCCTCTATGATTGAAAGGCCTTTGTTTTTTCTAAGCTCAAATAATGAATTAATGTAAAAATCCCTTTTTTCACTTATAAGAGGATTCTCAACCTTTATTTTTTCAAAGTCTAGATTAATCTCATTTGCTTTACACAAAAACTCTATCTCCTCTAAACTTCCTACTAAAGTTACGTCTGCAATCTCCTCTCTTGCAATATAATCTGCAGCTTTTAGCACCCTTAAATCTGACGATTCAGGAAGCACAATTCTTTTTTTATTTAATTTAGCCTTAGCAATTATCTCTGCTGTGATAGCACTAAATTCCATAAATTTCACCTCGCGTATAATTATATATAAAAATCAAGATATTGTCAAGTTTTATATTTTTTTGATTTTTTAGTTAGTTTCACAAGCATTTCTTGGAGATATTATAAAAAGGGTAGTATACATCTAAATCATATACTACCTTTTCCTTATCTTCATTTTTTAACGAAAAAGTATCAAAACTACTTTTTAGCAATTATTTCATTTATTTCTTCTTCAGTCTTATTCACTATTTTAGATATAGTTTTAATATCTATTCCGTTTTCATACATTGAAATTATATATTCAATACTTGTTTCTTCTCTTCCTTTTTCTTCAGCATGTTTTTCTCTAGTATTTTGACCTAATTTCCAAATTTCATATGCATCTATAAGCTCTCTATTTTTCTCATCTGCTAAATACTCTTTTCTTAGTCTTTCAGCTTCTGCTATTATCTTATTTTCTTTCATAGCTTTTTCCACCCATTCAGGATTCGTTCTGTCTATATACGCAAGCCATAAATCTAATCTATTTTCAAAAGTATGCTTTGAGTTTCTAAACTTTTCAAGCTCTACATAATGTTCAACATTTATATCTGATATTTTAAACTTTGTAGGTATATAGTTTAAATTATTATCAGCTCTATATCTCCAAGTAGTAAAATAATCAGGTATGTCATCAAATAATGTGTGCTCTACTATATTTATACCTACTACTCTTTTTAATAAATCATAATTTTTACCACTTTTTACCTGCTCCCTATTTAATGCACTTTTGTAAATTACAATTCTATTTAGAAAATTTTCATCTTCATAATTTTGCATTTCGATATTTACAACCAGCTCATTATTAATAGTAGCTTTTAAATCAACGTAACATATCTTATCAAAATAGTTCTCAGAGTGTAAACTATATTGCTCTTTTACATCTATAGAATTAATATGTATGTTTAATAAAGCCTCTATAAAATCTTTTAAAATGTATTCTTTTGAAAATATATACTTAAATATGACATCGCTCTTTAGTGTATATTTTGAACTTTCTTCCATATCCTTTCTCACCTCCATTATATAACAAAAATAATGATTATTCAACACCTAAGGCGTAATTTTAAATACTAATTATCTGTTGGAAGATTTAAAAGATAAGGATAATACAAATAATTTTGGAATAAATTTTTTATAGACAAAAATTTACGATTTAAAATTATATTTGACATAAAAATATATATGTACCCTAAAAGTACCAAATTAATCAGTAGCATAATTATATGCATGAATAAATAATAGCATAGTTTTTTCAAAATGTAAATAGAAAATAACCTGTTTGGAAAAAGTAGACAAAACTATATAAAATCAGATATAATTCGACAAAAGAGTTGTGACTATACCTTGGAGAGGTTATAAAAAGTGCAGTATATATTATATATACTGCCTTAATCTTATCTTCACTTCCACCTGAATTTTCTTAATTTACATCTACATTTTTGTAATTTACACCTGAATTTTTTACTTACCAATCTTACTTATATCATTAAATATTCTCATATATGATATATTATCAAAACCAACAATATCTTTTCCATATATAACATTTGTATTTTTAGAAATAATTCCAATACATGCAACTTCGTTATAAATAGTATTTTCCAAATTATTTACTGCCTCAGTTATCGTATAAAAATCAGAACCTTTTACTTTTTTTATTGCTTCACTTACAGCTTCATTTATATTAATATAATTATATAAAAACGTAATATCTGGATTTTGGGTAATATTTACAACAGACAAGATAAAGTCATAATCCATACTCTCTACTGCTTCAGTCAGTTCTTCTGAAGAAAGTCTCTTTAGTTCTACCCCTATTGAGTTTTCCTCAAGCATATCAGCTATCATCTCACCTATTTTTAATCTTATACTATCTGATGAGTTTACTACTATTTTTAACTTTAATTTCACTTCATCACTATCTTCATTTTTCTTTGTATATAGTCCATTTTTCTTACTCCAGCCATTAGAAGAAAGTATATTATCTATTGCATATGTATCATATTTGTAATTAATAGTAGAATAGATATACGGAACATCAATTACTTCTGCAAAGGACGTACTTACTTTTTTAGCAATATTTTGTCTATCTAAGCTATATACTATTGCCTTCCTTACTTCAGACATCTTTGCAAGTTCAGAGTTTGGATTAGATAGCAAAAAGTAAGTCTGACCATCTCTATATTTTTTTATGTTATAATCATATCTACTAAGTAGTTTCATATCATCTTCATCGCTTGTTAGGAACATATTTATTATTCCATTTTTAAAATCGTTTATTAAGTTACTTGTGCTTTCATAATTCAAAACAGTAATACTAGATAATATATCATCTGCGTTTTTTGCCTTAGAAAAACTTGCTGATAACAAGCTACTATTTTTTTCATAATTATATTTTCTATTAACCACATCAGAATTTGAAACAACTGGAAAGTCTAAGTAGTAAATGAAATAATCATTTTCTTCTTTTAATTTTATACTAAGCGTATATTTATCAACAATTTCAGTTTTATCTATATTACTAATTGCACTGTAATAAATATTTTGACTATCAGTATTTATCCCCTCAATCACACTTTTTACTATCTCATTTACTGAATCTTTCTTGAACTTTATAGTGTAACTTAAATTGTCATCTTTAGTTATACTTTCAGCAAGATCAAGAGTTATATTATATTTCTCATCATAAGACAAAATACTGCTATAACTTACATTTTTCAGTTCATTTATTATTACATTTCTTTTTAAATTTAAATTGCTTATCCCTATTTTCAAATCAAAATCTTTATTTATCTTTCTTTCTTCAGTATTTGCAACTACTGCTACATATTCATTTTCTTCTATCTCAAAAAGACTAGCTGACACTACACTTAAAAGAGCCATAAAGCATATTAAAGATATCCCAATAAAGAACCTTTTCTTTGCAGTATAATCTTTCCTTTGAAATAAATTATCTATATCGTTTAAATTTGAAGATTTTCCCTTTCTAACTTTTTTCTCTATTTTGGCACTTCTTTTTTCTTTACTTACGCTGGTTATTTTCTTATACTGCGATGGATTAATTATTTTAGAGTTCAATACGCTTCACCTGCCTTTTTTTCACTATTATATCATACTAATCATGAAACTTCACTACTTTTTATCATTTTTATACATATATTTTTTACTACTTTAAGCCATATATACTTTTATTTCTTCTTTTAAAGCATATATTAAATTAAAAAGAAAAATAGGCACTATATAAAATGCCTACTTAACTATATAATATTATATATTTCTTCTATGCCTTCTTGTATCATTTCTTTCAGGGTCGCTATATTTTAATGTATCTTCTGTCACTTCTTCATTTTCAAGTGTTATATCATGGTTATATCCATCAAAGTAATTATCACTTGTTTTATCACTTCCTTCTTCATAATCTTTTTTTCTATCATAATGTTTTGTTTTATCATCTCTATTTTCTTCTTTCTTTGAGATTAATACAAGAATTATAATAAGCTCGACTACAACGATTCCACCTAAAAGAAGTTGTGTCCAATACTCTTTAAAGAAATTTTTTTGTGTATTATCTTCTTCAACATCAACTAGATTAAGCACTTCCTCACTTTTAAATACCTCTATTCTGTATTTTACTGAAGTTGATTCATCTTTAGATGTAACTTTAATTTCAATAACATTTAATCCTAATTTTAGTTTATCATTTCCACTTATCTCTACTTTTGCATCCTTTACTTCAGGAGTTGCTACTACTTTTATACTATCTACATCTGAGTAAACATCTTCTGCTAAATAGAAATATGTCTCTTTATTAAATGCATTTCTTAAATTTGCACCACTTACCTCTAACGTTTTTAAGAAAGTATTTTTGGCTTCTGGGTCTTCTTCTTTAGTAACTTTTATTGTATATGTTTGAACTTCCTCGTTTTCTGAATGAACATCAATTGTTACTATATTTTCCCCTACTTTTAAGTCTTGGTTATTATTTACGCTATATGAAGCCGTATCGTCCTCAAGCTCTGCTACAACATCTAATACACTTAAATCATACGGAACAGTTGCAGTATACTCTAAATTATCCCTAGAAAATTCCTCATTTAACTTTATATCATTTCCAAGTGTTATGCTAGTTAAGTAATTATTGTCACTCCTTGTATCTATATACACTGGTTTTGATGTGATAGTTATAGATTTAGATCCTGAAAAAATATTACCTGCGCCATCAGACATATCAACTGATGATACTGTTATAGTTGCCTCACCTACGGATTTTGTAGTTAGTGTAATATTTGCACTACCCTCAAGCCATAAAGATGACTGGCTCACCTCTACAACATTTGGATTTGAAGATGTGATACTTACTTTTCCTATTGCATCATTTCCTGATATAGTCATAGTTGTACTTCCACCAACGGTAATCGTACTATATCCTACTGATATTCCAATCGAAGCTGCATATATAGCTCCATACATCATTCCAAAAATTAAAATTATAGTAGTAATAAATACTATCCTTTTAATATTATTATTCACTTTTAATCAACCCCTCTATTTTTTTTAATATAACGGTGCAGTGCCCATTATATGATTTTTTATAAGTACATAATCTGACGCTGTAATTTTTCCATCTTTATTTACATCTGCTCCATCAGTTTGAACCTTTTCAAGATTTGAAGTTCCCATTATGAAGTTCTTTATAATTACATAATCTGATGCTGTAATCTTCGCATCTCCATTTACATCACCTTTTATCACTACATCATATTTTGCAAGAACTGCAAGATCTGCTTCAAGTAGCGAAATGCTCATTCCTGTTCCAACTAAAGATTCATCATTTAATATGTTTCCAGATATGTCTCTACACTCTATCTTTACATTATCAGAGCAGTTCATAGCACTTAATACATCTTTTACTTTACTGCCTATACCTAAATTAGTTATTACTCCATTTTCATTAATAGTCAACTTTTCTTTGTCTACCTCAAATTTAGACTTTTCTGTAACAGTTACCTTTACACTTGTAGTATATTCACCATCAACAGTTTTAAATAAAACTAAAGCTTCTCCTGTTTTTAAAGCAGTAACCTTGTTACCTTCTAGCTTTATTACATTACTATCTCCATATATATTTACTTCATTTTCATATATATCTACCTGGCTACTATCACCCTTTACTATACTTGATACATACTTCGTGTTTGTAGCGTTATCCGGTAAGACTTTTACATCAATATTTATACTTTCTCCGACTTTTATGCTATAATTAGATTTTGTTACACTAATCGAGTTTACATTTATAACCTTAACTTCTTCTTTTTCGTTATATGTATTTTTTTCAATATTATTCTCATCAATCACTTCTTCAGATTCAGGTGAAGGATTTTTGTCTATAGTCATATTCTCATATACTGGGATATAGAAGACAAACGCTGAATCTAAAATGCCAAGTTTTGAATATGCACTATACGTAATTGACGATTCACTATTTGGAGCCATTATATTTGTCATATACTGAAATGCATATAGCATGCTTGCATTTCCTTTTGAATTAGATACATCAAACTTTTGAAAGTATACCGTATCTTGTCCATATTTTATATAACTATTATACAGAGTTAATGCTCCTGCTTTTATTGCTTTTTCTGGTGAATCCCAGCCGTTATTTTTTGCCGTTTTCAAGCCATTTGTTACAGCACTATTATTATCTGAACCAGGAACCGCACCAATATTGAAGAAGTTATAGTATCCTTCAAATCCTGGATTTGTTCCAGATATAGAGCCCATAGAAAGCTTGCCACCAGTTTCTTGTATTATTCTAGCTGCAATATGTATTGGGCTAACTCCACTTTCAAGACCTGCTTCATATATTACCTGGGCATAAGTCTTTTCCATTTTAACTGTTACATTATTTACATTGTTATACGTTGGATAATCAATCACTTTGTTTCCAGATTCATCTTCTGTATACTTAGTTTTAAGTTCAGTACTTTCTAGTATTTTTTCAACTGCCTCTAATTTATGGACACCTTCTATACAGCTAAGTGATTCAAACTGAAATATTGATGCCTCCGACAAATAGTTTCTTGGGTCCATAGCGTACGCTACTGCCTTTTTAGATGCTACTACCCACGTTCCATCTTTGAAATAGTTTGCACCATCTTTCTTCCAACATGCAGCCTCACTCATATGCACTAAGCTTATTTCTTCATTTACTTCATAGCACTCATGTCTTACACTATCTTTCCAATCCAGATTAGTATAAACCGCCATAAAAGTCCAATTTGGATGCTTTTCTTTAAGAGCTTTTAAGCTTCCTTTATAGCTTTCTGGAAAGACTGCTATATTATCTTTTTCATCATATTCAATGGTTGCTACTGGAATTACATCTCCACGTGATTTATATAAAGCGCCATATACATTATATATATTACAAATGCTAAACATAGTAACTAGCATTAGTATTAAAACCAAATTATATTTCTTTTTCATTTTTTACCTCTTATCTTAAGTAACAAATACTTAAGATAGATTATATCATAAAAAAATTTTTTTGTACAATTTTCTACATATTTTTTTAAAATTTTACATATTTTCCTATTTAACCTAAATAAAAAAAAAAAAAAAATACAAGGCGGTGAAAATTTTTCACCGCCAAGTTTCCTTACTGCCCTATATATAACACAAGTGCCTAGGGCATAGCACTTTTTAATGCGCGCATTCGCAAACTGATGCAAGAAAAGCATCAGGTACTTTTACTCTGCGAATATTCCTACGCACATTTCACGCGGGAACTACACTGCCCGCTTTATGCCTCAAGCTTATGCTTACTAGAGCTACTAAGCAATCAGCCAAAATGCCATCTATATGTTCTCAATGTTCTCTTAAGATATGTTACTAGGTAAATCCTAACATATACGTTCCTCCGTTTGGTCCATAGCATGATTTCCTTGCGCCTTCTTTTTGAAGCGCCTTACTTAAAAGCCCCTACGTTTTGCTTAGGAGCGCCGCCGTCATCATTCATGAAATTCATAAAAATTCACAAAAGATGAAATATTGGGTCCACGAATCATATGAAGTACTCCTTTCATAGTATATTTATCATACGTGCCGTTTAAGGCACATAAATAGCTATGTAAATCCGCTCATACACTACCTCCCGTGAGTGTTCGAAGGCCTACCGCCGCCGCATGATTTATCCAAATAACTTATTAATATATGACTTTGCCATCATGGGATGTCCACGTGTCATCATATTTTTTCCCTCCTTAAAAATTATTTTATAGAGCCCTGCTCTTCTTAAAACAATTATATTATAACACGATTTCAATATTATGTCAAGTTATTTTTAAATTTTTTCACATTATTTTTATAAGTTCTATATTATTTTAAAAAATACTACATAATTATTGATTTTTAGACATGCTTTGTGATAAAATGATAAAAATTTTTAGGAGGGAACTTATATGAATATTTTTAAATTAAGTGACTTTTCTTTAATGAGTATTGAAGAAATATTAAAACTTGCAGCAGAGTATAAAAATAGTGAGCGGAATCTAAACTTTAACTATGGAAAAACAGCTTGTAACCTCTTTTTTGAGCCATCAACTAGAACTCACTATAGCTTCGACATGGCAGAGAAAAAGCTAAGACTGAACGTTATAAACTTTGATAGTGCAAGCTCAAGTCTCAAAAAGGGTGAATCGCTTTATGATACGGTAAAAACTTTTGAAATGCTCGGTGTAGATGTAGTTATAATTAGAGCAACTGAAAATGAATATTATAACAAGCTTGTTCCAAGTATAAAAATACCAATAATTAATGCTGGAGATGGAACTGGTAATCACCCTTCACAGTCACTGTTAGACTTATATACTATAAAAGAGGAATTTGGACACTTTGAAGGCTTGAACATTATAGTAGTTGGAGATATACTTCACTCAAGAGTTGCACATTCAAACATTGAAGTAATGGAAAGACTTGGTATGAACGTTTTTGTATCTGGTCCTGAAGAGTTTAGAGAAGAAGGCTATAACTTTAAAGAGCTAGATGAATTTATCCCTAAAGCAGATATCGTAATGCTACTTAGAGTGCAAAATGAAAGGTTAGAAACCAAAATGAATATTTCTATAGAGGATTATCATAAAAATTATGGATTAAATTTAAAAAGAGTAAATAACATGAAGGAAAAATCAATAATAATGCATCCTGCTCCCTTTAACAGAGGTGTTGAAATTGCAGATGAAGTAGTAGAATGTCCTAAATCAAGAATTTTCAAACAAATACAAAATGGTGTATTTGTAAGAATGGCTATGCTAGACATTGCACTTAGTAAATAAGAAGAAAAAAAGGTAAAGACGCATAATTTTTGTCTTTACCTTTATATTATTTTTTTACTAATCTTGAGAGTTATTTCCAAGAATCTTAACCGTTCCAGTTGCTTCAACAGTTTTAGTAGCAAGTTCCTTTATTTGTACATATGCCTCATCAAGTTTTGATTGCAAATCTCCCTTTTCAATATTTATTTTTTCAACCTGTTCATTTAAATACTCAATTTTGTCATTTTGTCTATCAATAACATTTTGAAAATCCTTTTTTAGTATTTCAGTTGAGTACTCATATTCTTTCTCAAGCTGTTTTTTCATATCTTGCATACCTCTAGAATACTCATTTTTAAGTTCTTCTGGAATAGAAGCAACTTTTCTTTCAAGCTCATCAACATTATCAGAGTTTAGCTTTGCATCATCTAAAAGTGCTGTAATTTCAATCTCTTTTCTTGCGAGTTCATTTTCTCTTTCTGCCTTTTCATCTTCCCATTTATTATTACTAACTAACCTTTCTCTTTTTAAGTTATATTCATATTCTTCAATTTCTCTTTCTCTTTGAATTTTTAGTCTATTACTTTCAACTTCATATTCCTTTTCAAGATTTTCTTTTTTTATCCTATAACTCTCTTCAAGTTCTTTTATACTACTATTTAACTCCTCTGTTTTCACATTCTTCTCTTCTTCTATCTTTGCAATATATTCTTTACCAGCATTTACTACTACTACTATGTTACTAAGCTCATTTTCAATATCATAAAGCTCTTTTAACTTTTCTTCTTCTGCACGAATTGCAATTTCTAAATCATTAAACTTTTTATTTAGTTCATCAGCAAATATATTCTTTTCTACATTCTCTTTTGCCACTTCAATTGCTTTTTCAACTTTCTTCTTTTCTTCTACCTTTTCAGGTTCATATTTCATACTTGTCCTCTTTTCTTCCCTTTCTAAAGCTTGAGTTAGTGCTTCAAATATTTCAGCTTTAGTACTTTTAAGCGAAATTTCCTCATTTTTCATAAATAATTGCTTCTTTCAGATTATACTAAATATTTCATATAGCTAAATTGTATCATAGATTATGTAGATAATAAAAGAAAAAGTTATATTCTATCAAAAAAATTTGAAAAATATAAAAAATATGCTAAATGTAAAAATAATTTAAAAGTAAAAGTAATAGAAAAATAGGTGAAATTCTCACCTATCTACTACCCTTATACTCAATACTTGCTCTTTGAAGGTCAATATGTTTAGCACTTTCATTTAATTTCTTAAATAAATTAGCATAATCTACATTTGCAAGGCAAAATACTAAAACTACTGCTGCAATTAAAATAGCCGTTTTTCTTTTTGTTCCTACAGTTTTATGAAGCATGTTCTTTTTTAGGATAAGTCTATCATCAAAACTTGTAACTGGAACTTCGATTAAAACACTACTGTCCTTTAGTGAAGCTAGCATAACACATTTTTTCTTGTAGTCAAGTTTCTTAAGTTTAGTTATATTTTCAAAACTAATTACATAATCATCACTTATGTAATCTGGCGCATTCCCATTAAATATGCTATCATACGTCATTTTAAGCATATGCACGCCATCAGATTCTATCCATATATCAGACCACTGTTTATTATTCTTTTTTTTATTTACCATATTTTTTACTCCTTCTATAAATAAAAAGATAAAACAGTGAAAAAAGCCATATATCAATATACTATATATATTAATATATGGCCTTTATTTTCTAACTTTATTTAAACATTTTTTTCTTTTAATCTTGCAGCTTTACCAACTCTATCTCTTAAGTAATAAAGTTTAGCTCTTCTAACTTTACCAACTCTTACTACTTCGATTTTTTCTATTTTTGGTGAGTTTACAAGAAATGTTTTTTCAACACCTATACCTTCTGAAATTTTTCTTACTGTAAATGTTTTATTTATTCCAGAATTTTGGATTTTAATAACTGTACCCTCAAAAATCTGTATTCTTTCTCTGTTTCCTTCTTTTATTTTTAAGTGTACTTTTACAGTATTACCAACTTCAAAATTTACTGCATTTCCCTTTGAATATTCACTTTCAATAGCTTTTATTATGTCCATGATTTTCCCTCCTTTTGCTTTTACTTTTAATTATTTTTCTTTTTTTAATAATTCTGGCCTATTCTTCATAGTAACTTTTAAAGACTCTTCTTTTCTATATTTATCGATATTTTGGTGATTTCCAGTAATTAATACATCAGGTACTTCTTTTCCTCTCCACTTCTGTGGTTTAGTATATTGTGGATATTCTAAAAGTCCATTTGTATGAGATTCATCTTTCAATGACTCTTCATTAATTACGCCACTTACAAGTCTTGACACACAGTCAACAAGTACCATTGCAGGTAGCTCGCCACCTGTTAAGACATAATCACCAATAGACAGCTCTAAAGCGTTATACTCATCTAGTACCCTCTCATCTATACCCTCATAATGCCCACAAATAACAATATATGATGTATCTACAAACTTATCTGACATTTCTTTTGCTATATTGTATGAAAATAGTTTTCCTCTTGGAGACATATATATTACTTCATATTTTGGAGTATCAAGAATTTTTATAGCGTAATCTATAGCTTTTGCTACAGGCTCAGCCATAAGTACCATGCCTGCTCCTCCACCATATGATGTATCGTCTACTTTTCTATTTTTATTATCAGAAAAATCTCTAATATCTACAAGCTTTACATCTACCTTTCCAGACTCTATAGCTCTTTTTATAATACTTGAATTTAAGAATCCATCAAACATTTCCTTAAATAACGTTAGGACTACAAAATGAATCAATTCTCTAATCCCTCCATCATTTTTACATACATCTTTTTTGATGCTATATCTACTTTTTTTACTACCTGACTTATTGCAGGAAGTAGAACTGTTACATCACCATTTTTTACTTCATAAACATCATTTGCAGCATTTGTATAAACATAAGTTATTTTCCCTAGATATTCATATTTATCATATTCTAAACTTTCTTCATATGTTTTGTATACCTCCATATTAGTTAAGTCTTCAACGTAATATACATTTTCTTCCTTAATTTCTTCTTTTGGTATATATACATATTTTCCAAGCATTTTTTTTGCTACATCTATATCTAAAACGTTATCTAAAGATACAATTAACATGTTTTTAAATACTGAGCATTTCTTTACTTTAGTTTTTACGTTATCAATATAGAAAAATTTAGTTTTTGATAAATTTATTATATCATCAGTATAAGGATAAATCTTTACTTCACCTTTTATACCATGAGTATTTACAATTTCTCCTACTTTTAAATATTCCATAACTTACTTTTCTTCTTCGATTTCTATAGAAACTTTCTTTCCATCTTTCATGCCATAAGACATAAGAATCTCTCTTATTGAACGTATTATTCTACCTTCTTTTCCGATTATTCTTCCCATGTCTTCTTTAGCTACTTTTAACTTCAAAAGTTCTTTGTTTTCTTCTTTTGCATCTTCGTTAGTTATAACAACTCTTTCAGGAAAAGCAACTAGTCTTGTTACTATAAACTGTAATAAATCTTTATACATTTATTTGCCCCCTAATATTATATTTCGATACCTGCTTTCTTTATAAGTGCTTTTGCAGTATCTGTTGGTTTTGCACCATTTTTTATCCATTTTTCTACTTTTTCTTTGTCAACATTTAATACGTTTGGCTCTACCATTGGATTGTATACACCTATTTTTTCAATAAATCTACCATCTGCTGGATATCTTGAGTCAGCAACAACTAAAGTATAATATGGATTTCCTTTAGCACCATCTCTTCTAAGTCTAATTTTTACCACGCATGCTCACCTCCTTAAAGTGAAATATATAATTATTTTTTTAACATAAAATTAGTTTCTAAATCCGTTTTTTCTTTATTCCAAGTGCTGAAAGCGGATTCTTACCATTCATTACATCTTTCATCATCTTTTGCATTTGTTCAAATTGAGTCATAAATCTATTGATATCTTCAACTTTGTTTCCACTACCTTTGGCAATTCTTTTTCTTCTTGAAGCATCTAAGATTTTAGGATTCTGTCTTTCTTCTTTTGTCATAGATGTAATTATTGCATCAATTCTATATATCTTCTTTTCATCAATGTCTGCATCTTTTATTTCTTTTGGAATTCCTGGCATCATTGCAAGTAGAGACTTAAAAGAACCCATTTTTCTTATCTTTTTCATATATGCTAAATAGTCATCTAAGGTAAACTGATTCTTTTTCATTCTTTTTTCTAGTTCTAATGCTTCTTTTTCATCAAAAGCTTCTTCTGCTTTATCTATTATGCTTAAAACATCTCCCATACCAAGTATTCTAGATGCTACTCTTTCTGGGTGGAACTCTTCTAAGTCTGAAAGTTTTTCACCTACTGATGCAAACTTTATTGGTTTTCCAGTAATTGATTTTACTGAAAGTGCTGCACCACCACGAGTGTCAGAGTCCATCTTTGTCATTGTTATTGAGTCTATTCCAACTTTCTCATTAAAAGTTTCAGCTATATTTACTGCCTCTTGTCCTACCATGCTATCTACAACTAGCATTATTTCATGTGGCTTTATAGCTTTCTTTACATCAACAAGCTCCTCCATTAATGCTTCATCTATTTGTAGACGTCCTGCTGTATCTACTATAACTACATCACATAGTTTAGACCTAGAAGCTTTTATTCCATTTAATGCAATCTCTACTACGCTTTTGCTATTTTCTTCACTATATACTGGAATATTTAAACTTGCACCTAGAGTCTCAAGCTGTTTTATTGCAGCTGGTCTATATACGTCACATGCTACCATTAGTGGTTTCTTTCCATTTTTCCTTAAATAGTTACTAAGCTTTCCACAAAGTGTAGTTTTACCACTTCCTTGAAGTCCAACAAGCATTATTACTGTTGGTGGATTCGAACTCATTTGAAGTTTTGAGTCGCCATCTCCAAGTAATTTTGCTAGCTCATCTTTTACTATTTTTACTACTTGCTGACCTGGTGTTAAACTATCCATTACATCAGAGCCAAGTGCTTTTTCCTCAATGGATGCTATAAACTGTTTTACCACTTTATAACTTACATCTGCCTCTAAAAGAGCCATTTTTATCTCTTTTAGCATTTCACTTAGAACTTTTTCATTTATTCTTGTTTCACCTTTTAGTTTTTTTACAACTGCTTGCAGTTTATCTGAAAGACTATCAAACATTAACCTATCTCCTCTATTTCATTTTACTTATTATTTCATATATCTCATCACTTAGATTATTTTCTTTCTTTAGTTTTTCTTCTAAAATTCTTAAGTTTTCTTTTGTTTCATACATATGAATAGTTTTTTCGAACTTCTCAAGCCTATTTTCTGCAGTCTTTAGTGCTGACCTTACTGCTTGAAATGTTACATATTCATTCACTGCTATTTCTCTTAAAGATAAATCTTCCATGTAATATGATTCAAACATTTTAGCTTGATTTTTTGTAAGTAATTTTCCATAAATATCATATAGAGCTATAAGCCTCATTTTATCCATATATATCACCTAAAATTATCTGTAAAGTAAATTTACTTTACTATTATACATACCTAAATTATGTTTGTCAAGGGAAAAATAAAAAAAATTAAAAAATCAGCAAAAAAATCTTAAAAATCTAAAAAAATAAAACAAATAAATTCGAATAAATGTAAATAGCTTAAGTTTTGATATGCTAATAATTTTAACTTTATTTAATTTTAAAAAATAAAATTATATATTAATTGATTTTCAAAATTATCTAACTATATCCTAACTGTATCCTAACTGTATCCTAACTGTATCTATTATAACTTTTTCTACATTGTGGTATTATTATAGCTAATTCATGATTATTAGATTATTATAGTATATATTTTAACATGTTGCAAAACATGACACCACTTATTTCTTTTATGCAACGTATAGACGTATATATTTTAAAATTAACATTTATATAATATCAAATTTACATAATTTCAAATAAACTATTGACACGTAATACATAAAATGTTATAATATACCTTGCATTCAAATAAGTATCACTTTAGAAAAATTTCTAGTGATAATCATTGTTTCTTAATAATTTATTTACAAAAGGAGGATAAAGTATGATGCTTTTCAGTTATGCACGTCTATATATTTTCAGAAAATCCACTTCTCCACCTTTCTATATTCAAAGGATACAGGCAAACTTAAACAAAAAATGGAGGTTTTCTAATGAAAAATAAAACTATACTTAAAGTAACTTCTATATTGACTTCTTGTGCGTGTGCACTTTCTGTTTTTGGAAGTTTTTCTGCATATGCTGAAGATGATATTTCGATAGTTTCTGTTGAAACTTCGGAAGAAAATTCTTTAGAAGATGCAGAGAAAGAACTTACTAACGACGAAGATGGTGAAGAAAACGGCAATCAAGAAAGCGAAGATGAAGAAACTGAAGCTGAGCAGGAAAATGAAGATGCAAACGATTTAGCTCTTGCTGAAAGAACTGTCATGATGTATCTGTGTGGTTCAGATCTTGAAACAGTGTACAAAATGGCAAGTCACAACTTGCATCAAATTATGAGTGCAAGTTATGACAGTGAAAAAATTAATTTCATCGTTATGACTGGTGGCTCTAATAATTGGCACTTGGAGAGTGAATATTTGCAGGACAGTGCTGGAAATGAACTTTCTAAGATATCTACTGATTACAATCAGATTTGGTCTGTTTCAGGTAAAACTACTGATAGTCATGGAAAAATGACTTTACTTGATGGTGACGGCATACTTGGAGACGGTGACGAAGCCAAGCCTTCTACCTTTGAACTTATGTCTGACCCTAAAGTCTTGAAAGCATTTATCAACTATTCAAAAGCAAATTATCCAGCTTCCAAATATGATCTCATACTTTGGGATCACGGCGGTGGACCAGTTGATGGATTCGGTAAAGATCAAAAATATAAGCTTGTAGACAAAGAAAACTATGGCGAAGGATATTTCGAGCTTATGCCTCTTACTGGTATAATGTCAGCCATCAAAGATTCAGACGTTGATAAGTTTGATTTCATTGATTTTGATGCTTGCCTTATGTCGAGCCTTGAAATTATAATGGGTCTTGAAAATTATGCAGACTATTTAATTGCTTCTGCAGAAATTGAACCTGGATTTGGTCAAGAATATACTAGTTGGTTAAATATGCTAGGTAGTGATCCTAAAACTGATACAGTTACAATAGGAAAAACTATTGTTGATAATATGGTAGCATTCTATGAAGATCCTACTTCTGATGGTGCTGAGCAAAAAGGAACTCTTTCTTTTATTGACCTTGCACCTTTTGTATCAGCAATTGCAGGTCCTATGGAGCAGATTGCAAATGTAATGTATAATGAAGCTTGCACTTCAAGCTCTAACAGCCAAATTTTAGAATTCTATGATGAATTCTATATAACCAATAATACAATGAGTTATGGTGACGATGCCTATAATCTATTTGATTTAGGAAATATGGCAGAGCAGCTTGGTATAAGCGTTCGTGAAAATACTGATAAAGAAAATAAGAACGAATATACTAATGCTGCAAGCAGCATCAAAGAAATACTAAGTAATCCTGATTTAATTTATACTAAAAGCACATCAAATCTTGAAGCTGCGACTTCAGCTAGATTTTCAAGAGATGATAAAGGCAGTTTAGTAATAAATCAAACTAAACAAAAACCTACTGGTGTTTCTTTGTACTTTAATACAAAGATTCCTGATTTAATGGATGCACATGGTGAGGGTAATCCCGTAAATTACATGAAAGTACTAGAGGAAATTTACTTAACCTCTAATAATTCATCTGTTAAGGGATTTATAAGAAAATACGAAGAAGCACTTGCAAGTCTTGCACTCATCAAAATGACAGGCTATACTATTGAAAAAATGGCAAGTACGTCTGATGTATCTGAAATAACTTTTGATGAAATAAATTCATACTGGAATACCGAGCCTAACCTGGGTATTGAAGACATTGCAAGTACAAGTTATTTTGAAGGATATGTATCTGACTGCTTAACTATGCTTGAACATCATGAAGTTTTAACAATAAATGATGTTTCAGCTTCTACTATAGCTTGGCTTGAAAATGTTGTAAGACAGCAAAGTAACGAGTTCTTTGATTTAAACAAGGTAAAGGTACAAAGTTTAAAAACAGATTATGGAAAAGGATATCAAATAACAACAGAAGGTATTTCTAACAAAATATTTAGTAATATAACAAGAGAAATCAATGTTAAACTAAATGAAGATTATCGAGCTGTTGCTAAAGATTTTTTATTCAATGATCTGTTAACAGGTCCGTTTAGTGAAGGACAAACTGAAGAACAGTTACATAAAGTTGTAAATACTATTTGGGATGTCTTCCCATTAGAAGCACTAATTTACAAAGACAGTGCTACAGAAAACTTCTTGCCAGAAACATTTATAAATGGAATAGAAGGTTTCTCAAACTACTACCAGCAAAAAAATTCTTCTTGGTCTTTCGTCTCTGATAAAACAACATGCTATGCTATTATAGCAAAAGATGGTACAAAGCATCTTGTTAGTTTTGATGAAGATTCTGCTATGGCGGTTTACGAAAGTGACGATGAAAAAGCAAAAATATGTGCAATACTTACAAGCAGTGGTGAAAAAACTGGAACCTTTAATCCCGAAGGCATTATTTTCGTAGAAGGAAAACTAGACTCTAAGAGTAAAGTAATTCCTTGGGATACAGCTTGTGAAAATCTTTCTGACATAACTATTACTCCGGTATACTTTTTCCCTGGTGGTCTGTTTATAATAAAACTCCCGCTTAGCACTAGTATAAAGCTTTCTGATATTGATAGGATTGAGGAAGTAGATTTTAGTGACATTGCATGCGATTTATCAAAAGAAAGTGTTGCTTCTGGTAACTACTCATATTACACCTACTCCACTGAAGATATCTATGGTACTAAAATTGACCTTACTCCAAAATTTAAAGAAGCAGACAAATCAGATAGTGAAGTTATAGATATAACATATGCAAATATTACTGATATTTCTCTTCCCTATACTGGAGATCCTGTTTCTGTTTCTGATGTTAACCCAACAGTAACGTTAAATGGAGTAACTCTTGTAAAAGATATCGATTATGAGATTGTTCTTCCAAATAACGCAGTAGATGTTAATAAGTATTTGTATAGTGTAAAAGGAATTGGCAAATATACAAACTGGACATTATCTAACTTAAACATTGTTAATTCCGATAATACCTATACAGTAACATTCGACTCAAATGGTGGCTCTTCTGTAGCATCACAAGTCATAAAAATAGGTGAAAAGATAGCTAAGCCTGCAGATCCTACAAGAGGCTCTCTTAAGTTTTTGGGTTGGTTTGAAAATCCAACACTTGAAAACATTGCAAATCTCGAAACATTTGAGTATAACACTTTTGATTTTGAAACTAAGGTTACAAAAGATATTACTCTTACTGCTTTGTGGGTTTCAAAAATAGAAGTAAATTCTGTAGGAAATGGATTAATTGCTATTTCTCCTAAAAATGAAGCTTTATCATTTAACGACTATATTCGCTCACTTTCATGGGTTAGTATCTTAGGACTTTATGATAGTTTTATCATTGGTGCACAGGCAGAACCTGGTTGTCATTTTGTAAAGTGGCAAATAAAAGATGCAAATGGAAATTACGTAGACTACTTAACCACTCCATACATCAATATAACTGCTACAGAAAATATGGATTTAGTTGCAGTATTTGAAGAAATAAAGCCAAATCCTTCTTTATTCCTTAAAGCAGTTACAACTGATAATGTAAAGAAGCAAACTTCTACTACCACGCTTTCATGGAAAAAAGTAAAGGAAGCTTCTTCTTATGAGATTTACGGCGGACTTGCAAGTGATGATCCCAATCTTACATTAGTTGACACTTTGAAGAAAGGTAAAACTTCATACAAACTAACATCACTTGAATGGGGAAAAGACTATGTTTACTTGGTAAAAGCTATTGATAGTGCAGGAAGCGTACTTGAAGAAAGCTTAAAGGTATACTTTGGTGTAGGACTTGAAAATGAGTCAAATATCAAGTCTATCAGCTCTAAAAACCTTACACTAAAAATGGGAGATACTACAGTTATAGTTTCAGAACTGACACCTAAAGAAAAGGATAAGGATATATTCGGTGGAGATTATACAAATCACTGTAGATTCTTTAGTGAAAATCCGTATATTGCAGAAGTAGATGATTTAGGTATAGTTACTGCAAAAGCCGTAGGTAAAACCTCAATTTACATCTATGCTCCAAATGGTATCTTTAAGAAGATTTCTGTAAATGTTACAAATCCTTTCTTCTTCTTAAATGCAAATGTTACAGAAAATGCTAAAAATAACACATCTAAGGTAAAACTTAGCTGGAGCAAAGTAAGCGAAGCTACAAATTATGAAATTTACCTTGCAGAATATGGCGTAGCTCTAGACAAAATTGACGTAGTCAAGAGTTCAGCAAAATCATATACACTTACTAATCTTGAGTGGGGTAAAGAATATGCTGCAGTTATTCATGCAACTGATAAAGACGGATTTAGGCTTGAAGTAAGTAATTATATCCACTTTGTAGCAGGAAGTGATGACAAGACTAATGCAAAACAGGTAAAAGTAACAAATGCTCAAATTTTGCTTACTGACGAATTTACTATCACTCCAACTCTTGTAGGTCAGTCAAAGAACAAAGATGTTATCACAGAGTTTACCTACTGCAGCCTTCAGCCGTACATCGCTACAGTATCTGAAGATGGAACTGTTACACCTAAATCAAAAGGCACAGCTACAATCTACGTATTTGCTCCAAATGGTGTTTACAAGACTTTCAAACTAACTGTTAAGTAAAGCATACATGAAAAAAATGAAACAAAAACGTCAAAAAGAGAAAGAAGAAAAAAAGAAATAAACAGCAACAACAAAAAAATCACAACCAACAACTTTAGTTTAAATTAATATTTATCTAAAGTAACTTAAAAAGTGAGGAACCTAAATTAGAACACACTCGTTCTATTTAGGTTCTTCATTTTTGTTTATATACCCACAACATTATCATCAGGAGGATATCTATATATCACCCACAATTAATCCCATTTTTTACTGTAAGCGGTCTTGAAAATACCGTAGTTGACTATCAATAGTTTAGGTATATAATTAAAAGATAGCATTTTCTCTTTTAAGAGACTGTGCTATCTTCTTTAATATACTCCTTATAATTTTTTTGATTAATATTTTCAACAGGTTCATTTGATGCTCTCAAATATTCTGGCAATTCTTTAGACCATGGAAAATATTTATTTAATCCTTTTTTTACTTCATCATATGTTAACTGTGATAGTTCAGATAATAAATATTCAAGATATTTCTCGATTTTTAAGTTATTTTGTTTTGCACTTTCCACTATTGTATACATTGTTGCACTTGCTTTTGCTCCGTCTACTGTATCTGCAAATAGCCAATTTTTCCTATGCACTGCATATGGTCTTATTTTCCTTTCATTTATACTATTACTTAATGGAATTCTTCCATCATTCAAAAATTTTCCTAATTCTTCTTTTTGATTTAATGCATATGTTATCGCTTTATTTAAATTTTCATTTACTATTATTTTTTTGCTCGTCAAATTTACCCATTCATAAAAAATTTTAAAAACAGGTTCTGATTTTTCTTTTCTATACTTTTCTTTTTCTTCTTTGCTACATGAAGATATTTCTCTTTCTATTGCAAATAATTTATCGCAATATTCTACTCCTTTCATACCCTCTGAACCTAATATTTGTTTTCCATTTTTGTCTAAAGGTATACTTTCATAGAAGTATCTTCTACAATGTGCCCAACATTCAGCATGCTCTACATCTTCTATATTATTATATCCAGAATATCCATCTGTAACTAATGTACCTTTATATTCTTTTAAAATATCTTTAGCTACTTCTGATGCTCTACTACTAGAATATGTAAATATAGTTCCTTGTTTAGTCTCATCTGCACCACTGCACATTACCCACATATATGACTTACTAGATGCCTTTTTTCCTGGCTCTTTATTACACTGCAATGATGTTTCATCCATATGTATAAGTGTATTTGAATTTAGTAAATCTTGTTTCATTTGCTCTCTTAATTCATTTAGATAATTATCACTTACACTTATTATCCATGAGCTCATTACACTTCTAGTAAGTACTAAACCTAAAGCATCTCATGCACTTTCTTGTCTATATAGTGGAACACCCATATAATATTTATCTATAATATTTATCAAATATTATATGAGAAAGAAGTGAAGGTGTAACAAAAGAATGAGGTACAAGTGCAGTAGGTACGTACGCACTTATTATTTTTTGAGCAGATATATTGTTAGATTTATTAACTTTTGCATCATTTTCTAAAACTGTATAATTTGATACATCATTATCTGCTTTTACATCTTCCACTACTTTATATATAATTCTAATAATAATAACTTTTTCTACATGCCCAAGTACATATTTTACTTCTTCTCTTACAAATTTTTCGCCAATTTTTACAATTTTCTTTCCTTCAGCTACCTCTGGCATTTCATTCTCAATTTCATATCTTACCACTTCAGTAGGCACTTTATCTATTTTATTTCTTTTAATTCCACACTTAACGACACGTTTTTTATTAACTTTAGCTGTAACTTCTTCTTTTGCTTCTTTAATTTCTTCATTTACTTCTTGAGGCAATTTTTCCTCGCAAAAAATATCACATTGTTCACCATTAGCAAATTCCTCTATGTTAGCAGAAGTCTCACGTCTTGAACCAAATATATATTTTTTCATTAAATCAATTTGTTGTTTCATATTTGCAATAGTAATTAGATGAGTAGCAATAGTTAACTCTTTTTCTGCAATTATTTTCTTATATTTATTATTCTCTGTTAATAATTCTTCGTATGTCATTTTGCTACTCTCCTTTCATATTTTCTACATAGAAATTGTATCAAAAAAGTATTGAAAAATCAAGGATTTTCAATACTTTTTCTATGTCTTTTTCGTAACAAAAATATTACTGTTTTATACTTAATTTACTACAATATTACTATCTAAAACAACCTCATTTAAATATCCTTTAGGATTTATCTCTAAACCTGAAAGAAGCCAATTTAATTGTTCTTTAGATATACTTTTTAAATCCTTTTCATTTCGAGGCCATTTGAATTTCATGTTATTACAATTAAGTAATGTCTTTTGCGCAAGTACAAAACCGTTTCTATCATAACATAATACCTTTATACTGTTTCTCTTTTTATTGCAAAATATGAAAGCAGCATTACTATATGGATTATTTTTAAATTCATTTTCAATATCTGCACATAAAGACCATATCTGTTTTCTAAAATCAGTAGCACCATATGCAATATATATTTCAGAAACATTTGAAAGTAGATTATTAATCATGAGCAAAGCACCTCCACAACATTTCTTAAATATTCTTTATCAAATCCAGTTCTAAGTACTATTTTTACTCCTGTACCTTCAATTACTAATGTTCTTCTTTTAGAAGTATTGGTAGTAGCAGCATTTGTAATTTCAATTTTTCCAAAGCTGTCACACAGCTTACTGTTATTTTCACTAATCATAAAATCACCCTCCAAAATTTATATGTACCTATTATACAATATATATTTTGAAGAGTGAAGTACGGTATTTTCAAGACCGCTTACCATATTTTTTATTAATTTATATTATAATACATAAAAAATATATTTTTATTAACTTTATAATAATTTTAGCATGTAAAAATAACACAAACTACGTAAATCTAAAAAAAGACTTACGTAGTTTATATATTATTCATTATATATAGTTTATATTATTTCTTTTTAGCTTCTTCTCTAAATCTTTGAGAAGGGTCAAGTATTCTTTTTCTTAGCCTTATATGCTCAGGAGTTACTTCAACTAGCTCATCATCTGCAATAAACTCAATAGCTTGTTCTAGTGATAAGATTTTGTGTGGAGTAAGTTTAAGTGCATCATCACTTCCAGATGCTCTAGTATTTGTTAAATGCTTCTCCTTACATACATTTACAGTCAAGTCATCAGTTCTAGAGTTTTCTCCAACTATCATACCTTGATATACTTCTTCACCTGCACCTATAAATAGAGTTGCTCTTTCTTGCGCATTAAACAGACCATAAGTTGTAGACTTACCTTGTTCAAATGCAATAACTGTTCCTCTAACTCTTGTTGTAACATCTCCCTTATCTGGCTCATAGCCTGCAAAAATATGGTTCATTATTCCATTTCCTTTAGTATCAGTCATAAACTCACTTCTATAACCAATTAATCCTCTTGCAGGTATTTTAAATTCAAGTCTTGAATATCCAGCTTGAGAATGTGATGCAGACATATTAGTCATTTCAGCTTTCCTAAGCCCCATTTTCTCCATTACACTACCTACGCACTCTTCAGGCACATCAAGTGTTAAAAGTTCCATCGGCTCACATTTTACGCCGTCTATTTCTTTGTAAATAACTGTAGGTCTTGAAACAAGCATTTCAAAGCCTTCTCTTCTCATATTTTCTATAAGAATTGAAAGATGAAGCTCACCTCTACCTGATACTTTAAAGCTATCTGCTTTGTCAGTTTCTTCAACCCTCAAAGACACGTTTGTTTCTAGCTCTTTAAATAGTCTATCTCTTAAATGTCTAGAAGTTATAAACTTTCCTTCTTTACCTGCAAATGGTCCATTATTTACTGAGAATGTCATAGAAACAGTTGGTTCATCAATGTCTACAAAATCTAGTGCTTTTGGATTTTCTGGGTCTGCTATAGTTTCACCAATATTTATTCCCTCAACTCCAGTTACAGCAACAATATCTCCGCATTTAGCTATGTCAACTTCTACTCTTTTTAATCCCATATATGTATAAAGTTTACCTATTTTAATATTTTGAATAGTTCCATCTTTTTTGCAAAGTGCAACCATTTGACCGTTTTTTATGACACCATTTTCTATTTTCCCAATACCAATTCTACCTGTAAAGTTATCATAGTCTATATTAGAGACTAGAAGCTGAAGTGGAGCTTCATCACTTCCTGCAGGCTCTTTTATAGTATTTACAATAGTATCAAAAAGTGGTTTCATATTATTAGACTCTTCATCTAAAGAAAGTTTAGCAAATCCATTTTTTCCGTGAAGCATATACTGTTTTGAAATCAAGCTGTTCATCACTTGCATTTAAATCCATAAATAGCTCTAATATTTCATCTACTACTTCTTGTGGTCTTGCACCAGGTCTATCAATTTTATTTACAACAACTATAGGAGTTAAGTTAAGTGCAAGTGCCTTACTTAAAACAAATCTTGTTTGTGGCATTGGTCCATCAAATGCATCTACTAAAAGTATTACACCATCTACCATTTTAAGTACACGCTCAACCTCTCCACCAAAATCAGCATGTCCTGGAGTATCCACAATGTTAATCTTTATATCTCCATAATTAATTGCTGTATTTTTAGAAAGTATTGTTATTCCTCTTTCCTTTTCAATATCATTTGAGTCCATTGCTCTTTCTTCTACTTGCTCATTTTCTCTAAATATTCCACTTTGTCTTAAAAGTGCGTCAACAAGTGTTGTTTTTCCATGGTCAACATGGGCTATAATTGCTACATTTCTAATGTTCTTCATTTTCTCTCTCCTTAAATTCAAAAAATATATGTAACCCAAAGACATAAGGTTACACTTAGATATATTTTAAATTTTACTACATATTATGTCAAATGTCAAGTAATTTTTACAACATTTTTCTATAATTATTTTCTAATACTTTCCTTATTAAAATAATTAAACTATATTTTTTCAAAAATAATGCATTTATAGCTTTTTTACACATCATTTAAATTACATCGAAGTTAATATGTATAGTAAAACAGAACAAAAAGTAAATCTTCGATTTACTTCCATCACTAGAATTAATTCTAGTGATGTTTTTTATAAAGAGTTTGTATTTGAGTTTCCACCTAATAAAATAATTTACTAGGCCACATTTTTCTTTATAGGACGTTGTTCTCGCCCCTTATCCATCGCAATTTCTTGGTTTGGACTACTATTTTTTATATATTTCCTTATTATATTTAAGCTTCCATTTATATCTGCATTTATCTTCTTTCCTTTATTTGTTATAAATAATCCTCTATACTTTCTTCTACTTTTATCATAGTTTTCTTTTGTTATTTCTTCTTTATTCTTACGCACTTACTCCTGATGTATATTTTTCTGATATATAATCTACCTCTATTCCTTCTATAGCCGCCTTATATTTTATCTTTTCTACTAAATTTTGTAATGGGATTTGAACAAAATTCTTGTTATAATCCATATTTTGCTTTATATCTTTCAAATCTCCTA
>JAFVCY010000090.1 GCA_017478805.1 Clostridia bacterium
ATGCTGAGCATAATGTTTCTTGAATTACATCATCAATGTCATCTTTATTATTTAATTTGGCGCTAGCTATATAGTACAATTCTCTTTTTATAGGATCTATTAATTTTATAAAATTTTCTTTTCTTACCTTTTGCAAGCTTTTAAACAAATTTCCCATCTTTTACCTCCTTTGCAATCTATATAGAAAGACGTATAATTAATAAAGAAAGTTTCAAAAGTAATAATTTTATATAATTTTTTCTGTATTTTATTGTTAAATTTATATTATATTTGCATTAACTCAACTTTTTAGTTCTTCTATTATAATTGTACCTTTTTATGTATGACTTTTCTAGTATGCAAAAGAAAATTCCAGCCAAAAATAATGGCTGGAATAAAATAATATTAATTATCCAATTATCATTTGGTTAATAACATTCTTCTTGATATAGTGTATAGCTTTTCTAACAAAGTGGATGACGGTATTGATTTGTTTGAGTGTAAGCTCTTGCATTTCATTTTCGTGATAAGTCTTCCAAGCTTTTAATGTGCTTAAATTAATTCTAAGGTCAATATCTAATTTGTCATCTTCTAAATTTAAACTTTGCCCACTGATATCAATAACACTTAAGTAAACACATTCTTCATTATTATGAGTGTAGTGTATAATAGAGTACTCAACCAATACATCCTTCCATTTTCCTTTTATATATTTCTCTGTTTTGTAGTACTGCTCATTTACATCATAGCAAAATTTAGTACATGCATTGTCAGAAGAGATAATTAGCGAAAAGTTCTTTTCATATTTTTCCTCACTTGACAAAAACGAAACGTCAAGTTTTTCAAGATAATTACTTGGTGAACTTAAAGTAAGGTTCTTGTTTGCATAAGGGTTTACATAGCTGTCGAACTCTCTAAGTAACGAAAGAAGGAGCTTTAGTCTAATATTTTTAGTATCCTTTACATTTGTTCTTAAATCATAATTCTTAATTGATTCTACATCAAGAAGTTTAGAATATACTTTGTTTATAACCTCATCAAATCGCTCTTTAGAATACTCTTTTTCTAAAACTAAACAAAGAGTAATAAGACCAGTTATAGTGTGGATTTCACCAAACCAAAAGTGCTTATCGCCACTTTTTTCTTCTCCAACTTTTCCAATAGCTTCTCTAAGTACAGATTCATTTAAATTCTCTGAAAGAATGTAATAAGAGCCAGAGTGAAAAAAGGTAACGCCTGAAGTTTCAAAGCATGGAACTAATATATCAAACCTAGTTCCAATTACGTCACGAAGCCTATTTGCACCTAAAACTTCCATTGTAACTGAAAACTCTCTTGTTGAAATACTCATAAAAATTTCCTCCTAGTTATAATTATATAATCAAAATGAGTATAAAATTGCATTAAATATTGTAACATAATTTACATAATATGTAAATAGTTAAATGAAAAAATATAATAAAATTTTAAAAAATAAAAAATTTTTTGTTAACTAAGATAGTGAATAAAATAACTAAAGAAGGTGGTAAAAAAATTAATAGGCTTGAAAAATACGAATATATAGCCATTTTTATATCTATTTGACAATATTATTTTTTATGGTATAATACTTATGCCTAAAAAATTAGGGGGAATTTATTTGAATACAAATAGTAAAGTTGAGAAGATTAGGTATATAATGACTGTAATTACCATGACTCTTGCTTTTATGATGATTTGTCTTTGTATAGTAGGACTTGGTGTCAAGGTAATTAATTTAGATTACTACGGAACAAGGATGCAAATAAAAACATTATCTACTAATGTTCAAGGATTTTTATTAAATAATAATATATATATAGATGCAAGTACTTCAGTTTATCCATCACTATATTCAAATATAGAAAGTGGAGATACAATTATTATTGCAAGTAATGAAAATAGCCAAAAATTTGATTTAGCAAAGATGCTTGCAGACTACAAACCTGTTACAGTGAAGATTCTAGAAGAAGATGTTGTTATAGAGCATGCAGAAGAATATGTAGAGAATGCTTCAATGTATAGAGGTGTATCTAGAGTAACTACTGAAGGAAAAGATGGTATAAAAAAAGTTAAGTACATTTTAAAATCAAACGGCGAGAGTGAACCTGAAAAGGTAATGCTTGATGAGACTGTAGTTGAAGAGGCAGTAAATTCAGTTATTGAAGTAGGAACAAGTTTGAATTTGTCTACTTCAAGGTCTAGTGGAGTTACAATTCCAAATGTTGATGATGGATTTAGAGTGTATAGCATAGCTTTAAGTCAGGATATGCAGCAATATACATATGCTATGTGTGAGAAGTATGGAGTGCAGTATGAACTTTTACTTGCAGTAATGTATGTTGAAAGTAGATATAATGTAAATGCAGTAGGCGGAGGAAACTCATATGGCTTATGTCAAATACACTATTCAAATACTGCTAACTTACAAAGAGCAATAGGTCTTACTGATTTACTTGACCCTTATGACAACATAGAAGCAGGAGCATACATGCTTAATATGTATCTAAATGCTGGAAGAAAACGTTCTAGTGACACATATTTTATTGAGCATTATGGTTTAAACTGTTATAACATGGGAGAAGGTATGTTCGTATCTAA
>JAFVCY010000091.1 GCA_017478805.1 Clostridia bacterium
AGTTAAAAATGGTATATTTAGATTAAAGTATAAAAAAAGTTTTAGAAAAATAGAAATGAGGAAGTAAGGTATGTCAGTAGTTGATATGGCAAAAAGAATAAAAGATGTTCTATAGAGTCATGTGGCTATTTTTAAATTAGGTTCGTTTTGCAAAGTATTTGGAAAAGATGCGTATGTAATATCTAGTATATTTAAGTATAAGGTGTAAATGGTGGATAAAAATGTAGCCATGAGTAAGTTTGAGATTAGGAAGTTAAAATATGTGAAAAAGAGACTAGAAGATTGAAAAAGATAAGTTATATTATTTTAGACCCCAGAAATGAATATGATGTAGATAAGAAGATAGATTTTTAAGAAAGTAATATGTATGAACAGAAGCTAATTTACGGTTATTCTCTAAATAAGCGAAGAAATAATATAAGTAAGGTAAGTAAAGAACTTGCATATTATATAGATAAGCTAGAGTTTTAGAAAGGTGATAAAGGAAATATTATTAGTTATAGAGAGTAGTAAAGAAGAAAATATTGGTAATATTGTGTTATGGTAGAATAATATCCAAAAATCTAATTGTTTAGGTTATTTTCATGTTATTTTTTCTTTTGTAATTGCATTTAAAAATTAATATGGTATAATAATATTATTGGAGTGGAAAATAATATGAAGAAAAATGTGTTTGATTTTAATTTCTTAAATAAAATGATGTATTTAGCAGCAATTATTGTAGTATTTTATGTTTGTAAAAATTTAGGAATAGTAGATAAGCTTTTGGAAATAAATAGAGCACTTATTCCGGTATATGTTGGAATAATTATATGTTTCTTGTGTATACCAATATCTAGAAAGCTTAGAAAACTTGGCGTAGGTAAAAATTTAGCAGCAATACTATCGTTAGTTATTATTTATGCAGTTTTGGCACTGTTAATTGCAATTGTTGTGCCTATGTTTGTAAGTCAAATAGCCGAGTTTATAACTAACCTTCCTAGCATTTATACTAACATAGTTGTAAAGATTAATGATTTTATGCATACTACTCTTCATTTAAGTGAAGAATATTCAATTGCAACTAGTATTAAAGATTTAGACTATCTTGACTTTATTAATAATTTTAAAGAAGATGTACTTGGATACTCAATTACAACAGTTCAAAGCATATTTGGTTTTTTAGTTAAGTTTTTAAGTGCAATAGTTATATCATTCTTCCTAGTTAAAGATATGGAAGATATAAATAAGAAGATGATAAACTTCTTCTCAAATAACGGAAAAAATAAAAAGAGATACAAGATGATAATTGGAATAGAAGATGCAGTAGGCTCTTATGTTAAAGGTATGTTTATGGACAGTGTAGTAGTAGGAATACTTACAACCGTATTATGCTTTGTACTAAAGCTTGACTATGCATTAGTATTTGGACTAATTATAACTGTTTTAAACTTTATACCATATATAGGTGCAATATTTAGTGAGCTATTAATAGCACTTTATGCAATGACAGTTGGTGGACCATTTTTTGGAATCCTTACATTTGGCCTATGTCTAGGTATTCAGCTACTAGACTCAAATGTACTTCAGCCAAATATTGTTGCAAAATCAGTAGATTTACACCCAGCACTTGTATTTATAGGTTTAATTATAGGTGAGCTATTATTTGGAATAGTAGGTATGATTATAGCAGTACCTGTAATCGCTATTATAAAGGTTATTGTTACTGCAAGAAAAGATGAAATAAAAGAAAAACTAATGGATAAAATGTCTAGAGAAAAAGACACTTAAGGGATATAAAAAGATAGAAAGTAGAGGATATATTCAAAAACAGAATATATTCTCTATTTTTTTCTCATAATATTTTTAGTTAGGAAGTGGTATTATGAAGGAATTAGAAATCTTAGATGAAAAATTTGAAAAAGTAAAGATTAATAGTAAGCGGTAAACTTACAGTTATTTGTCTTTTTTGCGAGTGGAGTGAAGAATGCAAAAATGAACTAGAAATAATAAATGAGCTATATGATGAGTATTTTGAATTAATTGAGTTTTACGTAGTAGCAGATATAACCGAGGAAGCAGAAGTAGAAAAAACAAAGCAGTTATATAATGATAACAACTATGACTTTAAGCTATATTTTGATTTGAATAAAGTTATAACTCAAAACTATAACATAATAGGTGTTCCCACAACTATTATATTAGACAAAACATTAAATTCAGTAGATAAAATTGTAGGTGAGGCAAAGAAAGAAGAACTTGTACGTAGACTAGAGAAATATCTAGATATTCATTGAAATTTTATGTAAAATATGTTATAATAAATAGTGGTAGTTTTTATAAAAATCTTATAAATTTAGAAGGAGGACATAGGTATGAAAACTTTACTGCCTATAGACGAAGTAAGAAATGAAATAATTGAGGCTGCAGAAAGCTATCAGGTTTTAGTTATTTCAGCAGAAACAGGAGCAGGTAAATCTACTCGGGTTCCCGAAATGCTCATGGAAGAAGGATATGAAGTTGTAGTTACTGAGCCAAGAAGAGTAGCTGCAGTTTCTCTTGCAGAAAGAGTATCGGAAGAGCTGAATGTAGAGCTTGGCACTATAGTAGGCTATGCAACAGGCTTTGAGAAGGCATATACTGATTGCACAAAAATCCTTTATGCAACAGATGGTCTTCAGCTCATTCGTGAGCTTAACATGAGAGCTACCTCAGAAAAAAGTGCACTTATTCTTGATGAAGTGCATGAGATGAATCTTAATATGGAAACTTTAATTGCATGGTCAAAAAAGATGATAGAAGAAGACGGGAGTTTTACTAAATTAATTATCATGTCAGCTACTATAGATTCTGAAAAGATAGCAAATTACTTTGGCAAGGATATTACTAAGGTAATAAACGTTCCAGGAACTCTCTTTGAAGTTTCTATGGAAGAAAAGCCAAAAGCACTACTTGAAGTAGAAATAAAGAAAGCAATAGCTTTGGGTGAAAACACTTTAGTATTCCTTCCTGGTAAGCGTGAAATAGAAGAAATGCAGTATGAACTTGCTGAGTTTAAAGCAGAAATTCTTCCGCTTCACGGCGAGCTTGCGTATAGCGAGCAGAAAAAGTGCTTTTTAAAGTATAACGTTCCAAAAGTTATACTTGCCACCAATGTAGCACAGACCTCTATAACTGTGCCTGATATCGACTGCGTTATCGATTCAGGAAGTGAAAGATCCGTTGAAACAAGAGATGGTATAGAAGGACTTTTTTTAACTCCTTGTTCTCAGAGTGATATTCTTCAAAGAAAAGGAAGAGCAGGTAGAACGCATGAAGGAAGGTATGTGCTTTGCTCAGATATTCCTTTTGAAAAGCGTGAAAAAGCAAAAAGGCCAGAAATATACCGGCTTTCGCTTGAGCAGGTAGTTCTAAAGCTTGCCAGTGCTAAAATTGATGCATCAAGCATACGTTTCTTGCATCAGCCACCAAAAGAGGCAATAGATACCGCTAAGTCTCTCCTTATATCCTTAGGCGCTTTAGATAGTAATCTAAACTTAACTGATATAGGAAGAAAAATGGCAAAAATGCCTGTTTCTGCAAGGCAGGCAAGGATGCTAGTAGAAGCTGAAAAAGAAGGTGGCATGCGCCAAATGATAATAATTGCAGCTATCCTTCAAAATGGTTCTCTTATTACCAAAGATGGGGATTATCGTGATATACTTGGGTATAGCTTTAATATTAAAAGCGATTTAATCGCTGAAATGAAAGTATACGAGTATATTACTGAAAATGCACCAGTTGACTTTAAAGAGCTTTGTGTAAATAGCAAGACATATTTCAGAGTAAAGGAATATGTGAAAAAGTTAAATGACATGCTTGAAAGTGAGCTTGAAAACGATTTCGATGTAGACAGTGGAACTTTGATAAAGCTTGCCTTTAGTGCTATGAAGGACTTAGTTTTCTTTAATGAATATAGAGGCTACGTAAGTCCTGAGGAGATCTTTAAAGGTGTGGTAGTAAAAAACAGCACATGCTACTATAGTTCTGAAATAGTGTTCGGTTTTCCGAAAAAGATTGAAATAAATGGAAGGTATGGCAAGGATGTACTAAACCTTATAACTCTTTGCACGCGTATAAGTCGTTTAGAGCTTAATGAGTGGGCAAGCGAGTTTTTCGTAGCTAAAACATCAGAGCCAGAGTACAAGTCATACTTCTATACCGAGTGCCTTGTTCAGAGGGTTTCATATTCATACAGAGGCTATGTTTTCTATTCTGAAGAAATAGAGTTAGACGACCCTCAGCTTTTTGAAATAAAGAAAAAGGAGTATGAGGAAGAAAAGGAAAAAGAACATATAAAGTGGCTTAGTGAGAATGCTGTAAAAGTAGGAAATATATGGCAAACTGTATATTATAACTACTTTCAGCCTTATATCTTCGTAACAAGGCAGATGCTTGATGATAGTACCCTTCCTTTAGAGTATGAATTTAAAGGAAAAAAAGTGATGCTAAGAGATGAAAATACTGAGGCTACTGCTGAAAATCTTGATGCTTTAAGAGAAAAAGTGTTAAAAATAGCTTTAGATTTCAAAATCCAAAGTTTAGTAGGCTCTAAAGAAAGAATTTCTGGCTCAAAGCAGATTATGGAGGCTATAAAGACGTCATGTGAAACTACCGTAACTGTAGAAATGGCTGGAAAGACCTTATCTGGAAAAATCTATAAGTATGTAGATGTTGAAAGTAGTGGTATGTACCTCGTTGTGTCATCTCAAAAAGTAGAAGCAAGTGAAAAGGTAGTAGAAGCACTTAAGGCTATCTTCAAGGCAGAGGCTGAAAAGAAGTTTAATGAGAATGTATTTTTCTTTGTAATAAAAGGAAAAAGAGAGCTCACTAATAAAGGCTCTAAGGCACTTAGCTACTACCGTGATGAGAAGCTCATGGTTATTTCGCAGCTAACATTAGAAAGCTACGATGACTCTATGGAGTACTTAAGCATAGCATACGAAGAGGCTAAAGCTATGCTGGGATAATATTATTTCATGTTATTTTAAAACGTTCAAACTTAAATAGTTTGGGCGTTTTCTTTCTTTATATTTGTTCCAAAGCATAATAAAATAAAAAAATATATATATATATAATATAAATTTGTAATAGCAAAAAAGAGTAAAAATTTTTTGCAATAGATAAACGTTGATACTTCAATAAAAAATTACTTTAATGTATAATAATAAAAAATAAATTTTCGGGATGTAAAGTGTATGAATAGAGTAGAGAGAAGACAAAGTAAGAGGCAACTAAATTTGTTAGGTGAAATAGTAA
>JAFVCY010000092.1 GCA_017478805.1 Clostridia bacterium
CCTATTGGACAGTGGTCACTTCCCATGACATCAGAGTATATAATGCTGTCTTTTATATTTTCTGCTATATCATCTGATACGATAAAATAGTCAATTCTCCAACCTATATTTTTCTCCCTGGCATGCATCATATATGACCACCAAGTATAACTATCCTTCTTATCCGGGTATAGTTTCCTAAATGAGTCTGTAAAACCTGATGAAAGAAGCATTGTCATCTTATTTCTTTCTTCATCGGTAAATCCAGCACTGTGATGATTTGAAGCAGGATTCTTTATATCTATCTCCTCATGTGCAACATTTAAGTCTCCACACATAATTACTGGCTTTTTTTCATTTAATTTTTTTAGATAGTCTCTAAAGTCATCTTCAAACTTCATTCTATAATCTAATCTTTCAAGCATTCGTTTTGAATTTGGAACATAAACATTTACTAGGTAAAAATCTTCAAATTCCATAGTTATTACTCTTCCTTCTTGTCCGATGTTCTTCTATACCAATATCATAAGTTACATTTATAGGCTTTATTTTGCTATATATAGCCGTTCCAGAATACCCTTTTTTATACTTACAACTATTCATAACAAGCTCATAACCTTCTATTGCAATATCAGCTTGTCCGCTCATTCATTTTTGTTTCTTGAATGCATAATATATCAGGATTTTCTGAATTTACGAAATCAAAAAATCCTTTAGATATAGCTGCCCTTATGCCATTTACGTTCCACGATATAATCTTCATACTTTCTATTTCTCCTTTATTACTTAATATTAATTATTTTGGAAAGAATTCTAAATATGTCAGAATTCCTTGCTATCATATATGACTTATTTGTATTTTTTACATAAATTTTATGTGAATATAGTGTTGACAAAGAATTGTCATTTGGAAGTTCTAATAATTCCAATATTTTATCTATAGAAAAATCTTCATCATTTATTACTATATTTTCATAATCTGTTTTTAATGTTTCACCTGTACTCCTATCAATATACACACTTTCACAAATAGCTTTCTCATTACTATAGAAATAGTAAGTTTTATATATCATTTGGCTTACAACATTATCACTAAATGAAAAAGAAAAAATATAATTTTCATCAAAAAGTAGTTCTTCTTTTACAGGTTCGGGATTATTTCTCTTATACACTTCAAAACCATACCAACACGCAAGTGCTATAACAATAACTACAATAATTTTTTTCATACAACCACCTCAAATCTATATTTTAATTATAATTTATTGCTTTAGTAATAACTTTATAAATTTCAGAATTCTTTAAAATCATATATGTTCTATCAGTATTTTTTACATACACACGACATGCATTATTGTTAAGCATTGAACTACTTGCAGAAAATAGCATGCTTAAAACATTCAAAACACTGAATTCTTCATCAACAATTGATACTTTTTCATAATCTGTTTTTATAGCTTCATTTGTACTTTTATTTTTTAATATTGTTTCACAAATTGCATCTTTATTGTTATAAAAGTAATATGTTTTACAAATAGTCTGACTTGCACCATTATTTTCATTAACAGAAAAAGAAAGAATATAATTATCTTTTAATCCTGCTTTTTCTTCTAACATAGTATTATTTAAGATAAAAATGGCAAGTGTCAAGCAAAAAAGAATTGCTATGGAAATAATTACAACAATTTTATTCATATATCACCTCAAAAAATATATTTCACTTATATTATATATATAACATAAATTTATTTTTTTATCAACTATTCATTTGATATTATCATATTTGCAACTTTTATTCCATCAATTGCAGCTGACATTATTCCTCCTGCATAGCCTGGTCCTTCTCCAGTAGGATATAGTCCATAAACACTTTTACTCATAAGAGTATTAATATCTCTTGTAATTTTGAGTGGAGATGAACTTCTTGTTTCTACTCCTGTAATTACACTATCATCAGCATCAAATCCTTTAATTATTTTTCCAAAGTATTTTATACCCTCTTTTAATGTTTCTTTTACAAAATTTGGAAGTATATCATTTAGGTTACTAGGCTTTACTCCTGGCAAATATGTTGGCTTTACTTCTCCAAATTCTTTGGTTTCTCTTCCCTCTAAAAAGTCTATAACTTTTTGCGCTGGTGCAAAGCCATTTTTTCCACCTAAAATATATGCTGCTTCCTCTAATTTTCTTTGAAAATCTACTGCAGCTAATATGTCCTTTCCTTTAAAATCATCTACCGTTACATTCACAAGTAGTGCACTATTTGCATTTTCTAAATCTCTAATAAATGTACTCATTCCATTTGTAACAATAGTATTCTTTTCACTTGCAGATGCTACAACAACCCCTCCAGGACACATACAAAAAGAATAACATGACCTATCTTTTCCATGATATACTAGCTTATACTCTGCAGGTGGCAAATTTAAAGAGGTTTTTGTCCCATATTGAGATTTATTTATTAGCTTTTGTTTGTGCTCTATTCTAACTCCTACAGAAAAGTTTTTCTTCTCCATTTCTACATTTTTCTTTTTCATAAGCTCAAATATGTCCCTTGAGCTATGCCCTGTAGCTAGTACTAAAGTGTCAGTATTTATCTTTTCTACTTCGTTATATCTTACTGAAACTATTTTTCCATTTTGAATGTCAAAGTCATCAAAATGTGCACTGAAAATATATTTTCCACCTTTTGACTCTATATACTTTCTTATATTCTTTACAATTTTTACTAAATTATCTGTTCCGATGTGGGGCTTATTTACATATAATATTTGCTCTGGTGCTCCAAATGAAACAAAAGTCTCAAGCACTTTAGCAATATACACACTGCTTATTCCTGTATTTAATTTTCCATCAGAAAAAGTTCCTGCTCCTCCTTCTCCAAATTGTACATTTGAAGATTCATTTACTTTGCCCGTCTTAAAATACTCCTCTGCATCTTTTTGTCTTTCTTCTACGTTTTTTCCTCTTTCTAGAATTATGGGAGTTAAACCATATTTTACCATTTGAAGTGCTGCAAAAAGCCCAGCTGGTCCTGAGCCAACAATTACTGGTGGTAATTTACTTGTTCTTTTTATCTCTATTTTTTCTAATCTTTTTCCATCTTCATTTAAAGTATATCTACTATATTTTGACTCGTTTGTAACCATTACATTGAATGAATAAACATAGTGAACATTTGATTTATCTCTTGCATCTATTGATTTTTTGTATATAGTAAAGTCTTGTATATCATTTTTATTTATTCTGTATTTCTTTGAAACTAAATCTTTTAACTCTTCTAAATTCAAATCCTTATTTACTTTTACATTATCAATTCTAAGCATAAAATTTTCTCCTTTTGACAGTAGTATTTTATCATATAGCAGAAGTATTTTAAAGAGCTAACTTAAAAATATATCATAAGTCTTGTTTTAAGAGGTATAAAAGGTAAATACTTACGTCTAATAAACATATTTTGTGCATTAAACTGCTAATATTATGATTATTTGTGTTATATATGATAATTTTACTTTGGAATTTATATTTAGATTTAAAATAACTAAAATAAAAATAATTTTTAGATATGTAAGAGTTATAAAATGTTTTGTACTAACAGGTATAAAACAAATAATCGTATCAAACTTATTACTTTTAAAGCAATAATAACATGATCTTTTATTGCCATTTTCTTTATTTACCATTAACTCTTTATCTTATATAATATCAAAAAATGAATCTTTTATAAAATAAAAGAAAACTTCTTCTATTTGCATGATTTATCACTCCTTTTGCTAAAATAGACCTACCTAAAACGGCAAGTCTAATTATTAATTCACTCTCTCATTTTTAACTCGCAAAAGAAGTGGTGACAAACACATTTATCAAAACAATGATGTTCTTAATTGTTATATTAATTATAATCGATTTCTGTATAATATGTCAATTGTTTTAGATTATTTATCAAATTTTTTGAAAAGATTTAAAAGTAATTCTTTAATTTTCTTTTCAATTAAGAGCTATTAATTAGGCATATACACAAAGGAAAAAATAGCTCTATATTTTTGAAAAATTATTTCTTAATTCTACACCAGAAAAAATATCACAAAATACTAAAGCAACTTTTGAAGCAATAAAATACTCTGTTACTTCCCGTATACTACATGGATAATCACCACAGTAACAAACTGGTATTTCAAACTTTATTGTAAGCAAATATAACTCTGATACTCTATAAATTTTAGATGTTATTGTTCCCATAAGAAAATCCTCCAAAAAGCAACTTTTACTACTTTGTTAAGTAGAAATAAATTTTTAAACTTTATGTGAAGATTATAGCATAGCACAACACAGCCAAAAAGTCAAATTATATATACATAACAAAAAAGAGGCATTATATATATAATCCATATATAACCATACCTCTTTTGAATAATTATTCTATATTCAATATATTTACAACTATCTCAATTTATATTAACACATTTTAATTAATTCCCTTTTTCCTCAATAAGCCCTGCAATATACTTAGCCTTTTCAGTAATATACTGAATATCCTCGCCTTCTATCATAACTCTAATAAGTGGCTCTGTTCCAGATGCACGAATAAGTACTCTACCTCTACCGTTCATTTCTTTTTCAAGCCTGCTTATTTCTTCTGATATTTCTTTATCCTCTTTATATATCTCTTTCTTATCATTAGTAACTTTAGCATTTACCAATACTTGAGGGTAAATAGTAACAATTCTAGCAAGGTCACTTGAAGAAACATTCTTTTCAAGCAGAATAGATATAAGCATAATAGATGTAAGTATACCATCTCCAGTAGGGTTATAATCTAGCATTATAATATGACCTGACTGCTCTCCACCTAAATTATACCCATTTTTAAGCATTTCTTCTAGAACATATCTATCTCCAACCTTAGTTTGAACAAAATTAATTCCTTTTTCTTCAGAAAACTTACTAAGACCTAAATTACTCATAACAGTTGCAACTAAAGTATCATTTTTAAGTTTCCCCTTTTCAAATAAATAGTTTGCAAAAATAGCCATTATCTTATCGCCATCAATTATATTTCCAGTATCATCAACTGCTAGACATCTATCACCATCACCATCATATGCTAAGCCCAAATCCATACCATTTTCAATAACATATCTTTTTAAATCATCTAAATGAGTTGACCCGCAGTTTTCATTTATATTAATACCATTTGGACTATTATGTATTATTTCATAGTTTATACCTAATTTCTTAAAGATTTTCTCAGCAACGTTATATGTTGCACCATTTGCAGTATCAATTGCGACTTTAAAGTCTTTTTTCATATTTTCTTTTATTTTTCTAGCGAAATTTTCTACAAAGAAACTAACATATTTTTCTTCGAGCTCTAAGCCTAAAGTAGAAACTCCAATCTTATCACAATTAGCATTTAACTCATCTATTTTGCCGGCTATCCATAACTGCTTCTATTTCTTCCTCTAACTCATCTGAAATCTTCATACCTAAGTTACTAAAAAACTTTATACCATTAAACTCAAAAGTATTATGTGATGCGGAAATCACTACTGAAGCTGTAGCATTAAGTTTTTTAGTAAGAAAAGCAACTGCAGGAGTTGGCATAACCCCAAGTGAAATAACATTTGCACCATAGCTTAAAAATCCAGCAGTCATGGCACTTTCAATTAATGAACCTGAAAGTCTAGTATCTTTACCAATGAGTATAGTTGGAGCCTCACCACCGATGTGTTTAGATAGCACATATGCACCAGCTTTTGCAACTCTATATACAAGCTCTGGTGTAAGCTCAGTATTTGCAATTCTCCTTATTCCATCTGTTCCAAAATATTTTCTCATAAATTATCTCTCCTTCTTTTTAATATATGTTACTGAAACTTTGTTATGTCTGATATCTTAGCTGCAAAATATGGGTGCTCTTTGCCTTCTTCGACTATAAATATTGCAAACTCACTATCTAAATAAAATGTCCTTATTTTTTCCTCCTCAGGAATAAATACAGCAGTATTTCTTAAAGACATAGCAGCTTCACTTTTTATCTTTCCACCTGCGTTATCTAGTTCAAATTTAATAGTTTGAATAGCATTATCTATTTCGTACTCATCACCATTTGCAAAACTAAATGGCTTATTCATAACCTCTTTAACCTGACTTTTAGCATTTAACATTATATTTGGCACTTTCAAATATTCTTCTGATTTTAAATTTGTAGTGCCTGTATATTTTTTCTCCTTATCTAAAATGTTATTATACATATCACTAAAACTCTTTCCATTTGGTGATTTACAAAATACCAATTCATCATTTTCTTTTGTATGTATCTTTATAGCAAAAGAATCTTCAGAATCATAGTACAAAACATCTATTTGCTCCTTTAATTCTTTTTTAGAATTCTTATCAATACCAAAATACTTTACATCATCATACTTATCTGCAAATTTACCATTTTCTAATATATCAAATTTATACTCAAAATTAAATACTTTCTTAAGCATAGTGTATAAAAAGTAATCTTTTGAATTTTCACGAAAATCGAAACTATCTAAAATATCACTTGTTTCATTAAATTTTTCTTTAATCCCCTTCTCGATTTCTGCCTTTAGCTTAGGAGTCATATAGTCTACTGCTACATAATAACTTGAATCCTCCAAATCATTTTCAGAAAAAGTACCTTTATTTAAATTTATAACTGTTTTAGACATTTCAGCAAAAATAATATCCTGTTTTGCTAAATCCTCTCTTAATCTGTTCCATATAATGTTAAAAGTACCGCACCAAATAGTATCCTCATAGGTATCGTCTTCCAAGCTATATACAAAATTTATACCTAAATTATCTTTTAGTTCATTATCTTTTTTAGTATTATTATCATCTTTATCGTTATTATCTACAACCTGAATTTCTTTATCTACACCTATCTTTTTAATATTAATCACCTTACTATCAATTAAAACAGCAAATATAGCAAGCAAAATAATGCAAATAATTAGTACTATTATAACTGCAGATATTCCTTTTTTCATATATAATTCCTCCTTCACTTAACAAATATATATATACCATAAAAATGATAAAAAATCAACCAAAACAAGCAAAATTAGCAGATGCAAAAAAGGCCTAAACTCTAGATAAGTAGCTATCTAGATATTTAAGCCAATTTTTTTAAAGAAGAGGTGCAAATAGTCTTAAAAAAGCATTTAGTAAATTTCTGAATATTGAAGTTTTAATATCGTTCATACCGACTACTTTACTTATTTCAAAAGTCTCCATAGCATCATTTTTTATACTTTCAATTACATCAGAATCATATATATATGTTCCACATTCAAAATGTGTATATAGGCTTCTATAATCAAGATTAAAGGTTCCAACTACAGCTTTTTTGTCATCTGCAATAAGTACTTTACTGTGTAAAAATCCTGGCATGTATTCATATATTTTAACTCCTGAGCCAAGCAAAACTTTATAATATGACCTACTTATAGAATAGATTATTTTTTTATCTGGAATACCTGGAAGTACAATCCTTACATCTACCCCTCTTTTGGCAGATAAGGTTAAGGCAGTTATTAAATCTGTATCAGGTATAAGGTAAGGAGTAAAAATATATACGTAATCATTTGCTTTATTTAGCATATTAATATATATATTTTCTCCAACATTTTCACTATCTAAAGGATTCTCTGCATAAGGACACACGTATCCTTTTATATTTTCAGTTTTCTCAAAATTATATTTATACTCATCTAATGAGTACTCATCTTCATAATATGTGTTCCATATTTCGAAAAACATAGAAGTGAAACTAATGACTGCATCACCTTCAACTTTCACCATACAGTCCTTCCAGTAGCCATACCTCACTTTTTTATTTATATACTCATCTGCTATATTTATTCCTCCGCAGTATGCAACTTTTCCATCAACCACAGTTATTTTTCTGTGGTCTCTGTTGTTAAGTATTGTAGATACAACTGGTTTAAGTCTATTAAAGCACAAGGTCTTTATGCCTTTTTCTTTAAGAGTTTTATTAAAGTTTTTAGGTAGAAGTGCAGCAGAGCCAATATCATCATATATTATTCTGATATCAACACCCTCTTTACTCTTCTTATCTAAAATACTTAATAATTCTTGCCACATCACGCCTTCAGATATAGTGAAATATTCTAAAAAGATATACTTTTCAGCTTTTTTTATATCTTCCTTCATTTTTTCATATACTTCTTCGCCCGTTTTATAGTATGTAATCTTGTTTGACTTATATATAGGGTAACCTGCAAAATTAGAAATATAGTTAACCTCACTATATACATTTGCATCTTTGCTTTTTATTTCTTGCAAAACCTCATCATCTTGAGTTAAGTATTCCTTACTAATATTAGTGTTTAAAAACAGTAACTTTAGTCTTTTGCTCCTATATAGGTTATGTCCTAGTATAAGGTAAAGAGCTGTTCCAAGAATTGGGAAAGCAAGTATTAACACAATCCAAAGCACCTTATTTCCAGGATTTCTTGTTCTTGAAACTATTGCTATAACTATAAAAATGCTAAGTATTAGCATAAACATTTGAAATAATACATACTTATCACTAAAAATGATTAATCCAAAAACAAAAACTGCAATTTGCACAGCTATACTAAACAATATTAATATTGCTCTTATCAAGAAAAGCACCTACTTTCTTCCTATCAAATCTCTTTAAGTACCATATTATACTTTCCACCTGTTTTAACATATCTTTCATATAGTTCAAGAAACCTATTTAGTTCTGTTTCTTTATTATAGCAAGAAAAGTGATTTGAAATAAATTTCCTTATAAATATCTCACCTTTATCAAATACCATCATAAATCCTGATAAAAAGTTTATTTCATCAAAAGAAATAATTCTAGTATATATATAGTCTTCATTTACTTTTCGATTAGCACTTAAATTTATGTCATATACTACATACTCTTCTTTTGTAAATACATTCTTTAGGTTAACTTTAGCACCTAATGGCTCCGTATCTACTACTTCAAATAATCCAACTTTAGAATCAAACATAGCCTTAAGCATATCTTTTCTATCTTCATATATATTTTTAGATAAATATTCTTCAGTCATGCAGCGAACATTATCAGCATTTTTATACAAAACAACATTTAGTGCAGCACCTATATCAAATTGATCTTTTAAATTAAAAGAAAAATTAAAATCTCTCACCTCTTTATTTGTTGTTATCTCATTTTTTAACTGGTCTATAGACATATTAAATTTTCCTTCACAAAAGTCATCAAACATATCACCTACCAAATCACTATATTTTTTTCTTATCTCTCTATACTTTACTATATTTTTATCTTTTTTCTGCGTTTTTTCTTTAAAAGCCATTAAATTATTGTATATATTTTGAAGCATATCTTCTTTTGTAGATTCTTCATTTATCTCAAAATCACCAAGTAACTCATCTTTTAATTTTTTTAACCCTTTATTTGCCTCTTCTAACTTCTTTGCTTTCTTAACATATTCTTTGTATTTTTTAGTTTTAAAATCATATAGCAATATAGCAGGTGCAAGAACTGGTACAATGTGCATATCAAAATATACAGGATTTTTTTCTCTATAGACTTCAGCCTTATCTATAATTTGAGTATTAAAGTTTAACAAAAGAATATACATTATTTCTTCTTTTATATCCTCTTTAACTTTTTGATCATCTAAAAGATTAATTAAATAATCTTCTACTTCAGTATATGGTAAATACCTACTTATTTCAAAAATGTTTATGTTCTTTTTGTCTTTATCACAGCTACTAATATATTTTTTACAGTCATCTTCCTCTGAAGAATTATATATATACGATAAACATAAAAGATTATCAATGTTATCATTTATATGTTTAGCATAATAATTAACTAGAAGCTCAAATGCCTCACTATCTTTACTTAGTCCGAGACATATATGGGTAATAATTGAATTACGCATATTTTCAGTATAAAGTTTGGTATCATTTATAATTTTAGTTGCAAGTTTTACAAGCATATTATGTCCTTCATCTGAATGTGCAAGAGCTGTTCCCATGGCTTCAAATAACTGTAAATCTGTATTTTAATTTTGGATTTCAAGTTTATCTATTACTAATAATTTATCCTTATACATTTCAAATAATTGTCTTTTGTCTTTATTTATAAAATGAAGATACTTTTTATATATCAGGCTATAATCTCTATCTTTAAATATTTCATTTGGTTCATAATTCAAATTTTTCAAAATATTTAAATGGTAAAAAAATACTTCTTCTAGTTTTTCTTTTACTTTATTATCATTAGCTTTTTTATAAATTTCTATAAAAAAATTAACTATTTCTTCATTTAATTTTGAGTATTTTAAAAATGTCAAAACAACAAAATCGCTTGTATTTTCTATGTTCTCTTCAATATAACTTTTAAATACACTTTCTACTTCCTCATAAGTATTATATAACGAATATTTACTTACATACTTAAACATTGCCTTTTTTAACAAATCTTCATCACTATTTAAACCTTTTAAAATCAATTCTTTACTTATCATATTCTACTGACTCCTATACTATAGCTAGTATAACACTATACGACATATTTTTCAAGGGAAAAAATTGAAAGTTCACACGGCAATTTAATATATGCAAAATGACCGTTTCAATTTTTAAACGGTCTAAAAAATTTGGAATTTTGTAGACACTTCATAAAAAATGCTTATATATCAACATTTTTAAGTAATTCAAAGAAAACTCTTTTTGGCTCCACAAGTATAAAAGTAAGCAAATTTTAATATCGAGTAGAGAAAATTTACAGTTGAAACTGTAAATTTGTCCCTCTCACACCACCGTACGTACCGTTCGGTATACGGCGGTTCAATTTATATTACAGTATGTACTTTAACATAATGGTCTAGTCGCATAACTAGACCTTTCTTTTTTAGCCTTTCATTTGATATTGCCACATGCATTACCACTGATTTGCAATTATTCCAGTAGCCTTTTTTGGCTATATGCTACCTTCTTTGCCTCATCTTTTGATATCCCTAGTTTTAGCA
>JAFVCY010000093.1 GCA_017478805.1 Clostridia bacterium
GGATGACATATACCATTTCTTTCTATACTTTTACATAGTAATCTTTTTAGTTTTTCAATTTCAACAATTTTCTCCATAATTCATCACAAAAGTGATTATAACATAAAATACATTAAAATTAATTTTTTCGACAAAACTAGACAAAATTAGCTAAAAATTTCTTTAAATATTGACATTTTTTTATATTTTTGGTAAATTATTTACAGATTAAAAGGAGTGTGAAAAAATGAATAGAGCTGAATTAATAACTAAAATGGCTGAAGAAAGTAAACTTACAAAAAAAGCAACTGAAACTGCTTTAACTGCAATGATTGATGCTATATCTTCTGCTTTAAAAAAAGGAGATAAAGTTCAACTTGTTGGATTTGGAACTTTTGAAGTAAGAAATAGAGCTGCTAGAGTAGGACAAAATCCTCAAACTAAAGAGAAAATAAAAATACCTGCATCAAAAGCACCTGCTTTTAAAGTTGGTAAAGCATTAAAAGAATTAGTTAATAGGAAGTAGTATTTAACCGAACATAAATGTTCGGTTATTTATTTGACAATTTTTTAATTATAGTTTAAAATATTGTAGAGGTGGTATTGTTGAAAATTATTAAATTTATTGTAGTTACAGGATTGATTGTTGCACTTACAAGTATAATTCCTATGTTTTTATTAAATCAAGCATTAACTCTTCCTATAGTTAATGTTGAAGGTGTAGGATTTGGAGGAGCTGCAGGATATTTAACCAAAATAACTAGTGACTCAAATGCTACACGAGAAATAAAAGAAAACGCTGTAAGTATGTTAGAAGTTTATCAAGATTCAATAAAATATAAAAACGATACATTTGGAAGATATTCTACTTATCTTTTTGCAATATCTGGAATAATACTTATTGTTTTTGGAATAACACTTTCTAAATTTACGGACAAAAAATTTATTGCGTCTTGTTTAATTACAGCAGGAATTATTACTCTTTGTTTCTGTGGATATGCTTTTCTACAAATAATGGCATTGAATTAAGATAAGCACTTCAAAAATGAAGTGCTTATTTTTATGTATTTTCATCTCGTATATCATCAATTATACTTTCATTTGACATTTTTTTCATAGTTATTTTTTCTATAATATTTACAAATATAAATACAAACAAACTTGAAATAATCATTGTTATATATGGAATCATTATTGGCAACTCATAAAATTTTGCTATAAAGTGTCTTATTCCAAAATTTATACCTACACCAAGTATAATAGACACAATTATTGCTTCTATACAGAAAAATAAACTCTCCAAATTAATCATATTATCAAATTCTTTTTTTGTCATACCAATACTTTTAAGCATTGAGAATTCCTTTTTTCTTAACATAATACTTGAAACCACCATATTATATATATTTGTAATTGAAATAATAACTATAACAAAAGCTATCCCATAAGCTATAGCAAATAAAATCAATGTTTTATTACTTTCTCTTTCTTGTTCTGCCCTTTCATCTCTTGCTAGAAGTTCATCATACTTTTTATTTATATCATTGCAAAGTTCAACAGGACTATCTGTATCTATTGTTAAATAAGATAAAACATAATTTTCAAATTTATTATCCAAAAATTCATCACTTACCAAAAAATGACCAAGTATCGAATATCCCCCAAGTCCCATAGGATATATGTCTGTAATTGCTGCTATTTCCAAAGTAAATTTTTCATCCTTATCTTGCCTTAAAATTTCTATTTTATCCCCTACATCTAAATCTAACAACTGTACTTTTTTATTACCATCTTTTGTATAGTACCCTGTAAGAGCTGGATTATTACACCAAATAATTTTATCTTTACAATCATTATAGTTTATTCCTAATTTTTCAATAAATCTTAAGTATTCTTCCTTGCCAACTGTCGTCAAAGCTATTGGAGACCTATAATCGCTAACCCACACCCCAATATATGATTTATATAGTTCAAAATACTCTTCTGGAACATACTTATCTAAATAAGCAAATAAATCCTTATGTCTTAAAATTGAGAACTTATTAATTCTTTCATCTTTTACTATTTCTAAAAATGAGTTATATTTTAACTCTAGATCCATAGGAACTTTATACCCTACTAGCACATTATACTGTTTATCTGCATTTATATCATTATTCATCTTTTCTGTATATTTTACAAGTGATACAATTGAAAATACCATTACTAAACTTATAACTAATGTAATCATTACAGAATTGTATCTTTTACTATTTCTTTTAATATTTTTATATGATACATCTCCACCTATTCCAAATAACTTTTTAATTACCTTATGTTCTTTTATCTCCTCAATTTTTTCATAATCTACCCTATTCATAGTTGAAAGTGGAGAAATATTATTAAGTCTGGCTACAGAACTCAAACTTGCAAAATACATAGTTATATATGAAATTACTACTGATGCGATTAAAGTCCAAATTGGAACATCATATACAACTTCTACTGCTGTTAAAAAGCTATTTTCACTTATCATATTTCTTACTAAAATTATCAAAATATATGTAATTCCTAAAGAAAGAGTTATACCAAGAACAATACCTATTGTGCTTATAATAAAGTTTTCTTTATATGCCAGTGCCTTTATTTGTTTTGTTTTTGCACCTATACTTGACAATATACTATATTGTTTTACTTTTTCAGATATTGAAATATAAAAACTACTTCTGATTATGATAATACTTGACACACATAAAATTACTATTATAATTATTACAATTATTACTGCAACTTTTACAATACTTATTTCTGATTTTACTCCCTCAAGTTGTAGAAGCTGACTATTATTTATAGCATTTCGTTCTAATTCTTTTTCAAAACTACTTGAAATATCATAAGCATTATATACATCTTTGTATCTTACACTATAGTTTGCTCTTTCTCTTATATTATCAAGTTTTGTTATAATAGTATAACCTGCAGATTTTAATGGCTCAATTCTATCATCTGGCTTTTCTATTATTCCAACTACTTTAAAAGTCTTTTTTTCAATAAATTGTTTTGTGATTTTTCCTGTATCTTCGTACTGTCTAAGATATGTTGATGATTGATTTAGTTCGTAATTTCCATCTCCAATTAATTTATATATATCAAAAACTACAGTATCTCCAACATTATACTTGATTCCTGCATTATCTTCTATTTGCCTTGAAATAACTATCTCATCTGAATTTTCTGGAAGTTTTCCCTCTAAAAGTCTAATTCCAAAATTTCCTAATGCTACTTCATCAAATTCCTGCAAACATAAATATCTTTTTCCCTCTGTTTCTTTTAACCTGATATATCCTACCTGCTGAGTTACAAAATAACTTTCAACTTCATCGCTTGAAATAAGTGTTTCTGCTTTTTCTTTATCTAAAAAATTAAATGTAGCATGTTGATTTCCTCTTACTGCAATAGTATCATCTTTTATTGTAGTGTAAAAACTAATTGCAATTATAAGTATAGAACATATAAGCATTGTAGAAAGTGCTATACTTATAATACTTCCTATTGTCCTTTTTTTGTTTAATTTTATATTATTTGAAACATATTTTTTTAATATATTCATTTTTATTAATTCCTTTCATCACTAACTATCTTTCCATCTTGAATAGTAATTACTCTTTCTGCCTTTTTAGCAATTTCAGGATTATGTGTTATTATAACTAAAGTTTGTTTATATTTTTTATTTGCTTCTTCAAATATATCAAGTATTTCTTTTGTAGTTTTCGTATCTAAATTTCCTGTTGGCTCATCTGCAAGTATTATATTTGGTCTAGTAATTAGAGCTCTACCTATACTTACTCTTTGTTGTTGTCCACCAGATAACTGACTTGGGAGATGTTTTCTTCTCTCTTTTAGATTTAACATTTCAAGTAATTCTTCTAAACTCTCTTTATCTACTTCTCTTTTATCTAGTTCAACAGGAAGACATATATTTTCTTCAACATTTAGAACTGGTATAAGGTTATAAAATTGATATATAAGTCCTACTTTTTGTCTTCTAAACACAGCAAGTTCATCATCACTCAATTTGTATATATCTTTATTATTAAATAGTACCTCTCCACTTGTTGGGCGATCTACTCCACCTAGCATATGCAAAAGTGTAGATTTTCCACTTCCGTGATGCACCAATTATTGCAACAAATTCTCCTGATTCAATAGTAAAAGAAATATTATCAAGAGCTATTGTTTTATTATCTTCTTTACCATATATTTTACTTAATTTTTTAACTTCTATTAAACTCATAAGACTATACCTCATCTTCAATATATCATATAATTATTTTATTTTCAATAATATTAGAAAGGAAGTGGTAAAATACCACTTCCTTATATATTACCACCAATCGCCAAGAGTAGCAACTACGGTTACATAATCACCATAAAGACTTTGTACCCTAAGCTCATAGTTTCCTGCTGGACAATTAGTCATAACTGCATGATGAGTTCCGGGAGAAAGCCACTGCATACCACCCTCATAAAGCTGACCTGCACCATCAGGCTTAATAATTTGCACTAAAGCATCTCCGCCAGTAACAACTATATCTGCATGTCCAAACCAACTACTACTTCCTGAATAAATGAGAGTTGAAACATACCCAGATGTCAACGAGGTAGAAACCTGACCACTACCACTTATTGCATTTATAGTAGCCGTACCGGGTGCTGCCGCAAAAGAAGTAACAGAAAGGCAAGCCGTTGCCATCATCATTGCGAGTGCAAGTGCAAGAAGTTTTGTAACCTTGTTTTTCTTGAAAAACTTTACCATAGTATTTTCCTCCATACTGTTTTTTTTCGATTCTGTTGAATACCATTTAAACTTATTCCTTAAAACAGGGCGACCGTATCAAAACCATAGTTATGATTTCCTCCTCGTATCTATATTTAATAAATAATATAAAATTATTTATTAGCAATATTAATATAATTATACTTTTATCTAAAAATGAGTACAATATAATTATATACTTATTAGAGTTGATAATCAATTAAATTGGAAAAAATTGGAAAAAGTTGGAATATTAGGAAAATACAAGAAATTAATATTAAGTAGTATATATGGAGAGCCATTTACAAAAATAACAGGTGTTTTTAAAATAATTCACACTCGTATATAGCAATTATACATTATTATCAAAATGTAAATAAAAGATAATATTTGAAAACAATTTTCTTATTATATATACTATTCTGGATATAAATATATAATTAATATTTAAAACATTTGAATATCAAAACAATTAATACACACTCCAAAAATCATTATATCCAATCATAGCAAATTCTCACAGCTAAAATGATCAAAAAAATTATAATTTGAAAGATATCAAATGCTATACTAAAAATGTATAATTCAACTTCAACTGAAATATTAAAGAAATGCTATTCAGGAGTTGTAAATCCATCAACTAAAAACTTTTGGAATATCATATTAGAGATATATTATAATGAATTATGATACTTATCCATTACAACACTATCTGAAAGAAGAACTAAAATTAACACTAATAAGATATTA
>JAFVCY010000094.1 GCA_017478805.1 Clostridia bacterium
ATAATAATAATAATAACGATAGTGATATAAATAATGAAGAAAAAATTACTATTGTTACAACTCTATTTCCTACATATGATTTTGCACGAAGCATTGCTGGGAATTTGGCTGATGTAAATTTAGTTATAAAGCCTGGAACTGAAAGTCACTCATATGAACCAAGTATTTTAGATATTGCAAGTATTACTTCTTCAGATCTATTTATTTACACAGGAACGCAGTTAGAACCATGGACAGCTTCTCTTCTTTCTGCTACAGAAGATTCTTCAAACTTTGTAGATGCATCTCTAGGAATAATTCTTTTAGAAAATAATGATAAAGATGAGGATTTGGCATATGACCCACATATTTGGATGAGTCTTAAAAATGCTGAAATTATGGCTGAAAACATATATAATGCTCTTTGTGATTTAGATAGTGAAAACATAATAACTTATACTCAAAATTATGAATTACTTCTAGATGGGCTAAATAATCTAGATGAGCAGTATTCTAAATTATACTCCGACTATACTTTGAAAACTTTAGCATTTGCATGTCCTTTTTCCTTTATTTACTTAACTGAAGAGTATAATTTAAGATATATATCTGCTTATGAGTTTTGCTCAGAGCACTCTGAGCCTAGTATTTATGATGTGAAAAAAGTAATAGACTTTATTAAAGATAATGATATAAAAATAGTGCTATATGATAAACTTTCTACTACTAAAACTGCTGAAACAATATCTTCAGAGACTGGTGCAAAAATGTTAAACTTTAATTCTATTCATAATATAAGTAAAGAAGATTTAGAAAGTGGTTACACATACATTGATTTTATGACTGAAAATTTAAATACAATAAAAGAAGCTCTTAATTATTAAGGAGGGAGTAATTTTGGATTTAGTAAATGTAAAAAATCTGCAGATATCATATAATGATTCTGTCATTTTAGATGATATATCTTTCTCTATTAAACAAGGTGAATATGTTATTATTGTTGGGAAAAATGGAAGTGGGAAATCTACTCTTCTTAAAACTATCGTTGGACTTAAAAAAGCATCTAAAGGTATTATAACTTTAAATCTTCCAAATGATGAATATTCATATTTAGAACAAGTTAACACTAAAAATAACGATTTTCCAATTACATGCTATGAGGTTATCTTAAGTGGTATGCAAAAGCCAAAGAAGTTATTTTACAAAAAATCCGACTATGAAAGGGCAAATGAAATGCTAAAAATGCTTAAGATTGAAAGTTTGAGGAATAAAAAGATATCAGAGATATCAGGCGGTCAAAAACAAAGAGTATTAATTGCAAGAAGTTTAGCTAAAAGTCCTAAACTCCTCATTTTAGATGAACCTCTCTCTCGGTCTAGATACTAAAATTTCAGCTGAAATATATAACATTTTAGAAGAGTTAAACAAAAAAGGAATTACTATAATAATGTCATCTCACGATTTGAATTTTTTCAAAAATAGCTCAATTAGAATTATTATGCTTGATGATGGGAAAATTGTTTTTAACGATTTGAAAGAGAAATGGCAAGGTGGTTAGAAGATGCAAATTTTAGATTTTTTAAGTTATCCATTTGTGATTAAAGCTATAATTGTTGGAATATGTATATCAGTTTCTGCAGCTTTAATTGGAGTTATATTAGTACAAAAGAAATACTCAATGATAGGTCATGGACTAGGTGAGGCTGGTTTTGCTTCACTTGCTATTGCTCTTACTCTTAATTTGAACCCTATTTTGGTTTCAATACCAGTACTGATTATTTTCTCACTTATTATTATGCTTATTAGTCAAAAGAAAAATATTAGTGGTGATACTATTATTGCAATGGTTTCAACAACTGCTCTTGCTACCGGTATTATCCTTACTGCTATAAATAACGGATTTAATGTTGATGTGTATGGCTATATGTTTGGCAGCATACTTACAATGTCTACCCTAGATGTTATACTATCAATTCTACTTTCAATTACTTTAACTATTATTTACTTTATATTTTATAACAGGTTATGCCTCATATCTTATGATGAGAATTTTGCAAAGACTTCAGGAATAAACGTTACTTTTTATCAATTTTTAATTGCAGTAATTACTGCTTTAATTGTGGTTGTTGGTATGAGAATGATGGGAACTTTACTTATTTCTAGCTTGATTGTGTTTCCGGCTATTACTGCAAGAAAAATCACAAATAGCTTTAAATCCCTTACTCTTGTATCTTGCATAATATCTGTCATAACTTTTCTAATTGGCATTATTATTTCAGCTATGTTTTCGCTTCCAACAGGTGCAAGCATTGTTGCTGCTGATGTTATTTTATTATTTTTTATTACTATATTAAAAAAAATTGTTAAATAAAAGTGCACAGAATTTATTTCCATGCACTTTTTTGTATCTTACTCGCTAAACGTACGTATAAGATGCTTTATATGATAATACTTCTCCCACTGGTCTACTGACTCTTTATGCTGACTTCTGAAAACAGTAATATTTCTTTTTACGGCCTCAAGAATTTTAAAGTTTTCATCATATCTTTCCGGGTCCTCTTCAATTAACTTTTCGTAAATTGCTCTTTTTTTATTTAGCATTATCCAAGAATGAAGTTCCGGACTTTGCTTCTTTAACTTTTTCATTTCTGCAGAAGTTTCAGATGTAATTGTAGAAAACTCTTCACATATTCTAAGATATGATATAACATCCTCTTCCAGTTTTAGCTTTTCTAACTGATTTTCTAACATTTCAGTATACTTCTGCCTAAGCATAAATAACGTTGTCTCCTGCATTTTATCAATGCTCTTCCTTACCTGCCTAATCTCTTTTTGAATATCACAGTAATCCTTTACTAATACTGATTTACTCTTTAAAGACGTAAGCCGGCTTCCTATTTCCATTATTTTGTCTACTGTATTTTCCTTCATTTATACCTCCTTGTAATTACCTTAGGTTTTACTAAATACATGTATTAACATTCCTCCTATCTATTTTTTTACACCCTTATTATTATACCACAATAAAATAAAAAGTTAAAGAGTTAAATTCAAATTATGTGCAAAATTTACATAACTTTATCTATTTCGACATTTATTGACAAGATCAATTTCTCCTTGATGCCCACAAAAATATCATTTCTTATTTAATTTCCAAGAGAAACTATAGGGTACAATGCATACGTATTACTGCTACCAGTACGCACAGATTTTCTTATTCCATAATAGGTATTGTCATCATGCACTTGTAACACTAGGCTACTACCACCACAAGAAGGAGAAGCCAGCCAAATGTTCCCACCAGTCATACAATATATATAATTTGGTCCATCACTTAATGAATTAGCACTTTGAGCATATCCACTATTTGAATATGTTCCATTTACACCAACAGCATATCCTGATACGCTTGAGCTTTGCCACTTGTAGCTTTGTGGTCCTGTCGTACTTGTGTATCCCCCCCATTGGTTGTATGAGTCCATGTACATTTCTACACTTGGAGATAGCACCGCATACTCTCCCACTCCACTTTGTACGTATTGTGCACATAATGAATTATTTCTATGACACATATATGCACTATGATTCTCATTTAAATTTCCTATTGCTCCATCATTTCTTCCCCATTCTGGATTAAATTTTATCATATCTGCTAGTATCTCTGCTTTTGTTGTGCTATTACTTTCATTTGTATAATATGTTGCTGATGTACTGCTACTGCTTATTTGTAATGTAGTACTACTATTATAATTTCTCTTTATATACAATGTATTTGTTCCATCTCCATATTTGTTTGCTGTATCTAAATAGAATATATTCCATATTCCGCCAGCTATTGGATTATAGTCTACCTTTCTTCCTATATATGATGCTATATTACTTTCATTTATTACTGCCTTTGCATATTCTACTGGAAGTGCTCCATCACTACTTGATAAAACTCCCACCTTTATCTCTTCCCATGTAATTGTTTTACTTCCTATTGATACATTTATATTTATTTTTGCATATCCTGTTTTTGATAATGCATTTATTGTTATCTCAGTATTACTATTTTTCGTAACTGTTGCTACACTTGCATCACTTGACTCTACTTCTATATCTACATTACCTGGATTTGTTATTGTTATACTTTGATTTTTTGTGTATGTTAATTCTACTACTGTCTGAGAACATTCTATGCTTCCTATTTGACTTACCCCAGAGCTTGCTTTAGTATACAAATCATCTAGTGCTGCTTTAACTGATACTTTAGTACTATCTGATTTGGTATATTCTACCTCACTCGCATTCATTATATAGTCTGCATATACTTTTGCTCCTATTATTGCTGTGATTACCGCTATCATTAGCAGTATTTTTGTTAAATTTTTCTTCATAATTTACTTTTCACTCCTTTATATTTCTCGCTATACTCTTTTGTATAGTTTTGTTTTACATTTTAGTATTTGCCTTTCATAATTTTTTTACTTTTGGTATATCATACTTTCCCTCCTTTCTAGTTAGTTAGATAAGCCTTAAACGTTGCTACTTTAAGGCTTTTTCAAAACTACTAAAGGTAGTATACACTAAAAAAAAAAAAAACTTCAAGTTACATAACTTATTTTTCTTTATTTTCATTCAAATTTATTTTTTCATTATTTTTTAAAGGAACTTAACTTTATTATTATTGCAAACTAATTTATTTATATTTCTTTTAATTTTAACGTTTTCTATTTGTTACAGTTATGTTACAAAAGTAACAAGTCAAAGTATTACAGTAAAAAAAGAAAAAAAAAAAAAAAAAACAGCATAACTATTTAAAGTATATACTGCTTTTATTCATTTTTCTATGTAAATATAAATTATTCACTAATGTTAAAAGATAACAAATAAAGTAAAATTTAAAATATTAATTACGATTTACCTACTACTTCTCTTCACTTTCTTAATCTTAACATCAATGTTATCTGACTTATGAGTAATTTTGCAATAAAAAAGTGTATCCAAACATTCAATAAGATTGCTGAAAAACTAAGTATAGAAACTGTGCCATCTCCAATAAAAGCTGAATTTCCACCTGCATCTATGTCAGCAGTTCCAAATAATGTAAGAAAAGCCCAACCAGTAAATAGAAACAAATAAAATATTGATATTATTATAAACGTAATAAGTAAAATTGTCAAAATAATAAATATTATCCTCATTATCTTATTTATTTTTGCTCTTTTATTTTCTTTCTTTATTTCCTTAAATTCAGCCTTTTCAATACCATTTTTCCTATACAAAATACTATTGTATATTAAAAAAAATATTATCAAAATTAATGCTATAAACAAATATCCAAAATTTAATTCTATAACCATACACTCCCCCTTATATTTATATATCGTAAGAACAAAAAAGTAATCCTTTTATTTATTATAAAGTGATAACTTTATTTTCTAATCATTTTTTAATAATTGTTACATTTTAAGTTACTTTTTTAATCTATTTAAAATTTCTTTATCTTTATCACTTACCCTATATGAATCTCGGCACTTATCTATTGCCTTGTTGTATGTAAACATATCAAATTCTTCTCTTTTGTTTTGCAGATACTCTAAAGTCTTCTCTCTCTTCTTTATGTAGCACTCACAAATAGCCCATGCTACTGCCATTTGCACATAATACTCATCTTTTTTTACTAAATAGAAAATTTCAAATAATTTATCTAATTTTTCATCCTCTATATAATAATCCATAAGGCAGATGATTATAAACCTAAGCTCAAATTCTTCACTTGCATTTTCATATTTATTCATAAGATATTTCCAAAATTCATCTTTGTTTTTATTAATGCATTTTAGACTTGGTACAAAACTGTCGCATATTCCCCAAGATGAAATTTTAGGAATAAACTTATCTATTCTTTCTATCTTTAAACTAAAATTTTCTTTTACTAAAGCTATAACAAAACTCTCTATCATGACTTCTTCTACGTATTTATCATGATTTTTAGCTACTTTTAAAAACGCTACAGCGTTTCCCTTTAGTATTTCTTTTGCAATTTTCCTTAAAGTGGGTATAGTAATACCTAGTAACTGTTTTGTATCGTTCATAATTCTTTCATTAAAACTCTTTGTTTTTTCACTAGATATTTCCTTTAAATAATCTAAATACTTTTCATATATTTTATTATTCCAGTTTTCTATTTTTAACTCCATATTACACCCCTTTTAGCTTTTGTCTTACTATTTCATATATTGAAATTGCTGCTGAAACAGATGCATTTAGTGAGTTTATATTCCCACTCATAGGTATTTTTAACATCTCATCACAGTTTTCTTTAACAAGTCTTGTTATTCCTTCTCCTTCATTACCTATAACTATCCCAATTGCTCCATCTAATTTTACATCAAAAATGTCTTTTGCACCTTCCATATCTAAACCATATATCCACAGACCTTCTTTTTTTAGGTATTTTATAGTCTCAGTAATATTAGTTACTCTTGCAACTTTTACATAGCTACATGCTCCTGCTGCTACTTTTTCAACTGTATCTGTTACCTGACACGCATTTCTTTTTTGGATTATACATCCATGCACTCCCATACACTCTACTGTCCTTAATATTGCTCCTAAATTATGGGGGTCTTCTATTTTATCTAGAATTATGACAAAAGGAGGCTCATTTTTAGATTTTGCATAATCTAATATGTCTTCTACTTCTACATACTCAAAATCAGTAACTGATGCAACTATTCCTTGTGAGTTTTTTATTTTCTCTCCTTCCATAGTAATCATTCTATCTAATTTGTTTTTTTCAGCAAATACAGTAACTATCTTCTTTTCATTTGCTTTTTTCATTACCTCACATGCTTCTTTATTTCCTTTTTGCACATAAATCTTGTTTATTGTCTTTCCTGAATTTACTGCCTCTAAAACTGGATTTACTCCATAAATATATCCCATAACTACTTTTTTCCTTTCATATTTTTATGATATTATATACTATTTTTTTTATTTTGTAAACAGTATAATATATTTTTATGTAATTTTAATTTTACATATATTTGACATTTTATGTAAAATGTGGTATAATAAAAAAGCTTGAAAAAGCTAAAATTTTATCCAAACTTGGAGGATTTTGATATGGAAAATGCAAATGTAAAAAAGCTTATGACTGAATCAAGACCGATAACTGTTAGGGTAAACAACCTTTCAGAAACAGCTATGAGCGTTCGCAAAGCACTTCGTATGCCTGAATTTAACGAACAAGGAGAAAAACACCGGGTAATTAAGATATACCCTGATGGAACGCCTTATGTAAATGATGTAGACGTACGTTATCTTTGCGACAATGTCGCATATAACGCAGTATACAGAAGTGATGCAGCAATTATAGTTGACGGCATAGTGGTATTTTTGGGCAATGTTGAAGAAAATATTATTAACTTGAGCCTTGAAAAGCTTATTACTTCTAACATTTCAATGACGCCTAAACCTATAAAAAAGTATAGTTACGCTTAAAACTTATACAAACCTCTAAAGTATTCTTTAGGGGTTTGTTTTCGTCTTACACATATCTAAATAGTAATTATAACATTTAACTGTATCTAAATGTAGCATTTTATTATCACTTAAGATATAATTCATGCACCACTTACATATTTCTACCATCCCTCTATCTATATCTTCTTTTATAATGCTAACATACTCTTTAGGTAAGTAATCTCTACTTTCTTCTGTTGCATCTGCAAGACATATAATTTTTTCTAGCACACTCATATTTTCTCTTCCTGTTGTATGATATTTTACTGCATTTACCATATCTTCTGTAAATCCATATTCATGCTTTAAAACTTCAGCTCCCACTTTTGCATGTATTAAGCTTTTATTCTTCTTTTCTATTTCATCAAGCTTAATATCATACTTAGTTATATACTCCATATTTTCTTCATCTGTAAATTCTTTTGCTATATCATGAGCAATTGCACAAAGCCTTACTATTTCTTTGTCTACATTATATATTTCTGCATATTCCAAAGCTCTTTTTACAACAAGCTCAGAGTGCCTAAATCTTTTTTCTGAAAGCTTATTTTTTACATCTTGATATAACTTTTCATAACTTACCATTTTGTTTTCCTCCTAAAAGATATACTAACAAAATTATATCACTAAAAAGATTATTTTAAAATATCTTTTTTATTTTGTTTTTCTAATCTTCATTTAAAACATTTTCTACTTTTCCTTTGTGCCATTCTTCTTCAACTGGAAATTCTTCAAATGCTTCTTCTAAATCTTTAACTCTACCATATTTATATGCAATTTTTAAAAAATCACTTAATTCTTCTTTCATGAAAGCTCCTTTCTAATGTGCATTTTTTTCACATAACTTTTATCTTTCAATATCCACAACCTTTTTCATTTAATCTAGTAATTTTTCCATTATTTTAGTTATTATTAACATTTTACTGACATTATTAAAATGTTAATACAAAGTTATACCGGCATTTTATTTGTATAGAAATATTATAGCAAAATAATTTCTAATATGCAAAAAAATCGAAAATTGTAAAACTCTTGTTCAACAACTTTCGACATATTACTACACTTTATTTATTCATCAAGTTTAAGCACAGTCATAAATGCGTCTTGTGGAAGGCTTACAGAGCCTACCTGCCTCATCCTCTTTTTACCTTCTTTTTGCTTTTCAAGAAGTTTCTTTTTACGAGATATATCTCCACCATAACATTTAGCAAGTACATCTTTCCTTAAAGCTTTTACTGTTTCCCTTGCAATAACTTTTCCGCCTATAGCCGCCTGAATTGGAATCTCAAAAAGCTGTCTTGGAATTATTTCTTTTAATTTTTCAGCTATCTTTCTTCCTCTTGTTTCTGCCTTTGATGCGTGAACTATAAATGAAAGAGCATCTACTACTTCCCCATTTAATAGGATATCTAATTTAGTAAGCTTTGACCTTTCATATTTTGCTATTTCATAGTCAAATGATGCATAGCCTCTAGAACGTGATTTAAGGCTATTGAAAAAATCATATATAATTTCATTAAGTGGCAAGTAATATTCAAGATTTACCCTGTTCTCATCAATATACTTCATGTTTATGTACTCGCCTCTTCTTTCTTGTACTAACTCCATTATATTTCCAACATATTCTTTTGGAACAATTATATCAGTTTTTGCAATAGGCTCTTCCATGAAAGCTATTTCTTGAGCACTTGGAAGTTCAGATGGATTATATAGTTCTAAAACCTCACCACTTGTCTTATGCACTTTATATATAACAGAAGGAGCAGTTGTAATAAGATTTAAATTATATTCTCTCTCTAGCCTTTCTTCTATTATTTCCATATGTAAAAGCCCTAAAAAACCGCATCTAAATCCATGCCCAAGAGCAGCTGATGATTCAAGCTCGTAATTTAGCGCTGCATCATTTAATTTTAATTTTTCGAGTGCTTCTTTTAACTGTTCATAATCTGAGCCATCAGCTGGGTAAATTCCGCAGTATACCATTGACTGCACCTCTTTATACCCTTTAAGTGGAATTTCACAAGGTCTATCTTTTAAAGTAATAGTATCCCCAACATGTACATCAGATATTTTCTTTATACTTGCAGCAACATACCCAACCTCTCCAGCTCTTAAAATATCTGTTTCTTCATACTCTCCGGGTTTAAAATACCCCACTTCAGTTACTTCAAACTGAGCATTATTTGACATTGTAATTATAGTATCGCCTTTTTTTAGTGTGCCATCAAACATCCTTATATATGCAACCGCCCCTTTGTAATTGTCATACACAGAGTCAAATATAAGGGCAGAGGTAGGACTTTTTTCATCTCCCTTTGGTGCAGGCACTTTCTTTACAATCTCCTCTAAAACAGACTCCATATTAAGACCTGTTTTTGCTGAAACCTCTGGAGCGTCACTTGCCTCTATTCCAATTACATCCTCTATTTCTTTTTTTACCTCCTCAGGTCTTGCTTGAGGTAAATCAATTTTATTTATAACAGGAAGTATCTCTAAATCATTATCTAAAGCTAAGTACACATTAGCTAATGTCTGAGCTTCAACTCCTTGAGCGCTATCTACAACTAAAATTGCACCTTCACATGCCTTTAGACTTCTAGATACTTCATAATTAAAATCAACATGCCCTGGAGTATCTATTAAATTTAAAATATACTCCTTTCCATCTTTTGCTATGTATTTCATCCTTACTGCTTGAGACTTTATTGTTATACCTCTTTCACGCTCTATATCCATATTATCTAAAAGCTGCTCTTTTAAATCCCTTTTTTCTATAGTACCAGTCATTTCAAGAAGTCTATCTGATAAAGTAGACTTTCCATGATCAATATGCGCTATTATACTAAAATTCCTTATATTTTCTATTTTATACATTTTTAGTCCTTTCTAAATATAATTTAGAAGAAAAGCGTAATTTCTACTTTTCTTCTTCATCTATTTCAGCTTTTTCTTTTAATTCATTTGCAATTTTTTCTATTATTTTATTTTCCAAAAGTCTTTTTGCTTGAAACAAAGCTTTTTCATAAGTTTCTATATTTGATGACCCATGTACTTTTATAACGCCCTTTTTAACACCTAAAAGCACTGCCCCATCACTTTCTTTGTAATTAAACTTTTTCATCATCTTTTTTACGCTTCCTTTTACTATTAGCCCCTTAAGTTTATTTACAAAACTTTTAGAAAACTCTTCCTTTAATGCATTTTTTAAAGTAGAAACAGCACCCTCTAATGCTTTTAGTGCTACATTTCCCATAAGGCCGTCTGCAACTATAACATCTGCCTTAGATTTTAAAATATATCTTGCCTCAACATTGCCTACAAATTCTTCTTTATATATTTCCCTTAATCTTTTATTCACTTCTTTAAGCTCTGGCGTACCTTTTTCTTCTTCTGCACCAATATTTAATAGTCCTATTTTTGGCTCATCTATAGATAGCATATATTTTGCATAAATTTTTCCAAGTGCTGCGTACTGAATAAGTGATATTTCTTTTGCCTGTGGATTTGCACCAGAGTCTAAAAATACAACTGAAGTGCCATCTACTTTTGGAAGAAGTGTAATAAGTGCTGGTCTATGCACTTTAGGTATTCTACCTACTTTTAAAAGAGCTCCTGCCATTAACGCTCCAGTATTTGATGCTGAAATAAACACGACATCTTCATTATTTTTTAAATAGTCAAATGCTTTAACTAAGTTTGACTCTTTCTTATGCTTTATCGCTAAGGCTGGCTCATCATTATTTGTAATATATTCAGTGCACTCTATAATTTCAAATTTATCTAAATATTCTTCTTTCTTTAACTTTTTTAATTCTAAAACAATATCTTCTTTTTTCCCAACTAAACATATACTGCAGCCTATTTTATCAATTATATTTACTGCTGCATTTATTGGAACAGAAAGTCCTTTATCTGCCCCAGCTATATCTAATAATATCTTCATACATCACACCTTCTTAAAATAACTTTTGTTCTTCTTTATTCATTATTCTTACTATATTTTCTTTATGCCTAAATATAACTATTGCAGAAGAAATAAGGACTGGAAGTATATATTCTGGCATCATTACTATCATCATAATGACATAAAGTAAAACTCCTGCAAGTGTTCCTTTTGAAACCGTTCTTGTAAGTAAAATAATAATTACTCCTACGATTATACATACTACTGCAATTTGTTTATTTATGCAAAGCGCTGAAATAAGGAGCGTAACTATTCCTTTTCCACCTTTAAAAGAGTAATAAACAGGATAGCAGTGACCTAAAACTGTAGCTATCAAAAATATGGAATTTGCTGATATATCTATCTGTTCGTTAAATATTTTAGACATAAGAATTATTCCAAGATATGATATAAACGCTTTTGATGCATCTAATATAAATACTAAAGCTCCCCAGCCTTTTCCCATTACTCTTAAAGCATTTGTAGTTCCAGCATTTCCAGACCCAACACTTCGTATGTCCTGACCTGTTACCTTTTTACAAAGAATTATTGCTGGATTTAAACTACATATTAAATAACACATTATAAATATCAATATATTAAAAAACATACTTTCTCTCTCCTTATACAAGCTCTAAAATAGTTTATCACACAAGTGCTAAAAAATCAAGCTAGCCTTGAAAAAACATATGTCATATGATATACTTAATTTATTAATTTTTGGAAATAGGAGTGATATATATTGTTATGTGTAGATTGTAAAGAAAATGTTGCTGTGATTTTTGTTAAAAATGCAAGTGGCCAAATTGGGCTATGTGCCGATTGTGCTAAAAAAAGAGGTATTGATCCAATGAAGGCTATGATGGACCAGTTTTCAAATAACCCTGCATTTGATATTCAAAATTTAACAGCTCAAATAGATAAATTAATGTCTGAAATGGATCCGGAAGAGCTTGAAAAGCTTTCTAATGCACCTTTTATGGCTTTTAATTTTGATGACATAGCTAAAATGCAAAAAGAAAATGAAGAAAAGTCAAATAGTGATAGTGATAGTGATAAAAATCAAAAAGATACTGTGAAGAAGAAAAATAAAAAGACTAAAACGTTAGATACTTTTGGCATTAACCTTACTGAAAAAGCAAGATTAAATGAACTTGATATTGTTATTGGTAGAGAGTCTGAACTTGAAAGAATGATTCAAATACTAAATAGAAGGTCTAAAAATAACCCCGCTTTAATTGGCGAACCTGGTGTTGGTAAGACTGCTCTTGTTAATGCTCTAGCTATTAAAATTGCAAAAGGTGATGTTCCTCAAAAATTACTAGATAAGGAAGTTTATCTCCTTGATATGACTTCTCTTATGGCTGGTACTCAGTTTAGAGGTCAGTTTGAAGCTAGAGTTAAAGGGATTATTGATGAGTGTAAAGCAAATGGTAATATAATACTTGCAATAGATGAGGTTCATAACATCGTAGGTGGACAGGAGCATGATAATTCAATGAACGCTGCAAATATGCTAAAGCCTGCCCTTGCAAGTGGCTCTGTGCAGTTAATTGGTGCAACTACTTTAAAGGAATATAGAAAGTATATTGAAAAAGATACAGCCTTAGAAAGACGTTTCCAAACTGTTATTATTGATGAGCCTACACAGGAAAATACTATAGAAATACTTAAAGGATTAAGACCATATTATGAAAGTTATCATAAGGTAAAAATTCCAGATGAGGCATTAGAAAAGGCTGTAGAGCTTTCTGTTAAGTATATCCATGATAGATTTCTTCCTGATAAAGCAATAGATTTGATGGATGAGGCAGCTTCTAGAGTTAATTTAGATGACAAGGTTTTAGCTGAGATTACTAAGACTTCTTTTGAGATATCTACTTTAGAAGAGGCTCTAAATAAAATTGAAACGGAATCTCAGACAAGTGATGAAGCAAATGAAGAATCATCAAGTGTAGAAACTTTTGAAAAAGCAGCTATTTTGAAAGAGAATATCTGTAAACTTAAAACTAAACTTGATGAACTGAATAAAAAAGCTAGAAAAAATATAGTAACTGATGACCATTTAGCAAAGGTTGTTGAGCTTTGGACTAAAATTCCTGTAAGTAAAATAAAGACTTCTGATAAGGAAAAGCTTCTTAACCTAGAAAAGCATCTAAACTCAAAAATTATTGGTCAGCCTGAGGCAACTCATGATATTTCTGCTGCTATTATTAGAAGAAGAGCTGGTCTTCAAAATACTATAAAGCCTCCTTCATTTATATTTGTTGGCCCAACAGGAGTTGGTAAGACTGCTCTAGTTAAGGCTCTAGCTGAAGCTCTTTTTGACAGTAGCGATGCTGTTATAAAGCTTGACATGTCAGAGTACTCTGAGTCTCATAGCACTTCTAAATTGATTGGTGCGCCTCCTGGATATGTTGGATATGATGAGGCAGGTCAGCTTACTGAAAAAGTTCGTAGAAATCCATATAGCATTATTCTTTTTGATGAAATTGAAAAAGCTCATTCTAGTATATATAATGTTCTTCTTCAAATCTTAGATGAGGGAATTCTTACTGATGCACAGGGAAAATCTGTTTCATTTAAGCATACAGTAATTATTATGACATCTAATCTTGGTACTAATTTTAAAAATGATAGTTACGGTTTTGGAGATAAAAAAATTGTAAGTGATTCTATGAAAAAGCACGTTGAAGGAGCAATAAAAGATTTCTTTACTCCAGAGTTCTTAAATAGAGTTGATGAAACAATTATCTTTAACAAGCTTGATAAAGATAATATTGATAAAATATCTAAACTTATGCTTGATGAATTTATAAAAGATACAAGCAAAAAAGGTTTTGAATTTGAATTTACTAAAAACGTTATTGATTACATTTCTGATATTGGTTTTGACTCTAAATTTGGTGCAAGACCTTTAAGAAGAGCTATTCAGAAGAACATTGAAGATGTTCTTGCAGTTTGGCTTTTTGAAGGCAGAATTAAGCCTCATAAGAAATATACTATTGATTATGTCGATAATGCTTTAAAAGTTGTAGAGTAAATATTGACATTTAACTAAAATGAAATAAACTGTATAAATTAAAGTGAAAAAGTTTTATCACAATAATCTATACAGTTTTTATTTATTTGTATTTTTAATTGAAAATTTTTTGATCTTTTAAGTGGTAATTTTTCGTTAATCTACATCTAAGATCCAAGAGAAACTAGCGGACAAACCCCATAATAACCGACGGTGAAGCTATATTCCAAGTACTCACAGCTAGAGAGGCCATTCACACTGCACACGCTGTCACCGATTATAACACGACGGAGAAGCCAGCCACCAAAATTTACCACTTGTCATGAACATGCTATTTGCATCAGTAATTAATGAATGAACTGCTGATTTATAATTAAAATCTGTTATACTTGTACTTACATATGCTGGTGCATATGCATATCCATTTGCTCCTGCAGATGCTGTACCATTTGAAGCATATAATGTTGCTCCACTTGCTACCAATTTATAATCCAGTAACTTACTTCCTTTATACTGATTCCATGCATCTATATACATCTCTACACTTGGACTACCTATTGCATATTCTGCTATACTACTATCTAAATATGAAGTCCATGCTCCATGATAGCATAAGTATGATGCTACGTTTTCATTTCTTGCATCTATAGTTCCATCTACTGCACTCCACTGTGGGTTAATTTTTCGCATATCTGCTAGTACCTCACTTGGATTTGAACTTTTTGTATAATATGTTCCATATGAGCTATCTGACATAGTTGTTGAACTGTTATAGTCTCTCTTTATATATAATGTTCCTTCTCCATCTCCATATTTTCCTGTTTTATCACAATAGAATATTCTCCATGTCCCGCCTCCAATTGGGCTATAACTTACTTCTGTTCCTTGAAATACTGATATATTTTCTGGAATTATTATATTCTTTGCTGTCGCTACACTCATTGTTCCACTTCCACTCCATACTCCTACGCCTATTTTTTTTGCGACAAATGTTATATTATCTACTGTTGCTTTCACTTTTATTACTGCTGAACCTTCTTTTGATAATGCATTTATTGTTACTTGAGTATTACTGTTTTTTGTTACCGTTGCCACTGTACTATCACTTGACTCCACTGTTATTTCCAAGCTATTTGGATTTATTATTGTTACACTTTGACTTTCTGTATATGTCAATCCTACTGCTGTTTTTGATAATTCTAATGTATCTAATTCATCCAAGTAGCTATCTAATTCATACAAGTCTACATACATTTCATTCAACTTTTGACTCTTTGTATACAAATCATCTAGTGCTGCCTTTACTGATACTTTTGAGCTATCTGATTTTGTATATTCTACCTCACTTGCATTCATTACATAGTCTGCATATACCTTTGCTCCTATACACACTGTTATTACTGCTATTATTAGTAGTATTTTTGTTATATTTTTCTTCATATTCTCCTTTTCACTCCTTTATATTTCTTTTCAATTTCTTCTTCTTTTTTCTTTTGTAATTTTGTTTCTCTTTTTAATATTTTACTTCCATATTTTAATTTTTAGATGCTCTGTTATAATCTTATCTGACATACTAACCTCTCCTTCTAGTATTTGTATTTAGCTTTAAATACTACAAATTTAAAGCTTTTTCAAATAACTAAAACCATTTTACACTAAAAAAAAAAGTTTCAAGTGACATAAATTATTTTTTATTGTTTTTTATAAAATGTAATATTACTGTAATATTTATTCTAATTTATTAATTGTAAAATATAAAAAAGAGACACATTAAATGCCTCTTTAACTAAATATTTCCTTACATCTTTTCAGGAGTCTCTATTCCTAAAATATTTAATCCCTTTTTAATTACTACGCCTGCTCCATATACAAGTTTTAATCTTGCTATTTTCTCATTTTCATCTTCTGATAAAACAGTATTTGAGTTATAAAATGTAGAAAAAGCACTTGCTACATCTATTATATATCTAGTAAGTATTGATGGCTCATAATTTTCTGCAGCCTCTTTTATAACATTTGGAAGTTTTCCAAGAAGCTTTATAACCTCAGTTTCTACATCGTTATACTCATAGCTTGAATCTTTAATATTATTTTTATCAAAACTTGCCTTTTTAAGTATTGAAGAAATTCTTGCATACATATACTGAACATAAGGCCCTGTTTCTCCATCAAACCTTAATACCTCATTTAAGTCAAATACCACGTCTTTTATTTTATTATGCTTTAAATCATTAAATACTAAAGCTCCAATTCCTATTTGTTTAGCAAGCTTTTCTTTATCTTCCACATCCGTATTTTTCTCTTCTAAAATTTTCATTGATTTCTTTATTGCGTCATCAATTAAATCTTGAAGATATATTACAGTGCCTTCTCTTGTAGACATCTTACCTGTTTTAAGTCTTACCATTCCATATGGAACATGTACTAAACCTTCTATGTATTTTTCATCTACCACGTATTTTGCAACCCTAAAAATCTGGTTAAAATGGTGAATCTGCTCATAAGATGTTACATATATACTTTTAACATAATCATAATTTCTAGCTCTCCAAAGTATAGATGCAAGGTCTCTTAAAGCATATGTTGTAGATTCATTAGATTTAATAATAATGCAAGGAGGTTCATTTTCGCTTAAATTTACTACTTTTGCACCTTGACTTTCAGTTAAAACTCCTTTTTCATTCAGCATATCTATTACTTCGTTTGTTCTTTCACTCACGCTAAATTCTGACTCTCCTGTGTATACATCAAACTTACATCCCATTAAATCATATATTCTATAATACTCTTTAAGTGAAGTGTCCCTAAAATACTTCCAAAGATTTAAGCACTCCTCATCTCCCTCTTCTAGTTTCTTAAAGTTCTCACGTGCTAAATCCATTACTTTTTCATCATCTTTAGCTAGATTATTTGCCCTTGCATACATATCAGAAAGGCTGTGAAGAGGGTCTTTTTCTAACTCATACTCATCTTTAAACCTTTTATATCCCTCAATAACTAGTCCAAACTGCCTTCCCCAGTCTCCTAAGTAGTTGATGCCTACAGGGGTATATCCAAGCTCCTTATACAAATTATACAATGCTCTACCAATTATAGTTGTCCTCAAATGTCCTAAATGGAAAGGTTTAGCAATATTTGGAGAAGAATAGTCAATTAAAACGTTTCTCATGTTTCCAATATTTGTACTTCCATATTCCTGGCCTTTTTCTATTATTTTTCCTAAAATATCATCAGTAATTTTTCCAGAGCTTACATAAAAATTTATATATGCACCTATAACCTGTATTTTCTCTATTTTATCTTCAGCGCTCAATTCTTCTTTTATTTCTAAAGCAATTACATTTGGTGATAAATGTAAATCTTTAGCAAATCTAAAGCATGGGAAGGCAATATCTCCATTTGCTTTATCCTTTGGACTTTCAAGCATAGAAAATATTTCCTCATAACTTAACTCCAAATTATATTTTTCATTTAATGCCTCTTTTAGCTTTTGCGCCACATATATTTTTATTTCTTCCATCATTTTCCCCCATTTTTTGCATAATTTGATGCAATATTGTATATTTCTTCCTTACTATCATCTATAGCTACAATGTTTCTGACTTCTTTACCACATTTTTTACACCTATACACAATCTTATCTTTTGAGCCTTTACTTTCAACGTATATAGGTACTAAAAGCCCCTTGCACTCATTTTTTCTATCACCTGGAGTAATATCTACATGAATAGAGTGTAAACAATAATTACAGTGGTCTCTAGATGTGTATTTTAATTTTTCTACTTTCTTTTTGCAGTTTATGCAAACAAACTCTTCATCTTTTTTTACAAACATATTCTTTCCTTTTTAAATATATAAATTATACCACTTAAGTCAAGCTATTTTATCCATTTAAAGTTAGTATAAAGGTAGCAAAATAATATACAAGAAATACTATTCCTTCTTTTCTACCAATTTTTTTCTTATGAATAGTAAAGTAATACATCATAGCAGTAGCAAGACCTAAAAGAACTAATTGCTCTATCTCAAACTTTCCAATAGCTACTTTTCCTACTATTCCTGAAATTCCTAGTATGAGTAATATATTTATTATATTACTTCCTACTACGTTCCCTATTATTATATCAAAATGTTTCTTTTTAAGTGCAGCAATTGTTGTAACTAATTCTGGAAGAGCTGTTCCTATTGCAACTATAGTTGCACCAATTATTCCTTCATTTACATTTAGTCTTGTAGCAATACTTTCTGCCGTATTTACCACTAAGTTTCCACCAAAGAATAGTCCTAGGCATCCAAAACCTACAAACAATAATATTACAATCCAGTCTTTCTTCATTATTTTAAGCCCTATTTCATATATCCACGCTTCACCTTCATCTGACTGTTCAAGCTCTTTATCCTTTTTAGACATGACAAATAGGCTTACTAGGTAAATACTTAACATTAAAAGGAATATTACGCCATCTACTTTTCCAATTCCCATACCTATTACTGATAGAATTATGAATATTCCAGTAACTACTGTCATTTTCTCTATTTCCATCTTCATATTTTTATGTATTGTTACATTAGAAGCAAGAAGAGCTATACCAAAGACCAAGCATATATTTATAATATTACTTCCTGCTATGTTTGAAAATGCAATAGAGCTACCCGAAATTGATGCCATTACTGATACAACAGTCTCAGGAACAGAAGTTCCAAGTGCTACTATTGTAAGTGAAACTATTAATTTAGAAATATGCATTTTTTCAGCAAGCTTTACAACTGCCTCAATTAGCATATTTGATGCTATTACTAAAACAGCTAGCCCAATCATTATTAATATTATATCTAAAACCATATCACACCTCTTAATTATTATTTTGTCCTAAGCATCATTTTCTATGTATTTTTGTCTTAGCTGACCACATGCAGCATCTATGTCTGAACCTAGCTCTCTTCTTACAGTAGTTACTATAGAGCATGAGTTTAGTGTATTCATAAACATCTCTATATTTTCTTCTTTTGGCCTTACAAACTCACCATTTTTTATTTCATTTACAGGTATTAGATTTACATGTGCAAGCATGCCACGAAGTAGTTTTGCAAGTTTCATTGCAGTTTCTTTATTGTCATTTTGACTGCCTAAAAGAGCGTATTCAAAGCTTACTCTTCTTCCTGTTTTTCTAATATAATAGTTACATGCATCTAAGAGCTCTTTTATTGAATACTTATTTGCAATAGGCATTATCTTTCTTCTTCCCTCATCTGTTACCTCATGAAGTGATATCGAAAGAGTAGCTTGGATATTTTCATCTGCTAATTTGTATATTTCAGGTACTAAGCCACATGTTGATAAACTTATGTGTCTTGCACCAATATTTAGCCCTATGTCGCAGTTTATAATCCTTATTGACTTAACTACGTTATCATAGTTGTCTAATGGCTCTCCTATTCCCATATATACTACATTTGATATCTTCTCATTAGTATACTTTTCTACTGCTATTATTTGACCTTCTATTTCACTTGCAAGAAGCTTTCTTATCATACCATTTTTAGTAGATGCACAAAATTTGCAACCCATTCTGCAACCAACTTCAGTTGATACACATATAGTATTTCCATGATTATATTTCATAAACACTGATTCTATAGCGTTATTATCAGGAAGCTTTATAAGGAACTTTTTCGTTTCGTCTTTTTTTGAGCACTGCACCTTGAGTATTTTAAGACTTAATATATATGTTTCTTCTTTTAGTTTTTCTCTTAAACTTTTAGATATATCAGTCATTTCGTCAATTTCTGCTATCTTTTCTCTATGAATCCATTTAAATATTTGCTTTGCATGAAACTTCTTTTCTCCTAAGCCTTCAATATATTTTTCTAACTCTTCTATTGTAAATTCATTTAAGTTTATTTTGTTCAAACAAATCACCTTCACTATACAATGATACACTATATTACATAATATTTCAAGTAAATCTACTATATTTTGGATATTTTTTATTACATCTACACTTAAGAAATATATAACCATAATTTTTAGAAAAGCTAGGAAATATATAATTGATAATACAATAGAAAAACTACAACAAATATGTTACACTTATACTAGAATGGAAAAAGGAGTGTGAAACAAAATGGTATATGAGTTTGCAAAATATCCAGATGAAACATTAGTTGTTTTTTCGGATATTAGGAAAAAAAGTGGTGAAGAATATTTAATATTTTCATTTGAAAGGCCAACAGATGATGGATTTGATACTGTAGTTTTTGAACTTCCAAGCTATAAAATAATAGAAAAAGATGGTAATTATACTAAAGAAGAAATAAAAGAATTTAAAGAAAACGCTCAAAGAGCCACTCATTTATTTTTTAAATATGTACGAGAAGGATGGCTTAATAATAATCCCAAAAGTAAAAAAAAATCCAAAAGATGAGTAAAAACATTTGGCTCATCTTTGGGATTAATATTTATACTTTCAAATTAATGACTATACAAGTATATAATTAATCATTCTATACAAAACATACTTTAGTATATTACACAATATAAATTTTAAACAAAATTGTCATAATTGTAGCTATAAAGTTCCATGTAAAATGCCAAAGCATTGTATGCGCTATATTATTAGTTTTTGCATAATTGTACGCAAAAAAGAATCCAAGTATGCTGTATGGAATAGCTTGAACAAGTGCAAGTGGCAAACTTCCTTCATCATATGTATGTAAAAGACCAAATATTATAGATGAAAGAATTATAAATACCTTTTTATTCTTTACAAACACGTGAAGTATGTTTCTAAATATATTCTCTTCAACTATTGGTGCATATATGCATGCACCAAATAGTATAAACAAAGTTCCCATTTTTTCTATTTCTTCCTCATTTTTTGGAAGTGGTACATAAAATATAAAATGTATTATGTATGAAGCTATGAAATTTACTATTAAAACAAGAAGTAAAATCTTAAGTGCAGGTATAAAGTAATTTAAAAAGTTCTTCGTTATATCTTTAAAGTCCCTTAAAAGCTTTTTTCTAAATATTACTATTACACATATCGTAAAAGCAGAATATATACCTATCTCAGTCCATATTAAAGCATTTTTACTTAAGCTATCTTTCATAAAATCTAGTGGCAATAGAAAAACTAAGAAATATATACCTGCAAATATAGCCATAATTATCTTCTCACGTTTGCTATGCTGAAATACCTCAAGCTCTGGTAGTTTTCTCTTTACAGGATAGTCATCTTCAGTTTTTCTTTCCATCATTATAAGTACAAATGCAGATACTATATCTATAATGCATAATATCAAGTTAAAATCCGACAAATTTAATGCAAATATAAATAAGATAATTATAAAAAATAGCTTTCTTTTTAATATATTTGATTTATTCGTATATATTATACCAAATAGAGATAAAAGCACTTGAAACGCTATAGTTATATAAAATGACATCTTTAAATCATCTATAGATAGCTCCATACTTTCTTCATCATAACTACTTAAAATACTTTCTGGGATTTCATTTATTTTTTCCTCTACTAAATTATCAGCTCCAAATATACACCATATTCCAAATAATATATTAAGTAAAAACACTATGCTAAAAAATATTCTTCTGTTCATATTCTATCAATATACTCCTACACTATACAAACTTTTTTCCTACCTCAATTTTATTACCAGCAAGGTATGAAATAATATCCATCTTTTTTGAGTTTGGTGCTTGAAGCTCTAAAATATCTATAGTTCCACCATTTACTGAGATAGTTAAACTTTTTTTGGTTACCTCTACTACTTTCCCTACCTCAGATGTTTCTTTCATTTCATTTATTCTTACCTTAAATACCTTTATCTTGTTTCCCTCATCATCTTCCATATACGCTGCATACATTCCTCTTACAAAATTAAATACTTCTCTTGGGGATTTATTAAAATCTATCTTTGTCATTTCTTTTGTTATCATAGGTGCGATAGTTGCTAAAGCTTCATCTTGCTTTACTCTATCAATTTTGCCACTAATTAATCCATCTAAAGTCTCAACTATTAGTTTTGAACCTATTTTTTCTAACCTATCAAATACTGCCATTAAATTATCTTCTTCAGTGATTTCTGTTTCTTCTTTAAGCAGCATATCTCCAGTGTCCATACCAGCATCCATAATCATTGTCGTAATACCAGTTACTTTCTCGCCATTTATAATAGCCCACTGAACAGGCGCACTTCCTCTATATTTTGGTAGAATTGAACCATGCACATTTACTGGCGCAATTTTAGGTATATCTAATATACTTTGTGGTAGTATCTTTCCATATGCTGCTGTTACTATAAAGTCAGGACTAAATCCTTTTATTATATCTAAAGCTTCTTCATTATTTCTTAATTTCTCAGGTTGATATACCTCTAAACCTTTTTCTAAAGCATACTCCTTTACCTTTGACATTTTTAATTTCATACCCCTACCACTTGGAGTATCAGGATTAGTTACAACTAAATTAACATTAAATCCTGCATTATATACTGCTTCTAAAACCCCTCTTGCAAACTCAGGTGTTCCCATAAACACTACATTATACTCACTTCTGTCCATTATTTTTCCTCCACACATAATATAACAATACATCTTACTATAATCTAAGATATATCGTAAAATAACTAATATATATTTTAACATAAATGAGTGCAGTTGTAAACAAAAAAAGTATTATATCCACTTTTTTAAAATTACAATATTACTACAATAAAACTATTTATTATTTTTACAAATAGACTTGATATTTTATGGATTTATTATGCTTATTAATTCTTTACTATATCGTTATATTTTATTTATCTTTTTTAAACTCTTTGAAAACATTTAATAAATTTTTTAAATAAAAATATTGATTAAAAATTATGATATTTGTTATAAAAATCATTTTGCTTTAACACTAAATTAAAATCTTGTTTACAGTTTATTACATAAAATACATAAACTATATTTTTCTTTTTAGATATATAATACATTATCCTATATCCTTCTTTTCTATTCCTTCTATATATAACCTCTTTAAACCTTTTATCATTTATTTCAGGAATATATCTTCCAATATATGAAAAATAATTTAATTTTTCTAAATACTGATTTATATTCATATCAACCTTTATTGCATTATTAATCGAATAATTACAGTTATTAAGAAAAATATTATGGATACACATTTTAGCCGAATTTTCTACTATAACTTTCATATATTTCCTTTCTTTCTTTTATATAATCCTCAAGTGGAGTTCCATTACCCATATTAATATCATTTACTCCCTTCTTAATACCCATTAATACTTGTAAGTTATATATACATCCATAGAAAGTTCCATCATCTTCTTTATTATTTCTTAAATAATCAGTTATTTTATCTAGTTCTAAAACTTCTTCTTCCATACTTTCCCTCCTTTTTTATTATATTACATTTCCTATTATATTTCTTATACACTCTTTATCACCTTCAGATAAATCATCTACTCCATATGTATCTACATACTTTTTAGTTACATCATATATTATTTCATTAAAATCTTTTTTTAGTACTTCTTCATCTATATCATATGGCAAAGACTCAATCGTTTTTATAAACCTTGCTTTAACTTCTGACATATAAACTCCTCTCTTTTCTTTTATGTTATAACACAATTTGATGCTATTTGCTAGCTAAAAGTGTTATAGCATAATTATAATTCAAATACAATAATTTTGGCTATATTTTAAAATTTTTAATTAAACTTTCCATACAAAAAAATTTCAATTTACATAAATTATTTACTTCATTAAAATAAATTTTGTCGGAAAATATTGAAACATTTGTTTTATTTTTTTGACATTTTTCTTGACTTTAGGATAATGATTTGCTATAATATTTATAGAGGATACGTCTTTAATATATCAGATGTTTTTCCCTTCCTTTTATTCTAAGTTATTTTTTCTTTTGAATAAAGAAAGGGGGCTAAAATTATGTCAAAAAGAGAAAAAACACTTTTCGATATAATTCTACTACTAATTATGGTGATAATATTACTAATTATTTAAATTTATATCATAATTAATAAAAAGCATCTGATTTAAGCTTCTAGCTTATTTCAGATGTATCTCAAATAAAGGGGAATGCATCTGATTCGACGATTTCAGACGTATCCTCTTTTATTTTACGCTTAGAAGCATAAAATAAATTCTATACTTTAAGTATATCACATATATAGCTAAAATACAACCTCAATTTTAAAATTTTGCTGTATTTTTATCTAGGTATTTTTCAATATTACATTTTTTTCACTTGTTCTATACTTCTATATATCATTTCTTCTCCCAAATAGTAGTTACTCCACAAGGAAGGCACATACTGCTATTTTCACACTTAATACCAATTTCTTCTGACTGAACACAACTTAAGTCTTTTTCATCAAAAGCCTTCATAAGAGCAGTCTCAATTATACTTCCAGAAAGTCCACCTGTATATGTATTTACCATTACAAAAAGTGGCTTTTCTGATAGAAGCTGTTTTAAATCAGATAAAAGATTAAATAAATCCTTCTCAATAGACCAAACCTCACCATTTTTACCTCTACCATAAGAAGGTGGGTCAAGAATTATTGCATCATATTTATTTTCTCTTCTTATCTCTCTTTTAACAAATTTAACCACGTCATCTACAATATATCTAACTTTGGCGTTTTCTAAACCGCTTGCCTTAACATTTTCTTTAGCCCATGAAACCATACCTTGAGAAGAATCAACATGACATACACTTGCGCCAGCTTTCAAGCAAAAAGTAGTTGCAGCTCCTGTATATGCAAATAGATTTAAGACCTTTATCTCTCTTTTTGCATCTTGTATTTTGTTAAAAGCAAAGTTCCAATTTACTGCTTGTTCTGGAAAAAGACCTGTATGTTTAAATCCCATTGGCTTCAAATTAAAAGTAATTCCGTCTATACTTTACAAGCCAAGAATCTTTCATATCTTTTAGCTTTTCCCACCTGCCTCCACCACTTGAGCTCCTTATATATCTTGCATGAGCCATTTTCCAAAGCTCCGGCTTTTCCTTTTTAGTCCATATAATTTGAGGGTCTGGCCTAATTAAAATATACTTTCCCCACTTCTCCAGCTTTTCACCACTTGCCATATCAAGTAGTGCATAATCTTCAAAATCATCTACAACTTTCATAAATTCTCCTTCTTTTTAATAATATATATTTAGGTGAAAAAAATTGAAAATAAATAATGTTATATACTTAACCCTATTTATATTCCTTCTCACTATGTTATTTACCTTCTCTATAGATATATCGCAGTCAATATATACCACAACATACCTATTCATAACTAAAGTATTTCCTGCACTTTACCTGTTCACTATATTTTCAAGCATAATACTATCAAGTAGCATAGTAGATGTGCTTTCAGATGCTCTTTCATTTCTGCCAAAAATATTTAGACTGCCAAAAGAAGCTACAACACCCATAATTCTAGGCTTTCTTTTTCGGATTTCCAAGTGCTTCGTCTGCTATAGACAGACTCTACTCTGAAGGCAAACTATCTAAAGAAGATGCATACCATTTGCTATCATTTACAAATAATGCAAGCCCAATATTCATAGTTTCTGCAATTGGCATTTCACTTCTTTCAAGTGAAAGCATAGGTAAAAAGCTACTTTTAGTACATATACTATCTTCAGTTATAATTGGAGTAGTTTATAGTTTTCTATTTAGAAACAAATATATTATACAAGAAAATAGCTTAAATTTAAAGATAAAAGTCAAAAAAAGATATGAAAAGTCATCAAAATTTGACATTTTAAAAGGAGCTATTATAGATTCTTTTAAAACTTTTGCATATATTTTAGCATACATGATTATATTTAATATTTTAGGAGATATTTTGAATTCATTTAATATACCAAACATATACTACATAACATCTACTTTTGAGCTTACTAAAGGTATATCAAATTTTGCAAATATAAAAAATATTCCATATATATCTTTTTTGCTAGGTTTTAGTTCATTTAGCATAATATTTCAATTAAAAAGCAGCCTAAAAAACCTAGACTACCCACTCAAAAGCATTATATTTTTTAAATTTCTACATGGCATGCTTTCATACATCATATATTCATTAATATTTTTTTAAATAGCACATATAAATATAATAAAGTAGTCATTGTGATAAAAGTGTTCAATGACTACTCAAAAAAGAAGGGGGATAACCTTTATATTTAATACTTTAAGGTTACAATTATATTATTACCTCTTTTAAATTTATTATACATTTTTTAGGAGGATTTTATGGAAAATAATTCTAAACCATTTTTTGACCCATATATATTAAATACTCAAATTGCAAGTGCAAATGCAAATAACTATGCAAAAGCTAAAACTTCAGTAGACTCTGAAAACGCAGGTGTTCCAAGCTTAGATGAGCTAAAAAATATTAGTTCAAGTATACCTAGTGCTACTAAGTTTTATGAAGAACAGTACATGTACTTTAAATATTTATCCCAAGTTGTAGATTACAAGACAAGGCTTTTTGAGTACGAAAAACTAACCAAAATGCCAAATGAAACCTCACAAAGAGGTAGCGTGCAAAAGTAACTCTATTTACCTATGCATGCCTCTCTTCCTATTCTAAAGAACCTAACTTCTTTTGTAAATAGGCCATTTACTGCATTTCTTAATATTTTTCCGCCTACTATACCATTTAAAATTGTTCCATGCCCGAAAGAACATATTACAAAGCAGTTTGGCATGCACTCTATTTCATCGATTATAGGGAGCATGTCAAATGTTTTTGCGTAAATAGTGCTATAGCACATGCCTTTATCTATATACTCACTCATATCTAATAGTTTATTTAGCTGTACTATTAGCTTAGTATATTTGCTAGTATCCATGCTCTCTTTGTAATTTTCATCTAACATCTTCATATTTATTTTTGTGTCTTCTCCAGTTATAACGGTATTACCACTATTTAAAAACTGTATATATTCTCCACCATCTGCATTAAAGTTACACATGACTTTTTCTTTTCCTACATTTTCCTTTATTTTCTCTGTAACTACTGTATACTTTTGATATGTCATTACATTTACATCAATAGTCTTTAACACGTCCATACCAGTAGCATACACTACCTTATTTGCAGTAATAAAAAAATTATTATTTGTAACCATTTTTACAATCTCATACTGCGGGTCCACATTTACTATTTCAGTATTTTCATATATTGTTACATTTTGCTTTTCTAATAGATATTTTGCAAGTTTTTGTATCATTTCACCAGGATTTAAAACTATAGTCTTGTCTTCCCACTTTATATTAAGTACACTGTCTACGCCTTCTATTTTATCTATTAGCTCTCCACCAACATTAAATAGCTGACTTTTTAGATTTATATTTTTTTGCATGTTCCCTTTTTGCATTATTTTATTTGTATAGCTATACTTATCTATTTCATTATATTTTACACCTATTTCATCTAGCATTTTCTTTAAATCACTTCTTGCCTCTTTATACACCTCATAAAGTTTCATTATATCTTCTCTTTTTTTAAGTTTAGTTATGGCATTTAGGTCTATATCAGCTATGCTACATGCTCCTAAACTTTGCCCGTAACCTATAATATTCTTTTCTACTATAATTACATCTTTTTCCTTTTTTGAAAGGAAATATGCTGTTATAAGGCTTGACAAACCTCCGCCTATTATACAAATATTACAAGTCCTATTTTCCACTAAATACGGATATACCTCTTTATTTTTTTGTTTAAAAAACACATTTCCATTTACTATTTTCAATATAATCACCTAAAGTTATTTTTTGTATATTTTTACCAATTTATACAAAACATTTTATATATTTCTTTTTAGCACATAATATTTTTGAAAGTAGGTAATGTTTATGATAACAAAGAAAAAATTAATGGTAATTTTTACAATTATTTTATCAATGATAATGGTATCAAAAGTTTTAGGTGCAAATATTACGACCTATGCTCCAAAGTATGCTATAACGACTTCTAATGTAAATCTAAGAAGCGGTGCATCTACTTCTTCTACTATTTTTCAGACTATAAAAAAAGGTACAAATGTTAAGATAATAGGTGAGCTTGGAGATTTCTATGCAGTTCAAACTCCAAATAACAATGTTGGTTTTTTATCTAAAAACTACGTTAAGATGACTGGCAAGATAACTATTGGCTCCACTTTTTATAGCCTTACGCCTTCTAGCTACGAAACAAAGGCAAATTCCATAGTTAGGAAGCGGTCCTTCTACTTCTTATGCTAAAATAACAACACTTGTAAAAGGTAAGACTGTTACTGTTTTTGGTAAAATTAATGATTTCTACCTAATTATATATGACACAAATAAAATTGGGGCTATGAGTTCTTCACTTCTTGAAAAAAGCTATGCAAATATGGATTATAACCCAGGCAATCTTTCTCAAAGAGATTTAGTTATATACTATATTAATGAAGAAAGAAAAAAGGCAGGACTTTCTAGCCTTAGAGACACTACTGATTTAAACAGGGTAGCTTTGCTTAAAGCTGAAGATATGGTAAAAAATAATTATTTTCTGCATACTTCTCCTACATATCGGCACTCCTTTTAACATGCTAAAAAATTACGGTATTACATATAACGTAGCAGGTGAAAATATTGCTCGGTAATACTTCTATGAAGTCAGCTGTTGATAAATGGATGGCATCTGATAGTCACAAACAGAATATCCTTTCTAGTAAATACAAAAATATTGGTGTGGGAGTTGTTAAGAGTGAAAAATATGGATATGTTATCGTTGCTATGTTTACAGGTTAATCTCTTCTTGACATCTCATGTATAAAATGCTATAATTAGCAAGGGTAAAAAAATACTTACAAAAATCTTAACAAATGGAGGGATTTAATTATGAACGAATATACTGAAATGTCAAATAATATGATTCTTTTTCTTCTTGGATGTACGGTTACTTCTTGGTTTACATCTCAGCTATTTAAAGCAATACTTAACTGTGCAATTGCGAAGAACTTTAGCTTTGGTTACTTTTTCTCATGTTTTTTTGCAGATGGAGATTTTCCTTCTTCGCATACATGTTTTTCAGTAACTTCACTGATTATAACGGTGCCATACGCTGAAGAGATAATTGCAAATGCGGACTCTACTTTTGCTGATGTAACTATATGCCGGCTTATAGAGTTTCTCTGGATTTTGTTTGTGTTTGTAATAGTAAAAGATGCAATAAGTGTTAGAGGTTCTTTAAAGAAACTTTCAACTGTAGTTAAGTCTTTTCTTTCTAAACCTGAAATATTCTTAAATGAAGTAAGCTCAGAGCTTCAAGACTTTTGGACAGGTATTGCGGAAGGAATAAACGTAAATGTAGGTCATATGCCACATGAAGTAATTGGTGGGTTAATACTTGCAGTTATTATTGGGAGTATTGCAAATAGTATAAGACTTGGAATTTATCCGCTTTTGATAGTTACAATAATTATTGCTATATGCTATTTCCTAATCACTTTTTACGTACTTACAAACAAACAGCATTTTCTTGAAACTTATAAGAAAATTTGCAGTATATTTAAGAAGAAATAAAATTTAATATACAATTTAGAAACCGGCCTTATCGGCCGGCCCCTTGCCGGACTTACAGCCCGGCTATTTTTTTGCTCGCCCCTCTAAAGTCGGGACATGCTGAATCTTTCCTTCACACTTTCAGCCTAAAACGAAAATGTATTACTCTTTTTTAGCCCGCACGTGAGCCCAGTCGGCTTTTGCACGCTAAATTTACTGCCTCAATTACTTTTCTGCCATATTTTAGCTAATTCTCAGTTTAAGAACTTCTGTTTGCTATTTATCTAAGATCCAAGAGAAACTAGCGGGCAAACACCCAAACCTATTGAATTTGAAACAACAGACAAATACTCACCTGTTGAGTAACCGGCACACAGAGCATATGTAATTATTGTGATTGCAAGCCGGAGAGCACAGAAGCCAAGTCCAACCACTTGTCATGAATATACTATTTGCTTCTGTTGTTAATACGTGATATGGTGTAGTTATTCCAAATTTGGATATGGCAGTTTGTCCATATGCTGGTGCATACGCATATCCATTTACAGATGCTGCTCCTTTTTGTCCACTCGTATTATATGCTATCGTCGTTCCACTTGCTACCCATTTATAATCTAACTTCTTTTCTCCTTTGAACTGATTCCATGCATCTATATACATTTCTGTTGATGGGCCTCCTATCGCATATGACGCTACACTACTATCTAAATATGTCTCCCATGCTCCATGGTAACACAAGTATGATGCTACATTTTCATTGTTTTCATTTATTCTTCCATCTCCTGCAGCCCACTGTGGGTTAAATTTTTTCATATCCGCTAGCACCGCACTTTTATTTTCACTATTTGTGTAATATGTTGTACATAAACTATAGTCTAGCATTGTTGAACTATCTAAATCTCTCTTTATATACACTGTTCCTGCTCCATCTCCATATTTTCCTGTTTCATCATAGTAAAAAATTCTCCACACCCCTTCTCCGGCTAGGGTTATAATCTACTACTGTTCCTATGTATGAGGATATGTTACTTGAATTTATTACTGATTTGGCTTCTGATATTGGCATTACATATTCAAATACTCTTATACTTATTTTTTTTCCTACATATGTATTGCTATCTACTGGTTCCATTACTGTTATTACTGTATTTCCTGTTTTTGATAATGCATTTATTGTTATTTGGGTATTACTATTCTTTGTTACTGTTGCTACTGAAGAATCACTTGACTCTACCGTTATTTCTATATTGTCTGGATTTGTTATTGTTATACTTTGACTTCCTGTATATTGTAATATTACATTTGTCTTAGAAAATGCTAAGTTTCCTACTTGATTTTCCACCTGTTGACTTTTTGTATACAGATCATCTAATGCTGCCTTTACTGATACTTTTGTACTATCTGATTTTGTATATTCTACCTCGCTTGCATTCATTATATAGTCTGCATATACTTTTGCTCCTATACATACTGTGATTACTGCTATCATTAGCAGTATTTTTGTAATATTTTTCTTCATATTTTTCACTCCTTTTTTACTTTTTAATTTTTAATTATTTCTTTTGTATTTATAATATTTTAACTTATTATATCTACCTTCCATATTTTGTTTTATTCAATTTTAATAATTTTTTACCTTTTTTGTCTAACATTTTATCCTCTCCTTCTAACAACTTTATTTGATTTAAATACTATTGTTTTAATGCGTTATTCAAGTTACTAAAAGTATTTTACACTAAAAAAAAAAAAGTTTCAAGTGACATAACTCATTTTTTTCTTATTTTTATAAAATGTAATAAAAGTGAAATATAATAAAATATAACTGATAAAGAACTATTTTCTTTACCAGTTATCATAATTATTTTTTTCATATTTATTATTATTTTTTTCTCCTCCGTTATATACAGCTATATATTCAGCCATTTTAAACTATCTTTGTTATATAATCATACAAACAAATTAACAATCTCGTTATAATACTTCTTAACCGACTTTTTCTCTATATCCTCTTTTAAAAAATAGTCTTTTGAAAAAATAATATCATTTCCAAGTATAAGCTGAATTTTACCTAAGTACTTTCCCTTCTCATCTCCACCATTAAGAGTTGGAATAATATCCTGCTTTACATATATTTTATCTATTTCATCTTCTCTTACAGGATAAATAATATCACTTTCATCTACTATAACCTTAAAATAGTCCTCTTCTCCTTTTATAACCGGAATATCAATTTCAAACTTTAGCATATTAGACACATCTTTTTTTGAATACCTATTAAACGTATCTTCCATTATATTCTTGCAAGTGTTGAACCTAAGCTCTGTTGACTCTGCACCTAAAACAACTGCAATTATTCTAAAATTATTCTTAGTTGCAGTGCATATTAAGCATCTCTCAGCCTTATCGGTATAACCGGTCTTTCCACCATCTGCATATTCATACGTTTTAAGTAGTGCGTTGGTGTTATTAAGCACTCTTATCTCACTATTTACCTTTATCTCCTTAGTTTTAGCCTTTATAGTCTCATTAAATAAATCATACTTTAGTGCATACCTAGTAATTAAAGCAAGATCATAAGCAGTAGAATAATGCCCTTCCGTATCTAGTCCATGTGGATTTTTAAACGAAGTATCATATGCTCCTATCTCTTTTGCTTTACTATTCATCATCAAAGCAAAATTTTCTATACTGCCTCCAACATGTATAGCAGTAGTATATGCAGCATCATTACCAGATGGAAGAAGCATACCTGCAAGCAAATCCTTAGCTGTAATCTTGTCACCGAGAGTTTAACCCCATAACCGAACCACCAAGCCAGTCAACTTCTTTTGGCGCAGTTATTACATCACTTTCATTTGTATTTTCAATTAAAAGTATGCTAGTCATAACTTTAGTAAGTGATGCCATAGCTCTTTCTTCTAAAGCATTATGACTATATAGCACTCTTCCAGTTTTTGCATCAATTACCACAGCAGACTTTACGTTTACATTTAAATAGTCTTTCTCTTCTATTTCTCTTCCCAAAATACTACTTCTTAAAATTATATATGAGTATATTACCATAAGTGTATAAATCATTATTTTCTTTCGTTTCTTAAAAGACATATAACAGCACCTCTTAGGAAATTATATGTAAGTAAATTACATATTATTCATTAAGATGTATATATATTTATCATTTATTATCCTAAATATTTGACTTAAGAAGTCATCAAAAATTAGTTACCAAAATATTGATATTAATAGTTTTGAACATTTTGCTGACGCCAATAAGTTGTCAAAACATGCTAATAATGTGATTATTTTAATAACTAATTAACTAATTAACTAATTAACTAGATATTAATGTTTCATTATAGTTAAAAAGATTATTGAATATTTTTTCAGTTTTATTATACACTTTACACTATTATCAAAAGTTACATGTGATAATTTGAAAAGTCTCATGCATAATATCTTTCTAAAAATTCACTAGCATTCATAATTTCTGGTCTATCTACAAGTACATCATTAAAATCCTTATCTCCTGTTATAAATATATCAACATCCTCTATTATTGCAGTATGTAATATAATATAGTCATCTTTATCTCTGATTTTAAATAATTTGTTCTCCACATTAATTGGAGAATAAACTAATGTAAATGGGAAGTTTTAAAAAAACTCATCTAGTTCACTAATTTTTACATTAAACTTCGTTGCTACTAATTCTTTTAATTCTTCAATTGTATAAGAACAAATTACAATTTCATGGTCTTTAGATAGAATATAAATCAAGTCATTCATTTTTTACTTTTAAAAATGAATGCAGAAATTAAAATATTTGTATCTAGCATTACTCTCATATTATTCCTTACTTCTATTTTTTCTAACTTCTTTTATCATTTGGACAACATCATCTTCTGTATTTAACCCCATTCTTTCTGCTTCTCCTTCAAAAGCCTTTTGTATTTTTTCTAAAGCCAACATTGCAGAATTTTGAATAACTATATCATTTCCCTTTTTAATAAATAAAATTTTACTTCCTTCTTTTAAATCAAGTAAATCTCTAATAGATTTAGGAATAGTTATTTGACCTTTAGTTGTTACTTTTGCAAGTTCCATAAAATCACATCCTTTTCTTTTTTTTACTTTCCTTACTTTCCTTGCTTTCCTTACTTTCCTTATTTTTGTTATACGCTAATTTTGTAATTTTATCAATAATTAATATAAAATTTAGGAAAAATATGCAAAATATGCAAAAAATTTTGTAACTATACAAAAAATAGCACCATTTTTGATGCTATTTTAAAGTGGTTGTATAAATAAATTTCATTATTACCGTATTTTTTAAAACCTTTTATATACTACTACTGATTGAGAAAGTTGTAATTCATATATCATTTTTATTACTTCATAATCTGCGCAACCGTTATAATATAATTTAAAAAGAAAAACTCAAAAGCTAGCAAAATACCTATCGTAAGTAATTTTTTTACTATATGTTTTGTCTGGTACAAACTTCCATCTATGTTCATAAATACTCTAATTAGCATCATAACGTTATATATAATTATGAACATAAAAACAAAAAACAGTACCAAAATAACTGTAAAAAATGCAAGCTCTTCTGATGTCTCTAGAGCATTTGAAGATGCACTAAAAACATGTGACCACTGACTATATGTTGACTCATCAGGAGTAGAGCCATTTAACCCTTCTCTTGCAGAAGTAGTATTTTTAACCTTATCACCAATAATAGTAAGTAGCATTCCTAAATTAACCATATATCTTCCCCCTAATAATTAATATTTTAAAGCCTAGTTACTTCAAAACCTGTATAATCACAGCCAATCATAACATATGTCACATTACCAATTTTTCCCTCTTTTACCTTTGTATGTCCATATCCATGAAGATGTCCATAGACACATTTATACACGTCATATTCATTAATAACATCTTGAAACTCTTTTAGAAACGGTGGGAAATGCATTGCAAGTACTATTTTCTTACCTACATTTTCACCTCTTAATTTTACTGCCTCATCTAAGCTAAGCCTTAATCTAATTGCCTCTCTTTTAATTATTTTCTCATCTAATTCTTTTTCGCCCTCTACTTCTCCCCAGCCTCTAGTTCCACAAATGATGTAATCTCCAATATCTATTGCATTTGTTTGAAGTACGTAAAACTCATCCATATGGTTATCCTTAAAGAACTTCTCCATCTTAGTTTTTGATGCGAAATAATAGTCATGGTTACCTTTAAGTATTATCTTTTTTCCAGGAAGACTATGTATAAACTCAAAGTCCTTTATACTTTCTACAAGATGCATCCCCCAAGATATATCACCAGCAATAATAACAAAGTCATCGTCCTTTACCTTCTTCTTCCAATTTACTTTGACCTTTTCTTCATAATTATCCCAAACTTTTCCGAATATGTTCATTGGTTTATCTACACCAAATGATAGATGCAAATCCGAAATTCCATAAAGTGCCAAATCTTGTGCACCTCCTCTTTTTTTAATTATTTTTTATCTAGTTTTAAGCTAGCTATTGCATTTAGCTCTAAGTTATTATGTATGTCAAACTTTTTCTTATCTTTCTCACATGTGTAATTGTAATATGCTGCGCATGCTATCATAGCAGCATTATCTGTGCAGTACTTAATTTCAGGCATATATGCCTCAAAATGATTCTTCTTTGCCTCTTCAAATAATTTAGATCTTAGATATTTATTTGCAGCAACTCCTCCAGCTAGTGCTATTTTATTTACTCCTAAATCCTTCATTGCACTATATGCATGTTCAACTACTGTATCACACACATTTTTTTCAAAACTCTTTGCTAAATCCTCTCTTCTTAGATTCTCTTTTTCTTTATTTGCAAGGTTAATTACAGCTGTCTTTATGCCACTAAAGCTAAAATCATAGTTTTCAAACTTTGTTTTTGGAAGCGTGTAAGTATCATTTCCATTTTCTGCAAGCTTGCTAACCTCCGGTCCACCTGGATAATTTAGTCCTAAAACCCTTGCTACTTTATCAAACGCTTCACCTATTGCATCATCCCTAGTTTTAGCAATTACTTCTATATCTGTGTAATCTTTAACGTATGCTAAATGAGTATGTCCGCCTGATACTACTAAAGACATAAAAGGTGGTTTTAGCTCCTTATTTGTTAAATAGTTTGCCGCAATATGCCCTTCAATATGGTGAACTGGAACAATTGGGATATCTAAAGCGTAAGCTAAGGCTTTTGCATAAGATACTCCAACAAGTAGTGCCCCTACAAGCCCTGGACCATAAGTTACACCTATATAATCTAAATCCTCAAACTCAACTTTTGCTTCGTCTAGTGCTTGACGAGCTACATATGATATATTTTTTACATGGTTTCTTGAAGCAATTTCAGGAACTACCCCTCCATAAAGCTTATGTATATCTATTTGTGAAGACACAATATTACTAAGCACTTCTCTATCATTTTTAAGAACTGCCACGCTAGTTTCATCGCAGCTAGATTCTATTACAAGTCCTAACATAACTAAATTCCTTTCTAAAAGCTATAAATTTAAAATGATGTTTAGCACATCTAATATCTTTTGTACTATAGGTAAAATAATATATGAGTCTAAATCAAGAAAAAATATAATTAGTATTAGTATAAATGTATATCTTGAAAACTGGATATATTTTATCCTCATGCTATACGGCAAAAAGTATGCCAGTATTTTTGAGCCATCAAGTGGTGGTATAGGTAGCAAGTTAAATACTGCAAGCACCACATTTAAAGATATTGCAAGTGAAAAAAATCTAAAAACTTTCTCACCTATATTAGACGTAAAAAACGCGTTATATCCGAAAGATCATAATTATTACTTTTAGTATTAAAGTAACAACTAGTGCAAGAAGTAGGTTACTTACTGGCCCTGCTAATGCTACAAGCATATTATCTCTTCTTTTGTTTTTGAAATATCTATCATCTACAATTACTGGCCTTCCCCAGCCTATACCTACTAGCATCATGGATATAAAGCCGAGAGGGTCTATATGCGCAAATGGATATAGCGTCATCCTTCCACTTATGAGCTGTGATTTATCTCCAAGTAAGTAGGCTACTCTTGCATGAAATGACTCATGAAGAGATATTGAAAAAAGAAGTATCGGTAATAAATATATAATATCAGTTATACTTTGTCCAAATATCATTAATTTCTCCTTTAAAACTTAATTGTTATAGTATCATCCTCATTTATAGTGCTATCAAGACCATTTTCTATATTCCAGCTATTTATCATTTCGTTATAGTCTTTGCACAAATCTATATTACTTATTCTAAAATCTTTTGTATATGTCTTGTTCTCTGTACAAATAGGTATCATGTCAATTCTATCTACCCTATTTTCTTTGTTTATATTGAACTTCCATATATACGACCTTCTAGCAAGTGTTAAGTCTGAATCTGTGATTAGGTACCCAGTTGAATACACTATTGGCACCCCTTTATACTCATACATTGGATAAATTCCAAGCGCATTAGAACCAATTACAAGACTTGCTCCTGCATCTATTGCTAAATATGCCATCTCTTCCATTGAGGTAGTCATACCAAATCTTTCATCTCTTCCCCATGCAATATCTACTATTATGACATCTGCATTTTCTTTTGCATTCATTATATCCCTTTGCATTACATCTTTATCGTATAAATTTATTCCAAACTCCTGATAGCTTAACTTACTTCCAACATATGAACTAAGTGCAGCTATAATTGCTATTTTCTTTCCGGCATACGTCTACATAAAGGGTAGAGTCATTTATTCCTGTCATATATATCTGGTTTCTCTTTAATGTATCTATAGTCGTAGAGAAAAATATCTTATCATAGTCTGTTATATGGTCTGTTGCAATATTTATAGCATCTATTCCAAGCTCTGAAAATGCCAGCCTTATTTCTTTTGTAACTAGATATTTACTTGTTAAATTTTGAAGCTTATCCGTACTTGCTATATTAGTTGCAAGTGCTGCATAAGTAAAGTCTGCTTCCCTAGTATATGTATAAATTGTTTTAAACGCCATATTGTATGCATAGTTTAGATTCTCACTTACCTCTGCTCCCATCATGATTTCTCCAAGTACAGTAAAGTCTACATTATCTTTCTTTATATTTCTATTACTATATATTGGTGCTTTACTTTTCTCTTCAGCTTTTGCAGTTTCTACATTTTCAGTTTCTTCTTTTGTAACTACTTCTTCCTTACTTTCTCCTTCTAAAGTATTTTCTTTAGTTTCTTTAACTTCTTCTTTCTCTTCAGCATTAGTAGTATCTACTGCTATTTTAGTTTCTTCTTTACTACTATCTACCTTTTTACTACTTTCTTCATTGTTTTGCTGTCATTAGATGTTTTGCCTTCTAAATCTATTAATCCAAGCTCTTCTACAGTTTTCTCATTTTTACTATCAATACTTTCGCTAGCTACATCTAAATATATATCTACCTGGCCTTTTTCTATTTCCGCTCTTATCTCTTCATTTATACTTGCATCTGCTATAGGGATTATCTTTGTTTTATTAAAGTTTACTGTATTTTGCAGTACATTAAATCCAAATATTATCCCAAATATTCCAAGCGCTCCAAGTACTATTTTTACTTTTGTTTTACTCTCCCAATTAAAGTATTTCCTTCTATTGAGGTTAATTCTAAATCTTGAATCTCTCCCCACAATATATCATCCCCTCTTACCTCTACTTTTAAATAATTACTAGTATAGCCATAAAACTTTGACGGTGCTTTTCTTTCGTCAATTAGCACTTTTACTGTTTTGCCTAGCTCCTTTTTTAAATAGTCTTGCTTCATTTCTATACTTAGCTCTTCTAATTTTTTACTCCTTTCTAATTTCTTTTCCTCTGTGACTGTTGACTCTAAGTTATATGCAGCTGTTCCTTTCCTTCTTGAATATTTAAATATATGCATATCTGAAAAGCCAATCTCCTTAGCAGCTTCATAAGTATCTCTAAACTCTTCATCTGTTTCATTTACAAATCCTACTATTATGTCACATGTAATTAAAGGATTTGAAAAATACTTCCTTATTTTTTCTATCCTTTCTTTTACAAACTCTTGTGTATATTTTCTGTTCATACGTTTTAGCACTGAACTTGACAGGCTTTGAACTGATATGTGAAAATGATTGCATAGCTTTTCTACTTTTGAAAGTCTAGCTATATTTTCTTCTGTTAGCCATCTTGGGTCTATTGAGCCTAGTCTTATCCTTCTTACAGTATCTATTTCATTTATTTTTTCTACTAAACTTGCTAAGCTTTCACCACTACCTAGGTCTTGTCCGTAAGATGCAATTTCAATACCTACAAGAACTATTTCTTTTACTGAAGTTTTAGTTATTTCTCTTACTTCTTTTAGTATGTCCTCCATTTTTCTACTTCTTATTCTTCCTCTTGTATATGGTATTATGCAGTACGAACAGAAATTGTTGCAACCATCTTCTATCTTTATACTTTCCCTTACGTTCTTTCCTTTATCTAAACGCTCCTTTTGAACATACTTATTTACCTTAGAGATATCCTTTAGCTTTATATTTACTTTACCTTTTTCTAGTTTTTCGATAATATCTACTATATCCTTTTTTTCTTCATTACCTATTATTAAGTCTACATTATTTATTTTTTCACTTCCAGACTTAATTTCTTCTGAATAGCACCCTGATAGTATAACCTTGCCATATGGATTTTTTCTTTTTGCTCTGCTTAGCATCTGCCTTGATTTCCTTGATGCTAGATTTGTTACCGTACATGAATTTATAACATAGATGTCTGCTATATTTTCAAAATCGACTACCGTATATCCCGCTTTTTCTAGCTGTTTTTCCATAAGTTCTGTTTCATACTGATTAACTTTACAGCCTAAGGTGCAAAATGCTACTTTTTTCAATAGACTACCTACTTTCTGTTTTTACCTATTTATTATACCATGTGAGGCAAAAATATTCAATACATTTTTTTATTCCCAAAAAAAGAAGAGCTATGCTACAAAAGTAGCACGCCCTTCATCATTATATATATTAATGTATACTTAGTCTTCCCAATCGCCGTTATCGCCCATAGCATCTTGCAAAGAATATGTACTATATATCGTACTTACTCCTACAATAATGTTATCAACCTCGTTTACAAATGAACCTTCTTTTAAATATTGATTATTATTCATAATAATCCCTCCTTTTAAGATAACTTTTGTATCTTTTGCGGACTGAAATTTAATGTAAATTTTGCGATACTTTCTTTGGTAATACATAATATGTTTAGATAAGCAATAATATTACTTTTTTACTTACCACCCCTTTCTTAAATATACAATTAATATATAACAAAAAGCAAAATAAACTACAGCAAATATAGTTTACCTTGCTTTTCTAATGCTTATATTTTTTATGTTTGCAGTCTTTCAATAGTTATAGGTAAACCATTTTGGTTATCTGTTTCAACTACTATACCATTTAAAAATGATTCATTTTCTTCTGCACATTCATATTTTGCAAATTTCCCTGTTACAAATCTCTCAAGTGCCACTTCCTTCTTTAGGCCTATTACACTATCAATAGGTCCTGTCATACCTACATCTGTAATATATGCTGTTTTTCCATTTAAAATCTTTTCATCTGCCGTTTGTACATGTGTATGTGTTCCAAATACACACGTTACTTTGCCTGTTAAAAAGTGTCCCATTGCTATTTTTTCTGCAGATGCTTCTGCATGGAAGTCTACAAATATGTAATCTATGTTTTGGCTTTTTAAATTACGTAATATTTCTTCTACCTTATCAAATGGGCTTACAGTATTTTTTTCAAATATTTCTCCCATACTAGCCTGACCAATTAGATTTATAACTGCTATTTTCTTTCCACGCTTTTCTACTATAACATAGCCATTTCCATTTAAGTTTGTTACATTTGCAGGTATCACTAGATTCTTTAGTTTTATATATTCTTCTGCCATCTCTTTTCTGTAATACAAGTGATTTCCCATTGTTATTACGTCTACTCCTAATTTCATTATCTCTTCGTATTCTTTGAGTCTTATTCCTTTTCCATGTGCTGAGTTTTCTCCATTTACAATGGTAAAATCAATTTCATATTTAGCTTTTAATTTTTGGTATTCCTTTTTTAATTTCTTTATTCCTGTCCAGCCTACTATATCTCCGATTATTAAAAATTTCAATTTTATTCTTCCTCTCTATTTAGCAAGCTCTGTAACTTTTGTTTCTCTTATGACATTTACCTTTATTTGTCCTGGATATGCCATTTCATCTTCTATCTGTTTTGCAACTTTTCTAGCTAGCACTACCATGTTATCATCATTTATAACCTCTGGTTTTACTATTAGTCTTACTTCTCTTCCTGCTTGTATTGCATAAGATTTTTCTATTCCTTCATAACTGTTACATATTTCTTCAAGTTTCTGAAGTCTCTTTATGTATGTTTCTACTGTTTCTCTTCTTGCTCCTGGTCTTGATGCTGATACTGCATCTGCTACTTGTACTATTATTGCCTCTAAAGTTTTTGGCTCTACATCTCCATGATGTGCTTCCATACCCCAGATTACTTCTTCACTTTCTTTGTATTTTCTAAGTAAGTCTATACCTATAGTTACGTGCGTTCCTTCTACTTCATGGTCCATCGCTTTTCCTATATCATGAAATAGTCCTGCTCTTTTTGCAATAGTTGGGTCTATTCCTATTTCACTTGCTATAAGCCCTGCTATATGTGATACTTCTATAGAGTGATTAAGTACATTTTGTCCATAACTTGTTCTAAATTTTAATTTTCCAAGAAGGTTTATTAGCTCTGGATGTACATTTATTACTCCTGTTTCATAAAGCGCTCTTTCTCCTTCTTCTTTTATTGTGTTTCCAACTTCTTCTTTTGCCTTTTCAATCATGTCTTCAATTTTTCCTGGATGTACTCTTCCATCTGCAATTAATCTTTCTATTGCTATTCTTGCAACTTCTCTCCTTATTGGGTCAAAACTTGACAGTACTATTACATCTGGTGTATCATCAATTATTAAGTCGATTCCTGTTAGTGTTTCTATTGTACGAATATTTCTTCCTTCACGACCAATTATTCTTCCTTTTAAATCATCATTTGGAAGTGTAACTGTTGTAACAGTTGCCTCTGATGTGTGGTCTGCTGCACATCTTTGAATAGACTGAACTAAAAGCTCCTTTGCTTTTTTGTCTACTTCAAATTTTGCTTTTTCTGTCTCTAGTTTTATATACTCTGCCATTTCATGTGTCATGTCAGATTCTAAATCTTTCATAAGCTCTTTTTTAGCATCTTCTACTGACATCTTTGCAACTTTGCTTAGTGCCTCAATTTCTCTTTCTTTTGCCTTGTTTAACTCTTCTTCGATTTTTTGAAGTTCATTTTTCTTTTTAGTAATACTATTTTCTTTTTCCTCAATCAATGTAGCTCTTTTGTCTACTAAGTCTTGTCTTTGGTTAATCCTGTTTTCCATTTCTTGAAGCTCTTTTTTTCTTGCTTTAGCTTCTTTTTCTACTTCATCTTTTTGTTTCAGCATTTCATCTTTTGCTTGAATTACTGCTTCTTTTTTAATACGTTCTGCATCTTTTTTCGAACTTTCTACAATTCTTGCAGCTTCTTCTTCAGCGCTACCTATTTTTCCTTCTGCAGCTCTTTTTCTGTAATTAGAACCTACAAAGAAAAATATAGTGCCAGCTATAGCTGCAGAAATTATTGCAATTATAACCTGCATCATTTTTTTCCTCTCCCTCCAATATTTACTTTTCAATGTCCAACTTTTTTATATATAACTTTTATATGTAAATTTTAATTAATCTATTGTTTTATATATGTAAACTACGCCCATACACGTAGATATGTCGGATGTATAAAGTTATAGCAGTTTTCTTTATACACTACTATTATACAATAAAAAATAAAATATAGCAAGTAAAAAATAAAATTTCTTTTTACTTGCTATTTTACGTAATAAAAATGGTATTTCATAAACCATATTAATAACTATTTATTCATTTTTTCTTCAATTATTCTATCAATATCATCATATGCATTTTCTATAGCCTCCTTATGGTACATTTCATACATGTTATAAATATAATCTGTTAAATTAAGTTTATCTAAAGTTTTTAATACTTTTTTAGCGCTTATCTTTTTATAAAATGCATAATGTTCAATTAGATAAATATAAAAATCCATTTCTTTTGTCATATTTATTTACCTCTATTCTTCCCTAATATATATTGAATTTCTAGGATCTTTAGTAATCTGTTCACATTCCCACATG
>JAFVCY010000095.1 GCA_017478805.1 Clostridia bacterium
ATCCATTTCAAAAACAAAACGAAGATAAAAATAAGAAAAATTGATTAGTACTACTTAAGTAGTATCAAGAGATAAATAAGCTAAAGTCGAGCCAGACATGCGACTTAAGTCGCTTGTGCGTAACAGGTCCCTTTTAGGGCCAATCAAAACTACCCGTTGAACGGGTAGTTTTTTTTCGTATTGAATAAAGTATTGTAGAAATTAATCAAAAAAATATTAAAATTTTAACAAAATGTTGACAAAGTATAGAATAAAGTATAGAATAAAGTATAGAATAAACTAAAAAAATAAAATTTTTATATGTTTTGGAGGTTAAATATATGAATTTGGGTTTAGAATCCGAAAAAATTGAATTTAAAAAAAGTACGAGTGAACTAATAGAAGGAGTAGTTTCAATATCTGCAATGCTTAATAAACACGGAGAAGGAACTATATATTTTGGTGTTAAAAATAATGGGGATGTTATTGGACAAAAAGATATAAACGAAGATACTTTACGCGATGTGTCAAGAAAAATTGCAGAGGGAATAAAGCCTCAAATAATTCCAACAATAGCATTAGAGTTAGTTGAGGATAAAAAGATAATTAGAGTGGATGTAAAAGGAAATGATATTCCGTATTCTGCTTTTGGTAAGTATTATAGTAGGTCTTACGATGAAGATAAACAACTTTCACCGGAAATGTTAAAATCACTAATAAATAAAGATGGAGAACCAGATTCTATAGTAAAAAAAGAATCATTAAAACAAGACTTAACATTTAAAATGTTAAAAGGGTTATATATATCTAATGATTTAAAAATTAATAATGAAAAATTTGAACAAAATTTGGGATTATTTACAAATGATAATAGATATAACTATATGGCAGAGCTACTTGCAGATTCTAATGATATTTCTATTAAAGTTGTAACTTTTGCAGGTGTAGATAAAACAGTTATGCTTAAAAGGACAGAATATGGTGGAAAATGTCTGCTTATGTGTGTAAGAAATGTGCTAGAGTATATGGAAAGCATAAATGAAACTAAAGTAAAAGTAAGTGGACTAAAGAGGCAAGAAGAAAAATATTTTGACTTTAATTGTTTTAAAGAAGCTTGGCTTAATGCATGTATTCATACTAGATGGTCAGAGGAGATTCCACCTGCTGTTTATATTTATGATAATAGAATTGAAGTAGTATCAAATGGAGGTTTACCTTCAGCTTTATCTGAAGAGGACTTTTTCGAGGGTGTTTCAAAGCCTACTAATAAAAGACTTTTAAAAATATTTGGAGATTTAGATTATATTGATCAAACAGGACATGGAGTTCCATTAATTGTAAAAAAATACGGAAAGAGGGCTTTTTATATAAGTAAACATACAATAATTGTAACAATTCCTCTTAATAAAGATTTGCTTGAAGAAAAAGAAACAAATAAAATAGTATATACTGACTTAAACGAATCTGAAATGAAGGTTTTAAATTTAATAAAAAATGATGTTGAATATAAAACTAAAGATTTAATGAAAATTACTAATTTTAGTGAGCCATATATTAATAAGATTATATATTCTTTAAAAAATAAACATTATATAAAGCGTATTGGTGCTAATAAAAATGGACATTGGAAAATATTAAAGTAGTATAACTATTTATAAATTTTAATAAAAAGGAAAATAAGTAATTATGAAAAATATAGAATTATATGTACCAAAAATAGAAGATTATTGGTATGAGGAAAAAATAGTAAAAGATGAAAAGACTATGAACTATAATGCTGGATATGATGTTAATTATTACGGATATCATTATGATACTGGCTGTATAGATTTCCCAAAAGAAAGATGGAAAGAAGTATATAACAAACGAATAAGAGAAAATAGATATTTTGCATATATAAAAGATAATGATTTAAATAAGTTCGTGGGATATGTTAATTATCAATATAATAAAAGTGAAGATAGATATGAATGTGGTATATTAATTGAATATAGATATAGAGGAAAAGGATATTCAAAACAAGCACTAAAACTATTATGTGACGTAGCTAAAAATAATGGTATAAAAGAATTATATGATAATTTTGAAATAGATAGAGAAAATACATTAGATGTCTTTAAAAGTGTAGGATTTGAAATTATTAATAAGCAAATTTTGAAAAAATTTAGTAAAGATGTCGAAGGTGTAATAGTTAAAATAAGATTATAAAATCGTGTCATTTCGAATAGTCAAGCTGGCTGGCCTCTCCGTCTTGCTCAGCTGGTATTTGCTATGTGTATCGGTAAATCTGGTTTTACATGTTTGGCTGGGGGTAACAACACTACCTATGGCATCTGCCCTGTAGTTTGTTTAGGTTCTTAACATTACATTTAAATAAGTTATAGAAATAAAATATAAAACAGATGAAACACTTATTTTGTTCATCTGTTTTCTTTTTCTATTTTATTCAAATAATGACATAAGTTCATCTTTTGATAGTGTGTTAATAAACTTCTCATCAGTTGCAAGCAAGTCATCTGAAATTTTAGCCTTCTTTTCTTGAAGCTTATTTATTTTCTCTTCAATAGAGCCGGTAGTTATAAACTTGTATACTTGAACACTATTTTTTTGACCAATCCTATATGCTCTATCAGTTGCTTGATTTTCAGATGATAAATTCCACCAAGGGTCATAGTGCATAACCACATCTGCAGAAGTAAGGTTAAGACCTGTACCACCAGCTTTTAGAGATATAAGGAAAACTTTTACATTTTCATCTTTGTTAAAGCTATCAACCATATCTACTCTTTTATGAGTAGGAGTTTGTCCTGTAAGGATATAGTAATTAATACCTTTCTTTTTAAGCAGTTTTTCAAAGATTTCAAACATAGAAGTATATTGTGAAAATAGTAAAATCTTGTGCCCAGAATCAATAGCTTCTTCAAGAATATCCATGCACTGCTCAAGCTTTCCACTACTGCCTTTGTAGTTTTCTAAAAATAGAGAAGGATGACAACATATCTGTCTTAGTCTAGTAAGTAGCATTAAAATCTTAAACTTACTCTTTTCAAAACCATTTTCATTTATTTCAGAGCTAACTTCACCTTTTATTTTTGAAAAATATGACATATATATTTTCATTTGCTCATCTTTCATTTCACTTTTCATAACAGTAATATTTTTATCAGGAAGTTCGGTTAACACATCAGACTTTATCCTTCTTAAAACGAAAGGCTCAATTAAAGTTTTTAGTCTGTTTAAAGCAGTATCATCTTCATCTTTTATAATAGGAACCTCAAATTTGTTTTTAAATTTGTTGTAGTTATATAAGTAACCAGGCATAATGTAGTCAAAAATAGACCAAAGCTCTGCTATTGAGTTTTCTATTGGTGTTCCAGTTAGTGCAAACTTAATTTGTCCATTTAAGCTCTTAAGTGCAGATGCATTTTGTGTATTAGAATTCTTTATATACTGAGCCTCATCTGCAATTATATACTTAAACTCTTTTTCTTCATATGCGTCAATATCCCTTTTTAGTAGGTCATATGATGTGATAATTACATCATAGTCTGTATATTCAGTAATTAAAGCTTTTCTTGTGGAAGCCGAACCTGACACAATTAAAGTTTTTATCTTTGGTGACCATTTATCAAACTCAGCTTTCCAGTTAAGTACTAGTGAGCTTGGGCAAATTATAATAGAAGGTATTTTGTCTTTTGAATTAGAAGCATAATAAGTAGTTAAAACAGTAATTATTTGTAATGTTTTACCAAGTCCCATATCATCTGCAAGTATTCCTCCAAATGAGTAACTCTCTAAAGTTTTTAGCCATTTAACTCCAGTTTTTTGATAAGGTCTAAGAATTTTTTCAAATTCTTTTGGAATAGTAATACTGCTTTCAAAGTTTTTGTTACCAATATTATCAATTATCTGTGAATAATTACTATTTTTTTCTACAGTTAGATTATCAGTTTTAGATAGTATTTTTTCAAGATAAATACTTCTACTTACAGGAAGCTTTACTTTTCCTTCTTTCATGTCTTTAAATGATATATCAAGCGATTCAGAAATGTTTGAAAGAAGCTCTAAATCTGAACTGTCTGTTAAGTTTAGTAAATCACCATTTTTTAATTTATAGTATTTCTTCTTTAAAGTGTAATTTTTTAGGATATTATCTACTTCAGAAATATCAAAATTTATATTTGACATATCCATTTCAAGTAAATTATTATCTACTCTTACTCCAATATTTGTGATTTTAGGCTTTTTTATAGTCTTGTTCTTAAACTTATCTGTTATTAATACCTCATAGTCCTCCATGTATGAATTTACTTTTTCAGCTAAAAAGTCATACATATAGTCTGAATCTTTAAGTACAAAGTATTTCCCATTTTCAGAAATCTCAAACCCATCATTAAAAAGCCTTTTTAATACTTCTTTTTCAGAAACCATGTTTCTGTATTCATTTGCCTTTAACTCATACTTCTCTAGTGCATCATATTCATTATCAAGGTAGCAAAATGTAAGTTTTAAAGTAATATTATCATAATCATCTATATCTAAAAATACCTTTGAAGCAAGTCTTGGAATAACTACTTCAGGTGCGTTATTATTTTCTTCACTACTATAGTCTTTAACTAAAAATTTATCAATTTTAGGCAGAATATATGCTATGAAGTCAGACTTTTTATCTTCGGGTACTAAGATATTTTTCTTGTTTGTGAAAACATCAAAAAGGTCTGATACATCGCTTGTAAGCTCAATTACATATATTAATTTTTCTTTATCATTAAAAAAATATATATTGTTTTTAGTTCTTATGTATGAGTCAGCCACTAAATCTAATGAAAGTGATAAGTCATTTCCCTCTTCTTTTAACGTAACTTTAGGTTCAAGTTTTTGATTTGAAAAAGTAAATTGTTCATAACTATTAGAGTAACTTAGCTTTATATTAATACTTCTATCCTTTAAAATATCCAAAAACTCATCAATGTAATCTGCATCTATAGTTATATCTCTAGTTGAATAGTACGATGCATAGTACGGACTGTATTCTCTTAATTTATCTAATTGCTTGTTTAAAAGCTTTACTTGACTTAATACAAAATCTAGAAGTTTTTTATCACTATCACAAAATTTATTTTTATCAGCTATAAAATGAAGTTTTTGACCATAGTATAAAACTCTTTTTTGTTCAAAGGCGTTATAAAATTCCATAAGGTTTTTTAAGATATACATGCTTTTTTCACCAATCTTAAAATTAACCTTCATACCGTTATATACATCAATATATGGCTCTAAATGTATATTTTCATTCAAGCTACCACGTATGTTTGAGTTATGTAGCAAATCTCTTGTTTTTAGTTCATCAAAATATTTATTTGCATCGTATGAGTAATCAATATCACTTCCTAAACTTGGAGCCTTATACTGCTCTATAAGGCTTAAAGCAGTAGAATATTTCTCGTTATATGCCTTTTGTCTGTAAAATTCTTCAAGTTTTCTTTTTTCTTCTTTTTTTCTTTCTTCAATTATTTTTTCTTGTCTTAATTTTTCTTCTTCAAGCTTTTCTTTTGTGCTATATGTATGAGGGTCTGCAACTTCCATACATGTCGCAAGTATATGCTTGCAATAATGTCTGCTTGAGCTATCTGGGCACGTGCAGCTAAACTCTTTTAATGTAGAATTTACAATTTTTAATTTTACATCATAGTCATCGTAGTAGTGTCCTTCAACTTCAGCATCTACTGTCATAACCTTTTTTGAGTTTTCATCTTCGCTTAAATCTACATTATTAATAGTAACTCTGCGACTGTTATATATTCTTTTGGCTCTGTTATACCTTGAAGTATCATAGCCTTTTTCTAAATCAATTCTGTCAATATTTAAATCCATAACATCTACTGTCATAAAAAATAATCACCTACTTAAATTAATAATATGATAGCATTTTTTAGCATATTTGTAAAGAAAAAGTAGGAAAATATAAAAAATGTTTTGAAATAGTTTAAAAAAAATACACTTTCACAAAACTAACACAATTTAAACACAATTTCATTAAAATATAGGCGTATCATATATGTAACAGAAAAGGAAAGGTGATTAAAATGGATATAAGTATTTTTGAAAGAGTTGAAACAAAATATCTTTTGTCTAAAGATGAATATGAACAGTTACTTAAGATAATAGAAGAGCATCTAGAAAAAGATAAATATTTCTTTAATACAATTTGCAATGTATACTTTGATACAGATACATATGAGATAGTTAGAAACTCAATAGAAAAACCAGTGTATAAAGATAAGTTTAGAGTAAGAAGCTACGGAGTTCCAAAAAAAGACGATAAAGTATTTTTTGAAATAAAGAGAAAATATAAAGGAACAGTGTATAAAAGAAGAGTATCTGCTAAACTTTCAGAAGTAGAGGAGTATTTAGAAAATGGAAAATATCCTGAAAAGGCAAATACTCAAATAATGAAGGAGATTGATTACTTTTTTAGTTTCTACTCTTTAAAACCAAAGGTATTTATAGCTTATGACAGATATTCATATTTAGAAAAGGAAAACTCAAATTTTAGAATTACTTTTGATAAAAATATTAGAAGTAGGACAGAAGAAATAGCTCTTGAAAATGGAGATAAGGGAGACTTACTACTTGCTGATGGAACTTGCGTAATGGAAACAAAAACTTTAGGTGCATATCCAAAATGGTTTGTAGATGCTTTATCTAAACTTAAGATATATCCAAAATCATTTACTAAATATGGAAATGTGTATAAAAATCAGATATATAAAGAAGGAGTGATGAGTTATGTTTAGTAGTATTTTAGGAGATGAATTAAATATAAGTAGTGTGATGCTATGCTTTTTAGTATCAATAGTTTTAGGATTAATAGTTGCGATAGTTCATAAGAAAACAAGTAAGTGTTCAAAGAATTTCTTTATGACATTAGTACTTTTGCCAGTTCTTGTACAGGTAGTAATTTTAATGGTAAATGGAAATTTAGGTACTTCAGTTGCAGTACTTGGTGCATTTAGCTTAATTAGATTTAGAAGTATTCCAGGAAATTCAAAAGAGATAGTAACAATTTTCTTAAGTATGGCAATTGGTCTTGCAACAGGTATGGGACAGTTAATTTTTGCAGCAGTAGTAGCTATTATCTCAGTAGTTTTAATTATCATTATGTATAACTTGAAATTTGGCGCATCAAATGAGTTAGAGAAGATGCTTAAAATAACAGTGCCAGAGGATTTAGACTATACTGGTGCATTTGATGAAATATTTGAAAAATATACTTCTAGTTATGTAGTAGAGCAAGTTAAAACAACAAATATGGGTAGTATGTTTGAGATTAAGTATAAAATAAATATGAAAAATGGTGTAAATGAAAAGGAATTTATTGACAATTTGAGAGTAAGAAATGGAAACTTAAATATAACTATTACAAATCCAATTGTTGATAGTAATGAACTTTAGGAGGGATTTTAGATGAAAAAGAACAGTATATTAATAATTATATTAATCATTTTAATAATAGTGCTTTCGGTATCTGTGTATTTTTTCTACTTTAAAAATAACAAAAGCACTGTGCAAAATATATTAGGCACGTCAAATAGTGATGAAGCAGTTTCAAATGCTGAAAAAGTTGAAAGTGTAGCAAGTAGCGATAATATAAAGGAAGAGGATTTCTCTTCTAATGAAACCTATGCAGTAGAACTTACAGAAACATATAACATAACAAAAGGTGGGGTGTATATTTTTACAGGAGAAATAGCTGATGGATATATATATGTTAATACTAAGGATAGTGTTAAGATTATATTAAATAACGTAAAAATTACAAACTCAAATGGCCCAGCGATATATATAGAAAGTAGTGATACTACATACATAGAGCTTGCTGAAGGAAGTACAAACTACTTAATAGATGGAAGCACATATAGCGTAGATGATGAAGATGTAAATGCAGCACTGTTTAGTAAAGATGATTTAGTTATTACTGGAACAGGAACTTTAAATGTGACTTCTAATTACAAAGACGCTATAGCCTCTAAAGATGATTTAAAAATTGAAAGTGGAGTATATATAATAAATGCTAAAGATGATGGTATTAGAGGAAAAGACTCTGTAGTTATTGAAAATGGAAGTTTTGATATAACTGCAAATGGAGATGGTATAAAGTCTACTAATGATACTGATAGTGAAAAAGGTTATGTATATATAGCAAGTGGAACATTTAAAATAGTATCAGAAGGAGATGGCATTGTAGCTAAAACAGATTTAACTATAGCAGGGGGAAGTTTTGATATTACATCAGGTGGAGGAGCATCTAAAGCTACAAATGTAAGACAAGATAATTTTAGAAACTTTACACTTCAAAATAGTTCAACTACTTCAACAGATGAAACTTCTACTAAAGGTATAAAAGCTGAAAATAACATTAAAATTGAAGGTGGAGAGTTTAAAATAGACTCAAAAGATGATGCAATTCATTCAAATAACTATATAGCAATTTCAAATGGAAGTTTTGAAATATCAACTGGTGATGACGGTATGCATGCAGATAGCACACTTATTATAGAAAATGGAACTATAAATATTACTAAGTCTTATGAAGGTTTAGAGGCAGAAAATATAACTATAAATGGTGGAAATATATTCTTAGTATCTAGTGATGATGGTATAAATGTTGCAGGTGGAGCAGGTGCTTCAAATATGTTTATGCAAAGAGGCGGCATGAATAATACTGAAAGTACAAGTAGCATAACTACTTTACTTACAATAAATGGTGGATATATATATGTAAATGCAGCAGGTGATGGCTTAGATTCAAATGGTAGTATAAAAATAACTTCGGGAACTACTATAGTAAATGGTCCTACTGATAATGGAAATACAGCTCTAGATTATGAACGTGAATGTATAGTAACAGGTGGATTTATAGTTGCAAGTGGAAGTTCAGGTATGGTTGAAGGTATAAGTTCTAGTTCAACTCAAGGATTTATAAACGTAAACTTAAGCAATAATATAAATGCTGGAGATATAATAACTATAAAAGATTCTAATGGAAACGAAGTATTTACGTATAGCGCAAGCAAAAACTATAGCAATTTAATTGTTTCAGATGGTAGCATTAAAAGTGGAGAAACATATACTATATATACAGGAGTAACTACAAATTCAAATAGTAAAAATGGTATATATGAACTAGGCGGTTTTGTTTCTGGAACTGAATCTCAAACTGTAGTTGCAGGACAAAATACATCAGGTGGCTTTGACGGAGGCATGCAAGGAGGCAAGATGGGGAGAAATACGCAAAATATGATGGAAAATGGACAAATGTCAGAAGGTATTCCTGAAGATATGAATGGCGAGCTTCCACCACAAATGAATCAAAATGGAGGATACAACAGGCAAGGTGGAATGATGATGAATAGGCAGTAAACTTAAGAGCGATAGAAGATGTATTTGATAGAAAATAACATAAATGAAGGAAGAGTCATAAACTAATATGACTCTTCTAATATTACAGAAAATGAAGAAGAGAAAGAAAGAAAATTTACGTATATAACTGATTTACCTATAGATAATGGAAATATAGAAGGAACAATAAAATTAGGCAGAAAGAGATGGAAAATAGAGAATTTAGGTTTTGATATGCAAAAGAATGGAAGTTTTTATATAGGACATTTGTATAGTAAAAATCAAATAGCAATAAAGGCACATTATTTAATTGTGCAGATAGCGCATGCAATAAGGCAATTGTTAGAAAAAGGTAGTTTAATAGTTAGAAAAGAAGGTTTAATAATAGATGAGATAAGTAGGATTATAAGAACAGAATTTACAGATAAAATTTTAAGAGCTA
>JAFVCY010000096.1 GCA_017478805.1 Clostridia bacterium
GAAAAAATAAAAATGATGAAGAAAAATATAACAAAAATAGTGATAATTATAGCAGTAATAACAGTATGTATAGGAGCAAAGGTATATGCAGACTATGTAATGAACGCAAGTGAGGTAGAATATACAAAATCAGATAGTACAAAAGTATCAGTAAAGGCAGCTTTAGATGATTTGTATACAAAAAGTCAACAAGGAGTAAATCAAGCAGGAAACTTAGCACTTTCTCAAACAAGTGTAGGATTATCATATTTGGAAAGTAAAAGCATAACAATAACAAATCCAAATAATATAGAAATAGAGGTAGAATCAAGTGATGTAAGTATAGCAACAGTAACAAAAAATAGTAATACTGAGATAACAATAAATTCATTATCCCAAAATGGAGGTGTTGTAATAACAGTAAAGGCACCAATAGAAGATAGTACAGCATATGTAGTAAATAAAATAAAAGTAGGAGTATGGAATGGAAGTGGAACAATGCCAGCTTCATACGCAAAAGTAATAGTAAATTCAAGCAATATAGCATCATATCAGGGAACAGAGGTAGTTTATAACCCTACAGGAGGAGGAACATGGAGAATCTTCTACTATGATGAAACAGGAAAATATGGTGATGGAGAAGGAACAGTATATATAAAGAGAGATTATGATAATTCTACAAAAGTAGAGTCTTATTCATATGGAACATATTATACAAATAGTTCTAATAAAAGTCAAGTATTAGCTGATATGCGGCAAATTCAATCCACAGTGGAAAGCAGGAGATAATAGTATAGATGCATATAATGAAAATGTAGCATCATATTTATGTTACCATGGGGAATGGACTGCGTATTTAGATAGTAGCGTAGCATCATATGCAATAGGAAGTCCATCTGCGGAGATGTATATAGATGCATGGAATCAGTATAAGGGAAGCAAGAAATTAGATTATAAATGGGTAGCAAGCGGAGCAATACTACAGTATGGATCAGCAGATGTAAATGGATATGTATATGCACCAGCTTATGGTAAAACAAGCATAACAGATTTTGGAACATCATCAGCATCAAATTCATTAACAACAGAGGCAAATAGTATGTTTATTACAAGTTACTCATATTGGTGGCTGGCCTCTCCGTCTTGCTATGGCGCTACTTACGTATGCTATGTGAGCCGGTTCCTCCAGCTATGGGTATTTGCATCTCAAAACTGGCGACACTTCTGGCGTTTGCCCGCTAGTTTCTCTAGGGTCTTGAGTCCAAGGAAGATGAAAATTGGATACATTTGAAAAAAGCAAAAAAGTAGCATTAGGGTAAAAAAGGCACCTTAAATGGCATAGGTGTGGCCTAGCGGCACGCATATGCCCCAAAATATAGATAAATAGTAATAGAAAGAGATCTTATCTCCGGACATTTTTTATCTAGCCTTAGAGTAGCAAGGGATGTAGAGCATAAATTCTTGCCCGCTAGTAGATAATTAAGGTTGAAAGTAGAGATATATTGATATTCTCTTCTTTCAACCTTATGATTTTGTAAAAATTGTTAATAAAAATTTAAAAATAGACATGACAAAAGCCACTATTAAAAATAGTGTCAAAAATTATGCAAACTATAATTTAAACATCATATAGTTTAAAATTAGTCTTTAAATTATAATAGTGATAAGCATCATTGGCGAGATTAAATAATAGTAGTTGGGGCGTTAAATAAGGAGATAGATCTTTTGTAATTGGTATTTTTACCAGAATTAGAGTTAGTATTTACTTTTTTAGAGTAATTAATTTTAAAGTATTTGGAAATATTTTTACCAGCTTTTGAGTAATTAACGCCAAGAATAACAAGCCAAACTAAAGCTACGTTCATAATAGTAAATAAAGAAGTAAGAGCGGTAATATTACGTGTTTGAGTAGCTTCTAAATGTATATTTGCAAATTAAAATATACAATTTTTTTCAAATTAAATTGTATGGCATTATGTAATCGTTTTCGGATAAAAATATACAATTGCAAATTAATTTATACTTCTTTTTCAAATTTAGATGTATAGAAGCTTCCAATAATAGCAGCAGGAGATGCACTATACTCAAAAGTAAGTGTACTTGATGTATGTAAAGAAAACAGTTGGAAGTATATAATAAGATTTAAAAAAGGAACAATACCATCATTATTTGAAGATTTTGAAGAAATTGTAGAATTAGAAAATGAAACAACAATACCAGGATATGAACTTGCAAGAAATATGGAATACAAAGGACATAAAATGAACATTGTAAGATATAAAGAAAAAGAAGATGAAAAAGCAAAGAAAAAAAGTAAAAAGAAAAAAAGCAAAGTAAAAGAAAATGTAGATGTAGATATTAATATTACAGAAAATGAAGAAGAGAAAGAAAGAAAATTTACGTATATAACTGATTTACCTATAGATAATGGAAATATAGAAGGAACAATAAAATTAGGCAGAAAGAGATGGAAAATAGAGAATTTAGGTTTTAATATGCAAAAGAATGGAAGTTTTGATATAGAACATTTGTATAGTAAAAATCAAATAGCAATAAAAGCTTATTATTTAATTGTGCAGATAGCGCATGCAATAAGGCAATTGTTAGAAAAAGGTAGTTTAATAGTTAGAAAAGAAGGTTTAATAATAGATGAGATAAGTAGGATTATAAGAACAGAATTTACAGATAAAATTTTAAGAGCTA
>JAFVCY010000097.1 GCA_017478805.1 Clostridia bacterium
CAATATGATAGTAATTCAATGGCTATTAGCCAATGGTTATTAGATAATTATAGTAAAGATAAGAAGAATTTTAAAACTTTTGGTAATCAGCATGTATATACTTACCCTTTTTCTATAGTTGGAAAAAAATCAGGCACTATAGTTTATGATAATAACGAAAAAGCAGTCCCTCTATCTGATTTCTATGGAGAACACATAAAAGAAAAGAGAGGTGTTTCCAAAAAACCTGAAAAAGATAAATTTAAAATTATTTATAAAGGGGATAAATCTGAAGGAGTATTTTTAGAATATCAATTATCTGATAATACTACTATAGATATTCCTGTACGCCCTCGTGTCTATACAGAAGCAATGCTTAATGAAGTAATGCTGGGAGGTGATAAAGATATTGTAGCGAATAGGTTAAAGGATAGAATCTCACTCAAGAAAATTATTAGTAATATTTTGAATATAAGCCAATTGTTTACACAAGGTAAAAATATTGATGAGATAACAGCAATTTTTAAAAAATCTATTTCTGCTTTAAACAGTTATACTTACAAAAAAAATCATTTTATAACTTGCAGTGTAACTTTAGATAAAGTGTCAGGAGAACCTGTATTTAAAATAAATTCCATTGATTTAAATACTCATAAATCTGAAAAAAATAGGGTAAGATTTTATTCTAATACAGATCCTAAATTCATACAAAATGAATTGTATAATTTACTATGTGGTGGAAATAACCCATATACTATGCAAGTTATAAATGATGATACTAAAAACTTTGATATGTGTTCAAAAATGGTAACTATTAATACTACTACTTTAGTAGAACATAACCCTCAAGTATATGTAGGTAAATGGGAAAATGGAAAAATAGTACCTTTCATGTATCCACAACAACAACAGCAAACTCAAACTAATCCATCCAATCCTGTTGCCCCTACTAATATTCCCACTCCTAAAAATACTAGTGCTAGTGGAAAATCTGGAAAGCCTTCTTCTTTTACAACTAGCGATCAAGCTGTACAAGCTTTAGAAGAAAAAATGTCTAGTATAAGTAAAAATTATAATGAATATGAAGGTGGTTATATAGGAATTGTCTCAGGATCTATAAACTATTTAGTTAGAGTACGTGAAGATGTTCTTGGTAATATATCATTTGGATTAATGCAAGTATCTGTAAATACTAATACACCTATTTCAACAGAACAGTTTTTTACTGACTTGTCTTATTTAGATTCTATAATTCCTACAAAGGCTCCTAAACATACAGAAGAAGTCGTACAGCAATCAGAGCCTACATCTATTCAAAATCAAACTACAATACAACAAAATACACCTACTGAAGTATCTACAAATACTTCCCAATCTAATACTGCACAGTCTTCTATTTCTCAATCAAATACTACTATAAATATATATGCTGGTACTAATGAAAATGCAGAATTAAGTAATTTTGCACATAGGCCTATATCTAACATACAATTTGCTTTACTAGACCTTTTTAATGTACCAAATATGCCATATATACCAAGTGCTATTGGTGGCGCATCTACTGTAGAAAACGCTTTTCAAGCAGTTAAAGTTCTTTTCTCAGACAGTTATGCTTCTGGAGAAAACTTGACAGAAGTAGGAGCTGATAAAATACGAGAAATTTTAAATGCTACTCCTGCACAAGCTAAAAAAATAGGTAGTACTTTAAATAATTTTAATAGTGCAGAATGGGATAAGGTTTCCTCCCTTATTATGAAATATTTAATAAAAGCTTCTTTTGAACAAAATCTAGAAGCTTTACAAAAGCTTTTGAATACGGGCAATGCTACTTTAACTCACATACAAGATAAAGGTAAATGGGGTAAGGAATTTCCTAAAATATTAATGGAAGTTAGGGATGAATTAAGAGAACAGGATACATCAATTAAATTATTCAAAGAAACTATGAAAACTATGGATAGAGCAACTTCTGAATATTCTGATTCTGAC
>JAFVCY010000098.1 GCA_017478805.1 Clostridia bacterium
AAAAAGAAAAAAGAAAAAAGAAAAATCCACCTTAAAGCTATTTTAGGTGGATTATATATATATATATTTTTTTATTTATACACTTATTTATTCTTTATCAGATTAATATACTACTATTTGCAAGAAACTAAGTACTAAAGACACTATCATAAATATTCCATAAATAATTGCAAACTTCATGAAAGCTTTTTTATCGTCTTCTAGACCAAATATTCCTTTAACTGCAAAATATAGCATTACTGCTGAAAGCATACTTGCTAAACTATCAACTCTAGCTGTAACTTTATACACTTCTGAACTTATTAATCCTAAAAGTCCAATTACTTCTGAAACTATTATTGGTAGTTTTGCAGTTGTAACTGATGTGATTATAGTTACAAGTGATTTCTTGTTTTCTGATTTTAAGTTCATTATAAGGACTACTAAAGACAAACATGCTATTGATATAGCTGGTGTAATTATAGCTTTAACTATAGTCCAAAGACCTTTTCCAAAGTCATAGTACTTAAGTGAATTAAATGGCACTGTAGTAAAGAAATATGCAATTATCCAAACTATAACAAGTATTATTGCAGTTTTGAAATATTTATTTGATGTATCACTTGCTATCTCTTTTACTTTTTCTAATGGCTCTTTAATTATCGCAGAAACAAAACCTTTAGTAGCTTTTGCCTCTTCTTTAAAATTAACATCTTTCATTTGCTCTTTTACTTGTTTTATTGTTTCTTTTGCTTCGTTTTTCACTTTTTCAACATGTTCATTTGTGTTATCTTGCAAGCTGTTTTCTTCTACTTTTATTTCTTCCTTTTCTTCCTTCTTTTCTTCTACTTTACTTGTGTTTTCTGTATTTTCAGCTTTTTCTTCTGAGTTAACTTTCTTTTCTTCTTCTACCTTTTCATTTTTATTTTCTTCCATAAAACTATCTCCTTCCAAATTTTAATAGAATTATACAATATTTTGTATAAAAAGTCAAATTTTACTTAGACAAATTATATCAGCCTTCCTAAAAAAAAAAAAAAATCTTCTGCCATAAATAATATGACAGAAGAGATAACTTTATTCTATAATTACATCTTTTCCAAAGAGCTGCTCAAGCATTTTTTTATTTAATTTTTCAGAATTATTCTTTACTACAATCAAATTGCATCCCTCAAAAGCATCAAGTGCGATACACCTTATACTTCCCGGAAGTTCAAGTTGGTTTAAATGAGTGCAAAATATAAAAGCGTTCTTTTGTATTACAGCTAAATTACTTGGAAGGGTTATTTCATTTAATGATTTGCACGATGAAAAAGCACTTTCAGATATCTTTGTAACTGTGTCAGGTATTTTAACTTTTCTTAGAGATACACATGTTTCAAAAGTACTTTTGTGTATTTTAGTTACTTTTGATGGAATAACAATCTCTGTTAAAAATACACAAGAATCAAAAGCCCTTTCTTCTATCACTGCCACAGTATCAGGAAGCTCAATTTTCTCTAAACTTGTGCACATTTCAAATGCCGAACGAAAAATATGTGATACTTTACCTAAAAAAGTGACCTCTGAAAGTTTTGAACATGCGAAAAATGTACAAGCCTTAATTCTTGTTACACCTTCTGGAATAACTATTTCCTTTAATGAGCTAGCATCCTCAAATGCTTCTTTTTCAATCCTCTTTAAATTCTCAGGAAGAGTTATACTTTCAATACTTGTGCAACCTTTAAACGAACCTTCACCTATTTCCTCAAGAAAATGATGAAGAGTAACTTTAGATAAACTTTGGCAGTCCTCAAATACGCCTTTAGGAAGTTTCTTTACCATAAACGGTACCCTAAATTCCTTTAAACTTTTGCAGTTTCTAAAAGCATAAGCACCTATCCAAAAAAGGCTCTCACTTACCTTTACTTCTTTTAAGTTTTTGCAACCATCAAATGCATTTTCTTCAATTTGCTCTACAAAACTAAGCTGTATTTCTTTCAAAGCCGTACAATTTTTAAAGGCATTTTTAGATATTTTTCTAACGGTTATAGGGAGATGTATTTTCTCAAGCATAGCAAAATCTTCAAAAGCCCCTTCTCCAATTTCCATTATATTTTCCGGTACAATAACAGAGTATACATTTGGAAATCCTTCAAGCATTCCTTTTTTGACTGTAGTTACATTTTCATCAAGAGGAATTATTGTTACATATTCCTTCTTTGTGACACTTCCAAATGAAAAATTAGGCTGCACACATACGTAACCTGATATTACTAACGCATTTTCACCATTTAAGCTACTTTCAAGCATTTCTTTTATAACATACTTATCACTCATAGCAATGTCCTTTCTTTTAGCAAAAATACTTATAGCCTGCTTTTTTACCTTTTAATTACTTACTACTTTTTTCTTCCTTTCTTTTCATGTTTAGCTTTAGAAGTGTTATCTTTAGTTTTCGCCTTTTCACACAAATCAAGTATTTGCTGCTTCTTTCTGGATAAATCGTCTGACTTTCTTACTTTTCCTTCCATAAATTTTCCCTCCTTTAAATTATTATGGAGCCTTTATTAAGACTATCACGTGTATTATATCACTTTTTATGTATATTATCAACCCCATATTATTTTAAATATTAAGTTTAATCAAAAAAAAAAAGTACTAGAAATATATTCTACTTCTAGCACTATATATATCCTAACTTTTACCCAATAATATCAAGTGGCGTAAAGTTTGCCATAAGCCTTTTAAACCCTGCAGATTCAAAGTTTATTTCAAGCTTACTATCATCTCCTTCTTTTTCAATATTTGTAATTATTCCAACACCAAACTTCTTATGTCTTACTTTATCACCTATGCTGTAATTTTTAGCTTGCATAGAAGTATTAACAGCGTTTGGAGAAGAAGTAATATTACTTAGGAAACTATCTACACTTACTCCAAACTTTTTAGGATTTGGCCTATTACTATATTCTGATGCATTAATTTTACTTGTAATCATCTTACTTGCTCTTGCAAACTCATTATTTAAGAAAGCATCATGCCTGTTATATGACACATTAGAAGAATCATTAAATGCATCCTTATCATAAAGCTCCTTTGGAATCTCATTAATAAACCTAGAAGGAATAGTATACGTAGTTGAGCCATAAATCGTTCTTTTACTTGCGTTTGATATAAATAGCTTTTGTTTTGCTCGAGTAATACCTACATAACAAAGTCTTCTTTCTTCTTCTACCTCATCATCTTCCTGCATTGATTTATTTGAAGGGAAAAGTCCTTCTTCCATACCAACTAAGAATACCACTTCAAACTCTAGTCCCTTTGCACTATGAAGAGTCATAAGTGTAACACTTTCATTTTCTTCATCTAAATTATCAACATCTGCAACTAATGCTATAGAGTCTAAGAAGTCTGCTAAGGTATTGTCTGCATTTTCATTTTCAAACTCAATTGCAACACCAATGTACTCCATTAAGTTTTCTAGCCTATTTTCTGCATCTTTTCCATTTTCTTCATTTAACATATCCTCATATCCAGATACTTTTAAAATATATCTCATAAGCTCAGATACTTTCATTTTATCTTTTTTATCTAGAATATCAAGAATAATGTCTCTGAAACACATAATATTTGAACTACTTCTTATACTAGAATAACAATTTGCGTCAGTTATAACTGTCCAAAGACTTACATTTTTACTATTTGCTATTTCCTCAAGCTTGTCTACTGCAGAGTCACCAATACCTCTTTTTGGAACATTTATTATCCTTTTTAAAGACACTGCATCATCTGTATTTTGAATAAATTTTAAGTATGCTGTAAGGTCTTTTATTTCTTTTCTAGAATAGAATTTAAGCCCGCCTATTAATTTATATGGGGTGGAATTTTTCATAAATACTTCTTCAATTACTCTGGACTGTGCATTAGTTCTAAATAGCACTGCAAAATCAGAATATTTTCTATTTTCCTTCCTGCACATTTCATCTATTTTATCTACTATATATTCAATTTCAGAATACTCATTACTTGCTAGGTTATATGTAATAGTATCACCTTTTTCATTTTGTGTCCAAAGATTCTTATCTATTTTTGATTTGTTGTTTTTTATAACGGCATTTGCAGCATCAAGAATTGTTTTTGTACTTCTGTAGTTCTCTTCAAGTTTTACTATTTTTGCTCCTTCAAACTCCTTTTCAAAGTTAAGTATATTTGAAATATCTGCACCTCTCCAGCCATAAATACTCTGTGATTCATCTCCAACTACACATATCTTTCCTGAAGCCATAGCAAGCATACTAATCAGCTCAAACTGGATTTTGTTAGTATCCTGATACTCGTCGACTAAAACATATTTAAACTTCTTTTGATAATATTCAAGCCTATCTGGGTTTTCTATAAACAGTTTTACTGTAAGCATAATGATATCATCAAAGTCTATTGCGTTATACTTTTTCATATCTTTAGCATATTCGGTATATACTTTTGCAATTAGCTCTCTTCTGTAATCTCCTTGAACTTCTAAAGAGTACTTTTCAGGTGTTTTCATATCATCTTTAGCTTTAGAAATCTCATAGCCTACGCTACTTGCAGACAAATTCTTTTCATCAATATCTAACTTTTTTAATTCTTCTTTAATAAGCTTTTCCTTATCTAATTCATCAAATATATTAAAATCACGAGAGTAACCAAGTAGCTCTATTTCCCTTTTTAGTATTCTTACACATATTGAGTGAAATGTTCCAAGCCATACATCATTTCCAGCCCCATTTTCACATAGTTTTAAAGCTCTTTCTTTCATTTCACGTGCAGCTTTATTTGTAAATGTAATTGCAAGTATCTCCCAAGGCTTTACTATATTTTGCTCTATTAAATATGCAATTTTATACGTAAGCACTCTTGTTTTTCCACTTCCTGCACCAGCAAGTACAAGAAGTGGACCATCTGTATATTCAACAGCTTCTTTTTGTCTATCATTTAATCCTTCTAAAAATCTACTCAAAAAAATCACTCCTCTTATTTATTCATCTATACATATAACTGATCCATAGTCAATAACATCTTCATTTTTAAAGTCTATGAATTTGTAACCTAACTTTTCTACAAATTCTTCTATTTGTCTTCCATTTTTCAATTTATCTTTATCACCAAAAAGTATTACTTCATTTTTTAGTATTGCAAGGCTACCTGCTAAAAAGCCTTGCATGGAAGAATATTTTCCACCACTACCTAGCAGTTTTACATTTTTTTCTTCCACATAAAGGACATTCATATTTCTTTTTTCTAGCTGCTTTTTTATTCCCAAATCTATAGTTATATAGTTATTTTCATCAAGTGATAAAGCACTGCATCTTGTGTATCCCTGCTTTACATTTATAACTTCTAAGTTTTCTTTTTTAGCAAGCTTTTTAACCTCTTCTGACACATATTTATAATTACATATAATGTATTTATTATTTACACATACGTTATATTTTGCAGTAGCAGGATAACCTTTTTCAACACTTTCACCTAAAATACCACTTGAAATTTTAGGAACTATATTTACATTTTTAGCTACTACTAACTTTCCATTTATATTCGTAAAAAAAATATCTGGGTGCCCAGAAACTTCAGCATATACATCTTTACATTTTACTTTCACTATTTCAATTTCTTGGTTTATAAAGTAATTTAAGAATATATCCTTCATCCTATAATCAACAAGCAGTTTCAATTTTTTCACCCCACGTAAGCAAAATAATTATACCATTAACACCTAGTTTATTCAAGAAATTTTTTTCTGATTTATATTTTTCTTAAATTGTTATATTCAAGTTACCTTTAGTGGATTTCTTTGAAATGGAATTTTTTTCAAATTTTAGTTGACATATTAATTTTTTTATGATATAATTCCAGTAATTTAATATTGTTCCAAACAACCACAGTTGGTTTTTGCTTCTTGTCCCCAACTGGGTGGTTTGTGATATATATGTTCCGGGTGATAGACAAATGTCATGTGCCTCCTATTACATGTAGTATAATTTTTTGCCTTTACCTGCATTTTTTGTGTTTTCCCTTCATGTCTTGAACTTGGAACAAAACCTCCGAAATAGCCGGGTAAACATGCCCGGCTTATATTTTCTCATAGTTATTTGACAATAAAATAATTTTGTGATAAAATGTTTAGCATAAAAGAAAGAGGATTAAGTAATGCAAGATTTTGCATAATATGTATATAGCTATTTTTAGCTACTAAATTTCAGTAATTACAAGCTTTTACTTTTATAGATGTTCCTTCACGCATCTTGTAACTGCTTGTAAAATACCTCCTTTCTATTAAAGCCGGGTGTAAAAAACCCGGCTGATTTTTTTCTTTTTTTTTTTATTTTTCTATTTGTTTTGACATTTTTATTTATTTTACCTTTCATCTTTTGCTATTTATTTTTTATTTCCATATTAATTTTACCTTTATATATTTTCTTTATTATAGCTTCTTTATCTTTACACCATTTCCTGACTCTAGCATTTGAACATGGCTTAATGCCTTACCACTTCCAATTGCAACGCAAGAAACTGGGTCTTCAGCTACTAAAACTGGAAGCTTTGTTTTTTCTTGAATTAATGTATCTAAACCACTTAAAAGACTTCCGCCTCCTGTTAAATAAATTCCCCTACTACTTATATCCGTTAAAAGTTCTGGAGGCGTACACTCTAAAATATTACAAACTCCCTCAAGTATTTCTTCAGTGCATGGACTTATGGCGTAGTACACTTCTTCTGAGCTTACTACTATTTGTACTGGAAGACCGTTTGCTAAATCTCTTCCTTTTACTTTAACTTTTTGGAGGCTACGTCTCGGATATGCACTACCTATCTTGATTTTTATTTCTTCTGCAGTTTTTTCACCTATTATTACGCCTCTATTTTTCTTTATGTACTTCATTATACTTTCATCAAATTTATCTCCAGCTACCTTTAAAGTAGTACTTTTTACACTTCCGCCAAGTGAAATAACAGCTATATCTGTTGTTCCTCCACCTATGTCAACAATCATAGTGCCATAAGCTTTAGTTATATCAATTCCTGCACCTATTGCAGCAGCAAGTGGCTCTTCTATAAGATGAACCTTTTTAGCACCTGCCTCTTTTGCAGCATCAAGAACTGCTTTTTTCTCCACTTCAGTTATTTTAGACGGTACACATATCATAACTCTAGGAGAGAAAATATATTTTCCAGATACTTTATCTATAAAATACTTAAGCATGTATTTAGTAATTGTATAATTAGATATTACTCCATCTTTTAAAGGTCTTATTGCAACAATACTGCCAGGAGTCCTTCCAAGCATTTTACTTGCCTCTTCACCAACTGCAAGTATTTCTTCAGTATACTTATTTACTGCAACTACTGATGGCTCTCTTAAAACTATTCCTTTATCCTCTACATAAACAAGTATTGTTGCTGTACCTAAGTCTATCGCTATATCTTTACTAAAAAAATTCATCTATTTAGTCACCTCTTTTCCACATACCAAATTATATTATACTAGGCTTTCAAATTCAAGGTTTTATAAAATTTTTATCTATTTTAAGGTAGATATGTCAAAATTTGGCACATAACTTTCTTCATTTTTCGGCATTTCTTGTACATAACCATTAAAGAAATTAAATTCATCTAAAAATCCTAGTATTTTGCTATACTCCCTCATGGATATTTTTCTATTTATTTTCTTAAAATCACTTGCTTTATAGGTAGGAAAATATTGCATCATAATACTTACAGTTATATCATTTCCAAAGTTATCCTTTAGAGTTTTTAATACGTTTCTAGTATTTATTAGATGATTTGGAAGAAAAAGGTGCCTTATTATAACACCTTTTAAAATCTTGCCACTATCATCATATATATTTTGAGGTTTCTGCCTTAAACACTCTTTTACTGTTTCTAATGCTACTTTGCAATAATTATTAGTTAGAGAATACTTTTTAGAAAGAGAGTCAAAATAGTACTTAAAGTCAGGAAGATACACATCTACCACATCTTCTAGCTGTTTTAGTACTTCTACATTTTCAAAACCGTTTGTGTTATATATAACTGGAATTTTAAGTCCTTCATTTTTAGCTATAACTAAAGCTTCTTTTATCATAAGCGCATATATTGTTGGAGACACTAAATTTATATTGTCAGCACCCATTTTTTGAAGTTTTAAAAATATATTGGCAAGCTCCTCTACGGTTATTTCTTTGCCATATCCATTTTCTGATATTTTGTAATTTTGACAATATACACACCTCATATTGCATCCTGAAAAAAATACAGTTCCAGAACCATTTTTATTGCTTATACAAGGCTCTTCAAACTTATGCATAGATATATGTGCTACCTTTATTTTATCACAAGTAAAGCAAAACCCTTTTTCTTTATATCTATTTACTTTGCATTTTCTTGGGCACATAGTGCATTTTATTAAATAATCTTTCATAACATAAACTATTATATCACTATACATGTAGTGATTCAAAGAAAAAAGCAAAAAAATATTTTTTTCTTATTTTTTTATATTATTATTTTTTTTGAATTTTCGTATATTTATTTATTTTTATCAAATAATAACTTTTAGGTGATTTTAATGGATACAAACAAATTTAATATGACTAAAGAAGAGTACAAAGAATATGTCGATAAAAAATCTGAAAATAGCCCAATTTTAAAAAACGTACTTCTTGCTTTTTTAGTAGGTGGTATTATTTGCATTATTGGTCAAGTGGTAACAAACTGCTTAATAGCTAAGAATATTGATGAAAAAACTGCTAAAACTTTTTCTACAGTATTTTTAATTTTTTTAGGTGCTTTTCTTACATCTTTTAACCTATACTCAAAACTTGGTAAGTATGCAGGTGCAGGCTCTGTTGTACCAATTACTGGATTTTCCAACTCAATTGTTGCTCCTGCTATTGAATACAAAGCTGAAGGATACATTTTAGGACTAGGCTCTAATATGTTTAAAATTGCAGGTCCAGTTCTTGTATATGGTATTTTTTGTTCATTTATATACGGCGTTATATATTACGTCATAACTATGATTAGGTAGGTGAAATTTATGAAAATAGGTAAACAAACTTTAAAGCTTGAGAATACTCCAAAACTTTTAGAGACATCTTCATCTGTTGGTCCAAAAGAAGCAGATGGACCACTTGGAAATTATTTTGATATAAAAGTAAACGATATATTCTTTGGAGAGAAAACTTTTGAAAAAGCAGAAACTAAGTTCCTTACTACTGCTATTAATAATCTTCTTCAAAAAGTAAGTCTTCAAAATGATAAAATTGACTATATATTTTCTGGTGACTTATTAAACCAATGTATTGCCTCTGCATACTCAGTAAGAGACTTAGAGATTCCTTTTTTTGGACTTTATGGTGCATGCTCAACATATGTTGAGGGTATGATTCTTGCTTCAATACTAGTAAATAGCGGTATGGGTGAAAAGATAATATATAGTGCCTCTTCCCACTTTTGCTCTAGTGAAAGGCAGTTTAGGATGCCACTAGAACATGGAAATCAAAGGCCTCCTTCTGCTCAGTATACTGTAACAGGTGCTGGCTGTGGACTTATTACTACTTCTAAAATTGAAAAGAAGGCTCCATTTATTACATATGTGACTCCTGGGAAAATAGTTGATTTGGGTATTAACGACATGGCAAACATGGGAGCTGCAATGGCTCCTGCAGCAGTAATGACTATTCTTACACATTTAGAAGATACTGGTAGAAAGCCTGAATATTACGATGCAATAATTACTGGAGATCTAGGAAATGAGGGCTCTGAGATTCTTATAGACCTATGCAAAAAAAATGGTGTTGATATTTCTAAAGTACATACTGACTGTGGCAAGGAGATTTTCGACACAATTAACGATAGAGATGTAAATAGTGGCGGAAGTGGTTGTGGCTGCATTGCTAGTGTTTTTTCAGGGTACTTTTATCAGAAAATGAAAGAGCAAAAAATAAATAAAGTTCTTCTAGTTGCAACTGGTGCACTTATGAGCCCTATATCTATAAATCAAGGTGAGTCAATCCCATCTATTGCTCACGCTGTTGCTATAGAAAATGAGGTGAACTAAATGTTAATGGAATATCTAAAAGTATTTTTAACAGGTGGAATTATATGTAGCATAGCACAAGTTTTAATTGATAAAACCAAAATTACTCCTGCAAGAATCTTAGTACTTTTTGTAAGTCTAGGTGTTGTATTTACTGGTCTTGGACTATATCAGCATATTGTTGATTTTGGTAAATCTGGCGCTACTGTCCCTATTTCAGGATTTGGATACAGTCTTGCAACTGGCGTAAAAGAAGCTATTGATGAAAAGGGTTTTATTGGAATTTTTACAGGTGGAGTTACTGCAACCTCAGCCGGAATTGCAGCGGCTGTAATCTTTGGTTTTTTAGGTGCACTAATTGCTAAACCTAAGGCAAAATAATTGTATATTTTATTTATTTTTACAAATAATAATTATATGTAAGGAGGTTTTTTTATGAATCAAATAGAAATTCAAAATATAAGACACATTTGTGGTCACTCAGGTAATTTTTGTGACAAAATTAAATACTACAAAACGCTTACAGAAGATACAAAAATTTTAAGCGTTTATGATAGAATTTGTTCAAATTTAGATAGCTTAAAAACTGCGCTATCAAATATGTTATAGGAGGTAAATATGAACGAAAAAATTTCTTTAAATGATACACTAAGCACACTTAACTCAATGATAACTATGTGCAATTATTCTATTCAACAATGTAATGATGAGAACTTAAGAAACTGCTTAATAGAAAATAGAAATAATCTAGAAAACGTGCAATGGGATTGCTATTTAGCTGCAAAAGATAAAGGATATTACGTGCCTGCAGCACCTGCTGGTGAAGCAGATATTAATGAGGTAAAAAATTCAATTGCATAAACTAATTTAATTTTTAATTGGCAAAGGAGCTAAATATTTAGCTCCTTTTTTCGACTTCGAAGAGTCTCATATAGATGCTTACCCCAGCACTATTGCACTAGGCATCTACGACCTCTATAGCGAGGCATTTTCATGGCACAAACCTGTGCCAAACTTCAACTCCAAAATTACAAGAAGAAGTACCATCAATCTGATGATACTTCTATTATAACATATTTTTATCAATTTGTCAAATTTTATGTAAAACATTATTATTTATCAGGCCTATCACTGTAGAATTTTCCTTTCTTATCTATGTAGCCTTTCTTCTTTCCTTTACTAACTTCTGCGTAGCCTCCATAAAACATATTAGCACTATCATATTCAATTTTTCCTATTTTTTTGCCTTTAGTTGTTATATAACCTTTTTTTCCACCAAGCTCAACTATTGTTACATTTTCTTGAAAGAACGGAACTACTGAATCATATTTAACTTTTCCAACCTGTTTTCCTTTTTTCGATATAACTCCATACTTGTTTCCGATTCTTACAACTGCATAACCAGAATGAAAATCCTTTATTTCATCATATTTTACTTCTGTGACTATCTTTCCTTCATCATCTATGAAGCCCCACTTATCTCCTATCCGAACCTTAAACATTTTATAGCCATGCTCCTTATAGATTTCATCGTAAAGTGTTTTCTTCTTTCCATTTTCAGTTACAACTGCATACTTGATTTCAAACATAGCAAAGTCCTCCTAAAAAGTATTTATTTTCTATATTTTTAAATATAGAATAACGATTTATTTGCTAAAGTATTTTATCATATTTTATGATACATTTCAATATTTTATGTAAAATTACAATGAATTTTACGTGATTAATTATAGTTTATGCTAAATTTACACAAGAAAATATGCATTTATTCTATATTTATTCTATATTTTTTCATATTATGATTTTTTTACTTATACAGTACCCATTAAACTATCAATGTATTCATTTGATACTCCAGTTATTTGCATTATTGCTTCTTTTGGGTAATTACTATTTATCATATTTTGTACTACTTTTTTGGTTGTTTCTTTTACTCCTTTCGCTACTCCTTTTACTATACCTTCTTTTCTGC
>JAFVCY010000099.1 GCA_017478805.1 Clostridia bacterium
AATAATTCCAGAAAATATATCAACATATCAAGGATACGAGGTGAGTTATAGTCCAAGTGGAGGCGGAACATGGAGAATCTTTTATTGTGATGGAACAAATAAATATGGAGATGGAGCAGGAACGCTGTACATAAAGAGAGATTATGATAGTTCAACAAAAGTAGCAGATAGCTCATATAGAACATACTATACAGATGAAAGCAATAGTGATACAAAAGCTGCAATCCTTGCAGATATGCGGAAAATTTAACCCACAGTGGAAGACAGGAGATGGAACTATAGATGCAAGTAATGAAAATGTAGCATCATACTTATGTTATCATGGAGCATGGACTTCGTATTTAGATAGTAGTGTAGCAAGTTATGCAATAGGCTCACCGTCTGTCGAAATGTATATAGATGCATGGAACCAGTATAAAGGAAGTAAGCTTTTAGATTATAAGTGGGTAGCAAGTGGAACATCGTTATATGCTTCAAGTGGTACAGCATCTGCAGGAGCAAATGGATATGCATTTGCTCCAGGAGGTGGAGGTACAAGTATAATAGAGTTTGGAAAAGGAACAGCAATCGGTTCATTAACAACGGAAGCAAACAGCATGTTTATTAAAAGTAACACTACATTGTGGATGGCCTCTCCGGCTTGCTCCTATTCTAATAGCCTGTGCTGGGCGCACCGGTAACCAAGAAAGTTTAGCCGGCAACTATGACGCCACCTGTTGGGTCTGCCCGCTAGTTTCTCTTGGATCTTAGATCCAATGCAAACAAAAATTCTTGACATTTACAACATAAGAATAAGAAATTATGATAATGCATGCCCAGCTTTAGGTGGGCGTGCAAACAAAAAGCCAGACTTTAGACCGGCAAGGAAAAACCGGCCTTTAAGGCCGAAGATAAAGAAAGTATGCATAATAAATGTTTATATGATTGATATATATGGATAATGCTACCAGTGAATATGTAGTGATATAGCTATTATTCATTGGTAGCATATAATTTAAGGAGGATAAGTAAATAAGACATCTAAGTTATGTAATATATAAGATACATATATTTATAAGTAATGAGAATGTTAGTAATGAAAAATTATCCCTCTAAATTTCAATGTATAATTGAGTTTAGAGGGAGTTTGTTTTCTTTTTTAGTTTTTGATATGTGAAATTTAAGTGAAAAAGTAGTATACATACTTGAATTTGTCATTAAAAAGTATATAATATATTAATGTAAGGGAGTGGGTAAAATGAGTGATGAAAAATATTTTATAGAACGTAAGAGAGGGATGAATATATTTACTTTTGTATTTCTTGCGATTGTTATTGCACTGCTTTCTAGCGTTGCAACATATGTACTTATAACTAATAAAGAAAGTAATGTGACTGTATCTAAGAATAATCAAGTTACAGATAGTAGTGTTTCTTCAACTAGTATGAAGTATGAAATACAAAGTGTAGAAAATCCAGTAGTAGCAGTTGCTAAAGAGTGTTCAGATTCAATAGTTGGAATATCTGTTGAATATATAAGTCAAAATATATTTGGAATGCTACAAAATGCATCAAGTTCTGGTTCAGGAATTATATATTCTAAGGATGGGTATATAATAACAAATTATCATGTAATTGAATCTGCAATTAATTCTTCTAATGCAATAATTACAGTTACTTTGTTAGATGAAACAAATTATACAGCAAGAATAATTGGTGGAGATGAAGTAACTGATCTTGCAGTAATTAAGGTAGAAGCAAATGACTTAAAACCTGCGGTACTTGGAGATTCCTCAAAAGTTCAAGTAGGAGAAATGGCAATAGCTATAGGTAATCCTCTAGGTCAAACTCTAGCTGGAAGTGTAACTGTTGGTTATGTTTCTGCACTTAATAGAACTATTACATCAGGAAGCACAACTTACAAACTAATACAAACTGATGCTGCAATTAATTCTGGTAATAGTGGCGGAGCACTTTTAAATTCAAATGGTGAAGTAATTGGAATTAATAGTGTAAAGGCATATTCAACAGGAGTTGAAGGACTAGGATTTGCAATTCCAGTAAATGATGCTAAGCCAATAATTGAAGAATTAATTGCAAATGGAAAAATAACAAGACCATATCTTGGAATATCAGGATTTACTTTAAGTAAAGAGATGGCAGCTAAATACAATCTAGTTCAAGGTGCATATATACAAGAAGTATATGATAATACTACAGCAAAAAGAGCTGGAATAAAAGCAGGAGATGTTGTAACGAAAATTGATGATACTGAAATAACAACATTTGAAGAATTAAATTCATATAAAAACTCTAAAAAGATTGGTGATAAGGTTACTCTTTATGTGTACAGAAGTGGAGAGACTTTAACGTTTGATATAACTTTAGAAGGAGAGTAGTCAAAAAAAGGAAGTAGTAGTGCTTAGGCTATTACTTCTTCTTTTTTTTGTTTTGTTTTTTATTTTTTGTTTGCAAAATAAAAAAGCCACTATGTAAGAGGCCTTTTTATTATTTACTTAACATTTTTGCAAGACTTGCTTTTTTTCTAGAAGCTGTGTTTCTTGCAAGAACACCTTTAGACCAAGCTTTGTCTACAGCAGATGTAGCTTTAGTATATAATGCTTCTTTGTTAGAAGCATTATCTTTAACTGCAGCTTCAAATGCCTTTATAGCTTCTTTATATGCTTTTTTAACTATTTTATTTTGAGTAGTCTTTGTTTCAATAGTTCTTATTCTTTTCTCAGCTGACTTAATGTTTGCCATTTAATAGCACCTCCTCGAACGTACATTAAAATTATTACCTATGTATTTTAACATAAAAATTACAAAAAATCAACATCTATTTAGAAAAAAGTGTGGTAAAATTACGGTAAAGTATTGAAATAAAATATAATTTATAAAATTGTTTACATAATACTTGAAAAATGAAATAAGATGTGATATAATTGTTAAGTAAAAAAATACAGAATAATCACTTTATATATAATATAAGGAGGAAGAAAACATGGATAATTCCGCTAGAAAGACAAGCAAATATAATGTAAAAAATATAAGTATATCAATTATTTGCATTATACTATTTTCGGTAATTATATATATAGTTTCAATCCTTGCAAAATGTGGTGAATTTTCTAAACTAAAATATTCCACAATATATAATCGGGTAGAAGTTCCATTTGTTAGTTTTGATGCCCAAATTCAAGAATATGCAAGTTACGTAGCAAATGATGATACTGAGAAAATAAAACAAAGAACAGATGAACTTGCAAATGAAATGACAAAATTTATTAAATCTAAATATGGTTTTGATTTGGTAGTTCCAAAGTATAATATATATATAGCAGATGTAATAAATATGGGAACAGATGGATATAAAGATAAACTAAGTGTATATGTTTCAAAGAAAAAGCTACTAAGACCTAAAGAAAACTATGAAACTCTTTTAATTCATGAAATGTTTCATGTACTTAGTGCTCAAGATGGATATAGGACAAGAATAAACGCTGTTTCTGAATACCCTAGTAAACTGATAGAGGGATATACTAATATCCTTACAGATGAGTTTTTAGAATATATGGGATATGATGATTATATAAGAATAATACCAAGAAGTGAATATATGTATTACTCTAAAATATGTGAAACATTTTTTGTTGAAAAAACAGCAGAATTAGAATTTGCTAAATATTATTTTTATAACGATTATACTTTTACTGAGAATTTTAACAAAAGAGTAAAAAAAGCTGCTAATACATCTTTTTTGTATAACCCTTATGAAAATTTTGAGATGCATATGGTTTCACTTGATGTAAGTGATAAGAAAAATGCTAAGTGTCAGAAACACTTTCTAGCATCATATGAATTACTTTCTTTCTACTGCTCTAGTATGTCAAATAAAGATAAAAAAATAGCAGAAAATATTTTTGAAGAAATAGAAAAATACATGGATATTAATATGTTTTCAGAAAATAATCCAGATTATAGTTATTTTCATAACATAATATGGAATAAAATATAAAAAAACAGCACCTAAAATGCAAAAGCTAAATTAAGCAATGCATTTTAGGTGTTTTTATAATTATTGTATTAAAAAAATATATGTAAAAATCAATAAAAATTCACAAAAAAATGCAAAATTGACACAAAAATGAAATTTTTCTTGATTTTTGCCTTGAAATAGGTTATAATTGATATGTGATTTTGCGTAGAAGTAGGATGTGGCTATTCATAGAAATAGGGAACTCCTATGGAGCATGTCTGGTTTTAAATCGGGCGGCAAGTATAATAAATTTTGTTTATTTGCCAGGTTTTATAGAGATTTTGTGTTTTGTAAAATTTGGCTAAAAATTTGTTGTAAAAAGAAACACCAGGGTTAGTGTAGAACTTGCCAAACAATATTCTATTAGAAAAGGAGTGTTATTAGATGGCAAAAAATGAAACTAAAAAAATGAGAATAAGATTAAAGGCTTATGATCACGTATTATTAGAACAATCTGCAGCTAAGATAGTAGAAGTTGCAAGAAAAACTGGTTCAGAAGTAGTAGGACCAATTCCACTACCAACTAGAAAAGAGATTGTTACTATACTTCGTTCTCCACACAAACATAAAGATTCAAGAGAACAGTTTGAAATGAGAACTCATAAAAGAGTTATTGATGTTTTAACTCCAACTCAAGCAACAGTTGATGCATTAATGTCAATTGATATGCCAGCTGGCGTAGACATCGAAGTTAAATTATAATTTAGGACTTATATAAACATTAATGTTCACCCTTATTACTTCTAATAAGGCAATGATAACCCAGCATTTATTGTTTAAACTAATGTAAATTAGGATAAGTTAAGTAAAAGAAAAGGAGTTTTTAAAATGGTAAAAGAAATTTACGGAAAAAAAGTTGGAATGACTCAAATCTTTATTGAAGATGGAAGAGCTATTCCAGTAACTGCGATTGAAGTAAAGCCTTGCACTATAGTTGCAATGAAAACTGTAGAAAAAGATGGTTATAATGCTTTAATTGTAAGTTTTGGTGATGTTAAAGAAAAAAATGTAAACAAACCAAGAAAAGGAATTTTTGCAAAAGCTAAAGTTCAGGTACAAAGACACCTAAAAGAAATTAAAGTCGAAAGTTTAGATGAATATGAAGTAGGAAAAACTATTGAACTTACAGTTTTTAGCGAAGGAGACAAAGTAGATGTTCAGGCAACAGCTAAAGGTAAAGGATTCCAGGGAACAATAAAAAGACACAACATGCACAGAGGCCCTATGGCTCATGGCTCAATGTATCATAGAAGACCAGGTTCAATGGGTGCTACTTCTACACCAGGTAGAGTATTTAAAGGAAAGAAACTTCCAGGTCACATGGGATCTAGAACTTCTTCTATACTAAACTTAGATGTGGTAAAAGTAGATGCAGATAAACAAGTAATTTTAGTAAAAGGTTCAATTCCTGGAGCTAAAAAAGCGATAGTTAGAATAAGAGAAACAGTAAGAAAGTAAAGGGAGGAGGAAAGTAAGAATGCTTAAAGTAGACGTTTTAAATATTGAAGGAAAACAAATCGGAGATTTAGAATTAAATGAAAACGTATTTGGAGCTGACATAAACGAAGTTGCAATTCACGCAGCACTAGTTAACTACCTAGCAAATCAAAGACATGGCACACAATCTACAAAAACAAGATCAGAAGTATCTGGTGGTGGAAGAAAACCTTGGAGACAAAAAGGAACAGGTAGAGCAAGACAAGGTTCAATTAGAGCTCCACAATGGATAAAAGGTGGTATAGCACTTGGACCAAAACCAAGAAAATATACTTATGCTATTCCAAAGAAAATGAGACAAGTGGCTATTAAATCAGTTCTTACTTCTAAAGTACAAGAAGGAAATTTAATAGTAGTAGACAAAATTGCACTAGGAGAAATTAAGACAAAGAAAATGGTAGAAGTACTAAACAATTTAAATGCTGAAAAAGCATTAGTTATTATAAATGAAAAAGATATAAATGTAACAGCTTCTACTAAAAATATTGAAAATGCAAAAGCTATCACAGTTAATACAATAAATATATTTGATTTATTAAAATATACAAAGCTTGTAATAACTACTGATGCTGTAAAGACATTAGAGGAGGTGTACGCTTAAATGAAATATGCAGAGGATATAATATTAAAACCTATAAGAACTGAAAAGTCTAGCATAGAGATGGCAAATGGAAAATATACTTTTGAAGTGGCAGTGAGTGCTACAAAAGTAGAAATAAAAAAAGCTGTTGAAGAAATTTTCGGTGTTAAGGTTAAGAAAGTAAATACGTTAAATTATGACGGAAAAAATAAAAGAGTTGGAGTACACCAAGGAAAAACTAAAGCTTGGAAAAAGGCAGTAGTTGAAATTGATAAAAATCCATCTCAAGAAAAATATTTAACTAAAGGCGGAAAAGAAGCCAAAGTAAATAAAAAATATAAAACAGAAATTCAAGAAATTGATGCATCATTTGCAAATAACTAAAGGAGGAAATAAAAAATGGGAATAAAATCATTTAGACCTGTTACTCCATCACTTAGAAATACAACTGTTTTAACAAACGAGGAAATTACAAAACATTCTCCAGAGAAAAAACTACTTACAGTTTTAAAGAAAAATGCTGGTAGAAATAACACTGGAAAAATAACAGTTAGACATCAAGGTGGGGCTAGCAGAAGAAAATACAGAATTATTGATTTTAAAAGAAACAAAATAGATATGGAAGCCACTGTAATTGGTATCGAGTATGATCCAAACAGAACAGCTAACATTGCTCTAATAGAATATGCTGATGGAGAAAGAGCATATATACTAGCACCAATTGGACTTACAGATGGTGATAAAGTTATATCTTCAGAAACTGCAGATATAAAACCTGGTAACTGTCTTCCAATTAGATGTATCCCAGTAGGTACATTAATCCACAATATAGAACTTAATAAAGGTCAAGGTGGAACACTAGTTAGAAGTGCAGGTATGTCAGCACAACTTATGGCAAAAGAAGGAAAATATGCACATGTTAGAATGCCATCTGGTGAAATGAGACTTATAAACGCAGATTGCAAAGCAACAATTGGTACAGTTGGAAATACTGATAGTGAAAATGTAAAACTTGGAAAAGCTGGAAGAAGCAGACATATGGGAATAAGACCAAGCGTTAGAGGTAGCGTAATGAACCCAGTAGATCACCCACATGGTGGTGGTGAAGGTAGAGCACCAGTTGGTCATGCATCTCCACGTACTCCTTGGGGTAAACCAGCTCTAGGATACAAGACTAGAAATAAGAAACATAGAACTAATAAGTTCATTGTTAAGAGAAGAAATGTAAAATAAGGAGGAAGTTAAATGTCAAGATCACTTAAAAAGAAACCTTATGTAGATGAGAAATTACTTGCTAAAATAGAAAAGTTAAACGAAGAAGATAAAAAAGTTGTTTTAAAAACATGGTCAAGAAGCTCAACTATATATCCTCAAATGATAGGTCATACTATTGGGGTACATGATGGAAGAAAACATGTTCCAGTATATATCCAAGAAGAAATGGTAGGACATAAATTAGGAGAATTTGCTCCAACAAGACTTTTCAAAGGTCATGCAGGAGACAAAAAGAGCGATGTTAAGAAATAATAATCTAGAAAAAGGAGGATACCTATAATGGAAAAAGAAGCAAGAGCATATTTACATGATGCAAGAATAAGTAGCAGAAAAGTAAAAATTGTTATTGATACTATTAGAGGAAAAAAGGCAGAAGAGGCATTAGCAATATTGAAATATACAAACAAAGCAGCAGCTCCTATAGTATATAAACTAGTAAAATCTGCTATGGCAAATGCTGTAAATAATCATAATATGGATGCATCAAGACTAGTAATTAGTGAAATATATGCAAATCAAGGTACAACTATGAAGAGAATAATGCCACGTGCACAAGGTAGAGCTTATCAAATAAGAAAAAGAACTAGTCATATAACAGTTGTATTAAAAGAAATGTAATTAAGGAGGAAATCTTAAATGGGACAAAAAGTTAGTCCACACGGACTTAGAGTAGGAATAATAAAAGATTGGTCTTCAACTTGGTATTCAGATAAGAAAGAATTCTCAAATAACTTAGTAGAAGATTACAAAATCCGTAAGTATTTAAAAGATTTACTTAAGTCTTCAGGAATCGATCACTTAGATATTCAAAGAAAAGGTTCTAAGATAAAAGTAGATATATTTGCTGCAAAGCCTGGTATGATAATAGGAAAAGGTGGAGCAGCTATTGAAGAGTTAAAGAAAAACATAGCTAAAGAAATTGGTAAAAATGTAGACTTAAATATTGTAGAAGTAAAAGATGTAGATATATCTGCTACACTTGTTGCTGAAAACATTGCTCTTCAGCTTGAAAAAAGAATATCTTTTAGAAAAGCTATGAAACAAGCAATGCAAAAAGCAATGAAAGCAGGAGCTCTAGGAATCAAAACTGCAGTATCTGGAAGACTAGGTGGAGCAGAAATTGCAAGAACAGAGCACTACAGTGAAGGAACAATACCACTTCAAACTTTAAGAGCTGATATTGATTATGGATTTGCTGAAGCAAAGACAACATTTGGTATAATCGGCGTAAAAGTTTGGATATATAAAGGAGATGTACTTCAAACAAAAGGAAAAGCTGAAGGAGGTAATAAGTAATGTTATCACCAAAAAGAACAAAATTTAGAAAAGTGCAAAAAGGTAATATGAAAGGAAAAGCTCTAAGAGGAAATAAAGTAACTGATGGTGAGTATGGAATACAAGCTTTAGATTATGCTTGGATTACAGCAAACCAAATTGAATCTGTCAGAGTAACCCTATCTAGATATACTAAAAAAGTTGGTAAAACTTGGATAAAAATATTCCCAGATAAGCCAATAACTAAGAAACCTGCACAAACAAGAATGGGTTCTGGTAAAGGAAATCCAGAATATTTCGTAGCAGTGGTAAAACCAGGTAGAGTACTTTTTGAGATTGCAGGACTTGACGAGCTTACAGCAAAAGAAGCTTTAAGAAAAGCAATTCACAAATTACCTATAAAATGTAGCATCATTGCTAAAGAAGGTTTAAACGAAGGGGGAGATTCAAATGAAATCTAGTAAAATGCCAGAATATATAAAAATGACTGAAGAAGAGTTAGACAAAGAAATAAAAGAATTAAAGCAAGAATTACTAAAAGCTAAATTTGGGCATGCTATGAACGGACTTGATAACCCTAAAAAAATTACTGAAATAAAAAGAAATATAGCTAGAGCTAATACTGCAAAATATTCAAAGGTTGCAGAAAAAGCTAAAGCTTCTAAGTAATGAAGGAGGAAATGCAAGGTGGAAAGAAATGCTCGTAAAACAAAAATAGGAATAGTAGCAAGTAATAAAATGGATAAAACTATCGTTGTAAGAATTGATGATAAAGTAAAAGATTCACTTTACTCAAAAATCAAAAATCACACATTAAGAGTAAAAGCTCATGATGAAAATAATGAGTGTGATATTGGTGACAAAGTAGAAATAATGGAAACAAGACCATTAAGTAAAGATAAAAGATATAGACTAGTAAGAATCGTAGAAAAAGTAAAATAATAGTGTTTAATTGAAGGGAGGACTAAGTCCATGATACAACAACAATCATTATTAAAAGTTGCTGATAACACTGGCGCTAAGGAGCTTATGTGTATAAGAGTTCTAGGTGGAAGCTATAGAAAATGGGGTAACATCGGAGACGTTATAGTTGCTTCTGTTAAAAAAGCTGCACCAGGCGGCATGGTAAAAAAAGGCGATGTTGTTAAAGCTGTTATAGTAAGATCAAAAAGAGGATTAAGACGTGATGATGGTTCGTATATCCGTTTTGATGAAAATGCAGCAGTTATAATAAAAGAAGATAAAACACCTAGAGGTACTCGTATCTTTGGGCCTGTAGCAAGGGAACTTAGAGATGAAGATTTTATGAAAATAATTTCTCTAGCTCCAGAAGTGCTTTAAGTCGGGGGTGAAGGAAAGTGACAAAAATGAAATTAAGAAAAGGAGATACAGTTATTGTAAACTCCGGAACTGAAAAAGGTAAAAAGGGCAAAATTCTTGAGATTTCTCTTAAAGAAAATAAAGTTCTTGTAGAAGGAATAAATGTAAGAACTATTCATTCTAAGGCCAAAAAAGCTGGACAGGAATCAGGAATAATAAAGAGAGAAAAAATGATTGATGCTTCTAAAGTAAATTTCTTCTGTGAAAAATGTGATAAAGGTGTAAAACTTGGAATAAAAGAAGATAAAGATGGAAATAAAGCAAGAATATGTAGAAAATGCGGTGAAATTAAGTAAAGGAGGGGAAAAAGTTGAACCTTAAAGAAAGATATAAAAAAGAAATTGTACCTGCTTTAATGAAAGAATTTAATTATAAATCAGTTATGGAGGTACCAAAGCTTGAAAAAATAATGATAAATATGGGCGTTAGTGAAGTTAAAGATAACTCTAAAGCACTAATTGCTGCTCAAAATGATTTAATGACTATAACTGGTCAAAAGCCAATTATAACTAAAGCTAAAAAATCTATAGCTGCCTTCAAATTAAGAGAAGGTATGGATATTGGATGTAAAGTAACTTTACGTTCAGATAAAATGTATGATTTTGCAACTAAATTATTTAATGTTGCTCTTCCTAGAGTAAGGGATTTTAAAGGAGTTAGTGCTAAATCTTTTGATGGAAGAGGAAACTATTCTATGGGTGTAAAAGAACAGATGATTTTCCCAGAAATAGAATATGATAAAATAGATAAAGTTAGAGGAATGGATGTAACTTTTGTTACAACAGCAAAAACAGATGCTGAGGCCAAAGCACTTCTTTCAATGCTAGGACTTCCATTTGAAAAATAGGAATAGGGGGATAAGAAAGTGGCAAAAAAATCAATGATTGCAAAACAGCAAAGAGAGCCTAAATTTAGTACTAGATATTATAACAGATGTAAAATATGTGGAAGACCACATGCATACATGAGAAAATATGGAATTTGTCGTCTATGCTTTAGAAAACTTGCTTATGAAGGCAATATTCCAGGAGTTAAAAAGGCTAGTTGGTAGAATTTAGACTAAATAGATAACTATATGTAAGGAGGATAAAATAATGAATGTAACAGATCCAATTGCAGATATGCTTACTAGAATAAGAAATGCAAATACTGAGAGACATCAGTCTGTTGATGTACCTTATTCTAGAGTAAAGAAAGCAATAGCTGATATATTAGTAGAAGAAGGTTTTGTTTCATCTCTAGAAGTTATTGGAGAAAATACTAAGAAGACAATTAGAATTACTCTTAAGTATGAAAATAAGACTAGAGTGTTACAAGGTCTAAAAAGAATAAGTAAACCAGGATTAAGAATATATGCAAATGCTGATGAACTTCCAAGAGTTCTAAACGGTTTAGGTATAGCTGTTATATCTACATCTAAAGGTATAATGACTGATAAGAAAGCAAGAAAAGAAAATGTTGGTGGAGAAATCTTAGCATATATTTGGTAATTTAAAAGATAAGGAGGAAATTTGTGCTATGTCAAGAATAGGAAAAAATCCAATAACTATTCCACAAGGTGTTGAAGTTAAAGTTGACGGAAATGTAGCTACTGTAAAGGGCCCAAAAGGCATACTTACTAAGGAATTTTTACCATGTACTAAAATTGAAGTTACAGAAGGAAAAGCTATAGTTTCTATTGATAGCGCTGAACATGGAAATATTCATGGATTAACTAGATCACTTTTAAATAACATGGTTATTGGTGTAAGTCAAGGATTTGAAAAGACACTAGAAATAAATGGTGTTGGATACAAAGCTGCAAAACAAGGTAAAAAATTAGTACTTTCTTTAGGATATTCTCATCCAGTAGAATTTGAAGATTCTGAAGATATTACAATTGATGTACCAAATCCTAATACTATTATAGTAAAAGGAATTGACAAAGAAAAAGTTGGTCAAATGGCAGCTATAATAAGAGAAAAGAAATTACCAGAGCCATATAAGGGCAAGGGTATTAAATACGCTAGTGAAAGAATTATGAGAAAAGAAGGAAAAGCCGGCGGTAAAAAATAATAAGTAAAGGATAAAGGAGGGTAACTTAAGTTATGATAAAAAAGCAAAGTAAAAATGAAGCTAGACTTAAGATTCAAAAAAGAGTTAGAGCTACAGTTAAAGGAACAACTGAAAGACCAAGACTTTGCGTATTTAGAAGTTTGAATAACATTTATGTTCAAGTTATAGACGATACAAAAGCTATAACTATTGCATCTGCTTCAACACTCGACAAAGAAGTAAAGACAAAGGCTTCTAACATACAGGCAGCTACAGAAGTTGGAACTTTAATTGCTGAAAGACTTAAAGCTAAAAATATAACTAAAGTTGTTTTTGACAGAAACGGATATCTATATCACGGAAAAGTTAAAGCTGTAGCAGAAGCTGCAAGAGCAGCAGGATTAGAATTTTAAGGGAAGGAGTAAAGCTAAATGGCAGACGTTAAAAATGAATTAAAAGAAAAAGTTGTTAATGTTGCGAGAGTTGCTAAAGTTGTAAAAGGTCGGAAGAACTTTTAGATTTAGTGTACTTGTAGTTGTTGGTGACGAAAATGGCAGAATTGGTGTAGGTAGCGGTAAAGCTGCTGAAGTTCCAGATGCTATAAGAAAAGCAACTGATGAGGCTAAGAAAAACATGGTTAAAATTGCTTTAGTTGATGGAACACTTCCTCATGAATATATAACTAACTATGGTTCATCTAAAGTTATAATTAAACCAGCAGTTGAAGGTACAGGTGTTATCGCAGGTGGTGCTGTAAGACCAGTACTTGAACTTGCAGGTGTTAAAAACTGTACGGCTAAAACTCTAGGTTCAAGAAATAGCAGAAATATAGTATATGCTACTTTTAAAGCACTAAAAGCTATGAGAACACCTGAAGAAGTAGCTAAGCTTAGAGGAAAAATTGTAGCAGAATTGTTTAACTAATAAATATAAATATAAATATTGATTTTTTAAAATAGTAAAGTATAATATATAAAGAGGAGAGGAGGAATCACACATGGAGATGCATGAACTAGGACCAGCTTATGGCGCTACTACTAAAAGAAAAAGAATTGGTAGAGGAATAGGAAGTGGACTTGGAAAGACTGCTGGAAAAGGTCATAAGGGTCAAAAAGCAAGAACTGGTGGAAGCATAAGAAGAGGCTTTGAAGGTGGTCAAACACCACTTTATAGAAGACTTCCAAAAAGAGGCTTCAAGAACCATTTTGCTACTGAATATGCAACTATCAATGTTTCTGATTTAGAAAGATATGAAGCAGGTACTACTATTAATATTGAATTATTAATGAAAGATGGAATTATAAGAAAAGAATATGACGGTTTAAAGGTATTAGGTAGTGGTGAACTTACCAAGAAATTAACCGTTGAGGCTAAAAAATTCTCTGCTTCAGCTACTAAAAAAATCGAAGCAGCTGGCGGAAAGATAGAGGTGAAGTAAAGTGTTACAAACCATAAAAGATATCTTTTCAGTAAAGGATTTAAGAAAAAAATTACTTTTTACAGTATTTATAATTTTGTTATTTAGGTTAGGAACTTTCGTAACAGTTCCAGGACTAGATAAGGCACTTATTGAGAGTCAGTTAGATAGCTCTTCAGCTGGAATATTAGGTACTATAAACTTAATTTCTGGTGGTGCGTTTAGTAAACTATCAATATTTGCTATGACAATAGGGCCATACATTACAGCATCTATTGTTCTTAACCTTCTTCAAGTAGTAGTTCCATCGCTTGAAAGACTGGCTAAAGAAGGTGAAGAGGGAAGAAAGAAATTATCGAAATATACCAAATATTTGACAATTGCTTTCTCATTTGTTGAAGGACTTGGTTTCTATGTAAACTACAAAACATACATGTTACCAGCTCTTCAAACAGGAGCAGGACTAGCAGTAGGAGCAATTCTATTTGTTACAAGCCTTATTGCAGGTACTGCAATACTTACTTGGCTTGGAGATAAAATAACTGAATATGGTATTGGTAATGGTACATCAATAATAATCTTTATTGGTATCATATCTAGAATACCAGATGCTACTGTTACATTAATTGACTATGTTATGGCAGGTGGAGCAACTGCATGGATTGTGGCAGCACTTCTAATAGTTGCAATAGTAGTTGTTCTTGCAGGTGTTGTATTTATGCAGCAGGCTGAAAGAAGAATACCTGTAAATTATGCCAAAAGAGTAGTTGGAAGAAAAATGTATGGTGGACAAAGTACACATATACCAATGAAACTTTCAATGGCAGGTGTTATGCCAATAATATTTGCTATGTCATTTATGATGTTCCCATCAACTATTATTCAGATGGCAACAGGTGGAAATCCAACAGGATTTTGGATGCATGTATATAATGCATTTTCTATAACAAGTAGCAGTGCATGGTATTATATTCTAATATATGCAGTAGTTTATACACTACTTATTATAGGTTTTACATTTGTATATACAATGTTTGTTGTAAATCCAGTTGAAATAGCAAACAACTTAAAGAAAAATGGTGGATTTATACCAGGTGTTAGAGCTGGTAAGAACACATCAGATTATATTAATAATACTCTAAAAAATGTTACTTGGGTTGGCGCAATATTCCTAGCAATAGTTGCTGTACTTCCAGTAATAATGCAAGGATTTATGCCAATATCTATAACATTTGGTGGAACTTCAGTACTTATCATAGTAAGTGTTGCACTAGAAGTATTAAAGAGTTTGGAAACTCAAATGGTTTCAAGACACTACAAAGGTTTCTTGGATTAGTAATGATATTAAATATGTGCTTTTTGCGTGTGTTTTGCAAGAGGCATATATTTTTTATCAATTTTATATTTTTTTATTGATTTTATATTGACTTTTCCAATTGCAACATTTTATGCTAATATCTAAAGTTATATTACAATATTTTTGTTAATATTTCAAGATATTTCAAAAAATCCATAAAATTTAAAAATAGTAGAAAAATAACAATAAATATGGTATTATATATATAACTTTTGTACAATTTAACAAAAGTATATTAGTACAATATATACTATAAATTGCTATTTTTTAGAAAGAAAAATGTATTATGAAGGTTAAATTAGAAGATATAATAGAGGCTATAGAAGAAGCAATGGGAGACTTAAACATGGAAACTTCCGCGTATCTTAATTTAAAAACAGGGAAAATAATATATAATACTTATGCTGACCCATCTATGTATGAGATTGAAGAAATTGAAAATATTGAAGAGGCGCTTGATGATTATCCAAAGTGGCAAAGAGAGCATATAAAAGAGCTGTATGAAATGTGCATGGATGAAGAAGATAATTACATAGATCTTCCAAATCATCAGTATATATATGAAAGAGAAATAATGGAAGATTTTATAGATTCTCTTGAAAATGAAAGTAAGGCAAATCAGCTAGCTAGATGCATGGATAGAAGAGGAATGTATAGTATGTTTAAAGACAAGCTCTATGACCTTAATTTAGAAAAAAGATATTATGAGTTTCGTGATAAAAAGATAGAAGAGGCAGCTATAAGATGGTGCATGGAAAATGATGTAGAGTATGAGAAGTAATATAGGTAGGAAAATGTATGAGTGATTATGAAGAAAAAGTAAATGAAAATATAAAGAGAAATGAAAAAATTTATTGATGAGTTTGAGCAGTGGTTAAAAAATAAAGAGCTAGCAAAGAAAACTATAAAAAGACACATTAGCAACATTGAACTATATCTTAATGATTTTTTGAATTATTATGAAATTATAACTATGGAAAAAGGAATAGATGAAGTAGGAGCATTTTTAAATGGGTGGTTTATAGAAAAATGTATGTGGGCAACTCCTACTAGTCTTAAAGAAATGATTTCGAGCTTAAAAAAGTTTTACCAGTGTATGGCAGAAAAAGGATATGTAAAAAATGAAGATTATAAATATATGTGCGAGTATATAAAAGAAAATAAAGATGATTTCTTAGAATCACTAGAAGACTTTGATAACGGTACATATTACGATATATTTTAAGTAAGGAGAAATAATGAATGTTTTAAAATTTAGAGTTGAAATTGAACAGTTAGAAGATAAACTTTGGAGAGTATTTGAAATTAGTGAAAAAAGAACGCTAGCAGAATTTGTTTGTTTTATTCTTTCATCATATGAACTAGTATGCGAAAAGAGACTACAAAGTTACAGCTTTAAATGAAAAATATGATGGTGTAAAGTATATATATAAAAGTGAGAAATATAAGTCTGCTACGAGTATATGCTTAAAAGACTTAAATTACGAAAAGGATGAAATAATAATTGAATATGACCGTGAGTATAGGTTAGTTTTTAAAGTTAAGTATTTAACTAAATTAAAGATGAAAGATAAAGACGTAGAAGAACGCATGGTATTAGATGGATATGGAAAAGGTGCATTAGATTTTGTAAGCACCGATGGCTTAAAAGACATAATAGAAGAAATTGATAAAGCTGGAAATCTTTCATATTATTCTTAAATTATACTTGAAAATGGAGAAATAGAAAAAGAATATTATGACTATAGAGATTTTGATTTAGTAGATGAGATGAATATTTATGCACTTAATGCAGACTTTTTACAAGATGAATATGATAGAGTTGACGTGCTTGATATTTTAAGAAGTACAAAAAGAGGGCAAGAGTATTATTATAACATTAAAACCAATATGATAGTACCACCTAATGAATTTTTTAAATATTTAAAAGAAAACAAACTTTTAGCCTATGAGGATATAGGGGCAGAGCACAACATATATCTACTTCCATTTTATGAAGAGATTAATCATAAAGAGTTAATGACAGAATATGTTAAGAAGAATATAACTGATAAAGAAATAAGAAAAGCACTTTTCTATGCACTTAGAAATTATGATTACATGAATATTTTCTATGATAAACTAAGAGAATATATGCTATTTGGGGATTACATAGAATATTCAAAAGAGTATTACGATGATAAAATTGAAAAGTGGCAGATAAAGAATAATATTAAAGAGGTGTGATATGAAGTTATTATTAAATGTTTCTGTGTATGAGTTAGAAAATTATTTAACAAGAGAAATAGTTGTAGATGAAAACATAAAAGTTACGGATTTGTGCGAATATATAATTGTGTCTTTAAATGGCGAAAAAATACAAAGTTATAGTTTTGATGCTGGAAAGAAATATTTGTATGTACCATATGAAGAAAGCGGAGAAGATAAATCTTTAATAGGTCTTACTCTTAAAGATTTTAAGCCTAAAAAAGGAAAAAAATATAGTATGTGTTATCGTAATTATTATTATGATATAGATATTAAAGTTATGGATATTATAGCAGAAGAAAAATATCCAGAAATTGATTTTGTTGTTTTATCTGGAAAAGGCTTAGGCATAAGTGATAACATGAAAGAATATGAGCTTAGAGATATTTTTGAATATAAAAAGAATAAAGTAAAAAGAGATAAAGGAGTTACTAGAGCAACAAGCAGGGTAGAAAGAAGAAAGACATATACCGAAGAAGAGGAAAGAGAATACTTGCGTTATACACATTTTGACCTTGATGACGTAAATGATAAAATTTTGAAGTATAAGGAAAAACAAATAGAAAGAGTAAAGCCAAAAACATATATATTTAACGTAGCTTTAGAAGGATTTGGCAAGGAAATAAAAAGAAAAATAGAAGTAAGAAGCAATATAGAAATTGGTGAGTTTTGTGAGAAAGTTATTCTTTCTATGAGAGGTGATTTATCACATGGCTATGGAATGAAAAGAGGTAAAGAATTTCTAGGAGAAGAACTTGAATGCAGTGAGCTGTATTATCTTGATTTAAAAGAAAAGCAAAGACTCACAGTAAAATACGACTATGGAGATGATTGGACTTTTTATCTGTCGCTTAGTAAAATTATAAACGAAGAAAGCTTGGAAAAATTTAAAGTTTTATCTGGAAAAGGTTACGGAATTATTGATGACTGTGGTGGAATTTGGGGATTAAGTGATATCTTTAGCGGTGAAGATGATAGTTGGGGCAAGTATGATATTAACGATTTTGATTTAGAAAAGTGTAATAAACGACTGCAGGATTGATATGTAAAAAAGTGAGTACGTTTGAGTTATAAAAGTCAAACGTATTCTTTTTCGGTTAATTACTGCTTTTTGACATCTAATTGTAATTTTAATGTAATAATTGTTATAAATCCATTGAAAAAATAATAATTATGAGTTAAAATAGTTTGTGTCAAAGGGGAGATGTAATAAATGAAAAAAAGAATTGTAACTATATTTTCAATACTTATAGTAGCTACATTTTTTCTTACTACAGGTGTTGAGGCAACTAGTGAAGTTTGGGTAACAAAACACAGCACTCAAACTCATACTAAAGCTGATATTATTTCAAAATATAATGCTGCAAAAGCTAAGTTTGATTACTCAGATAGCATGTATGAAATAACTCCATCTAGCAAAGCGCCATATGTAGCTGGAAAATTAAAGAAACAGGTTGTAACTGACACTTTAAACCAAATTAACTTTTTTAGATGGCTATATGGACTAAGTGAAGTAACAATAAATGAAAGTAAAATGGAAAGAAGTCAAAAAGGAGCAGTTGTACAAGCTGCAATAAACACTTTAACTCACTACCCAACTCAGCCTTCAGATATGGATGATGACTTTTTTAAAGAGGCATATGCAGCATGTAATATTGGAACAAAGTCAGGGGATTATTATAACGGAAATTGTGCTTGGGGAGATAATTCACCTGCAGCTACTATAGAAGGATTTATAGATGAGTTAAACAATATATCTACAACAAGTAGTGTAGGACATAGGCTAAATTTACTTGATTTAAAAGTAAATAAGACAAGTTTTGGGTATTGTAATAAATATACAGCTCTTTCAATGTATTATAACGATAGCTTTTCGGTAGGTAGTAATAACGAGGAGTTTTATGCTTATCCATCGGCAGGATATTTCCCAATAAAGTATTTTAATACAAGTGAGTATTGGTCTTTTGTATATCCTCAAAGTTATGATATAAATAATGTTAAAATTGAGTTTGTATATGATAATAAGACATATAATCAAACTCAGTATCATGTAGAGAATAGTAACGCTCTTGTATTTAAAATGCCTAGCGAGCTTCTATCATTATTTGGTGAAAAGAAAGTTATGCCAGAAGTAAAAATTGGGGTAAAAATAACTGGATTTAAAAAGGCAAATGGCGATATAGTAAATTATAGCTATGATGTTGATTTCTTTGATATGGGTGGAATAGTAATAAATAAATTATCATTTGCTAAATCAACTGATGAAGGATATGTTGGTGAAACAAAAGATATACAGTATTTGAAGGTTGAACCATCAGATGCAAAACTAAATGAACCTATGACTATAACTTCAAGTAATGCAAATGTTGCAATAATAGACTCAAATGGAAATATTGTATGTAAAGCTGTAGGTAGTACAGTTATAACTGTAGAAGTAGGTGACTTATCTGCAAGCTATACTTTAGTAGTAAAAGAAAAAGAAGAAACTGCAACATCACAGCTAGGTGATGTAGATGGTAATAACAAGATAGATGTAAATGATGCGATAATGATATTAAAACACATAACAGGAAAAACAAAGCTTATAGCAGCGCAGTTTACTGCAGCAGATGTAACAAAAGACTCAAAAGTAGATGTACAAGATGCTATAACCATTTTAAAATATATAGTTGGAAAAATAAAGAGCTTTTAGTTATTGTATTAATTAGGCAATTTTTAGAAATATTACAGTTATATTACAAATAGCAAAATAAAATTATATTTTTAAATAAAATATTTACAAAAAAAATAGGTATGGTATAATCCTGAATTTGACAGTTAAAAGGAGAAAATGTGAATATATAAACATTTTCTCCAATTTCATTTTACGTACCATTAATTATTTTTTATATCTTTTAAAATTTTTTTTACATTTTTTTCTGTAAGTATTTCAAAG
>JAFVCY010000009.1 GCA_017478805.1 Clostridia bacterium
AGCTTTAATGTTGATTCTGAAGTTAAGGCAACGTGCACATCTGATGGATATGTTGTATATAAGTGCTCAGTTTGTGGTTATTCGTACAAAGAAACAACACAGAAAACTGGACATGACATGGACAGCGGTGTAGTTACAACTCAGCCGACTTGTGAACTTGCTGGAACAAAGACATATACTTGCAAAACTTGTGGGTATAGTGAAACAGAAACTATCGCAGCAAAAGGGCACTCTTATGCAACTGTATATCAGAAAAATGATCAGTCTCACTGGCATGAGTGCACAGTTTGTGGCAAAAGATGTGATGAGTCAGTTCATAGCTTTGATGCTGGGACCTTAACCACTCCGGCTACAGAAACTTCTACAGGTGTAAAGACCTATAGATGTACCGTATGCGGGTTTGAGAAGACTGAAACAGTTCCTATGCTTGAAAAACAGCTTGGAACCATTACTCTGAAATTTGGGCAGGGCAACTATTCTGCAGCCGACACTATAACGGTTACAGTATACTTTACAAAGGGGAATCTTAATAACCTTAAGGTAAAGTTTGATGGTATAGATGTTAACGTATCTGAAGTATATAGAGGCGATGGCCTTGTTATACTTAATATAAGTGGCTGCGCAGGTTGCACAGGTGATGTAATGGTGGAAGTATCAGCAGATGACTGCGAAACTGGTTATGCATATATAAGAATTGACCAGTAAAGAAATTTAATTTAATTTAATTTTTAAGTATTCCTTCACATACTGGGGCGTGATAAAATTCACGCTCCTTTCTTTATCTATTAATATTTCATTAATATTACAAATTATATCTTTTGAGTATTTAATTATAATTTGACAAAATATTTCATTTACTTGTGTTAATATATTTTTGGTGATATTATGAAATATGTATATGATGAAAGTAAAAAAAGATTAAGTGTGTATTTAGATGAGGAGCTTGATATTCATGAATGTAGAACTATAAGGAATATAATAGATAGTTATATTATCAAGTATGAACCTGAGGAGTTTATAATGGACTTTTCAAATGTAAAGTTCATGGACAGTAGTGGTATAGGTCTTTTAATTGGCAGATACAACTTGATAAAACTGCTAGACTCAAAAATGACAGTTATAAATGTAGATAGCAGTATAAAAAGGGTAATTGAACTTTCAAGTGTAAGTAAGTATATAACTGTAAGGAGTGAATAATTTGAAAAAGAGTTTAAGTATAGAAGTAAATTCTAATATCTGTAATATATCGGTAGTAAGAGTGGCGGTTTCTACATTTATTTCAGATATACCTGGAATAACGCTAGAAGATATAACTGATGTAAAAACAAGTATAAGTGAAGCGGTTAGCAATTGTATAGAACATGCATATTTAGATGAAAATGGAATAATAAAAGTAGAGTGCACTGTGGAAGAGGATAGTGTAATGCTAAAAATAATAGACAGTGGTATTGGAATAGAGGATATAGAGCTTGCAATTACTCCAGCTTATACTAGTAAGCCAGAAGAAGAACATGCAGGTCTAGGCTTCACAATCATGGAAAATTTCATGGATTCTGTAGAGGTAGAAAGTGATGTTGGAAAGGGTACAAGAATTTCAATGTTTAAAAAGATAGTGAATAAGAAAATAGTATAAAATTTTCCAAATAATCTAGGTATTTATACATAATATCTAGATTTTTGTTCGTATTTAGTATATAATATATTAGATAAAAAAGGAGAAAAGTATGAAACTATATAATATATATATAAATCGATGGTGGTGGCACAATGTATAGATTGTTATTTTTAGTAAATTAAAGGAGAGATAAAATATGAATAATAAAATAATACTTACAGGAGATAGACCAACAGGAAGATTACATTTAGGACACTATGTAGGGTCACTAAAAAATAGAGTAAGACTTCAAAATGAAGGAGCTTTTGATAAAATGTTTGTAATGATTGCAGACGCCCAGGCACTAACTGATAATTTTGCATGCCCAAAAAAAGTGCAAGATAATCTTTATGAAGTTGCTATTGACTACTTATCAGTAGGAATAGACCCAGAAAAAGTAACAATGTTTATCCAGTCAGAAGTACCTGAACTTACCGAGCTTACATTTTATTACATGAATTTAGTAAATGTATCAAGACTTCAAAGAAATCCAACAGTAAAGACCGAGATAAAACAAAAAGATTTTGAGCAAAGTATACCAGCAGGTTTTTTATGCTACCCAGTAAGTCAAACGGCAGATATAACGGCATTTAAAGCAAATATTGTGCCAGTAGGTGAAGACCAAATGCCAATGATAGAACAAGCAAACGAAATAGTTCACACATTTAATAGAATATATGGAGAAACTTTAGTAGAGTGCTGTGCAGTTCTAGCAAATTCAAAACTAGAGCAAAGACTTCCAGGACTAGACGGAAATGCAAAAATGAGTAAGAGCTTAGGTAACTGTATTTATCTTTCAGATAGCCCTGAAGAAGTAAAAAAGAAGGTAATGAGCATGTATACTGACCCTGGACATATAAAAGTGGAAGATGAGGGAAAAGTAGAAGGAAATATGGTATTTACATATTTAGATGTTTTTTCAAATGATGAGCTAATAAAGAAGTATTCAGATTATGATAGTTTAGAAGAAATGAAAGAACATTATAGAAAAGGCGGACTTGGAGATGTAAAAATAAAGAATGTACTATATAACATCTTAGAAGAAATGCTTTTGCCTATTAGAGAGAAAAGAAAATATTATGAAGAGCATTTAGATGAAGTAAAAGAAATATTAAAAAGAGGCACAGTAGATGCAAGAAAAGTAGCAGGTCAGACTTTAAAAGAAGTAAAAGAGGCTATAGGAATAAATTATTTTGATTAGGAGAAAATAAATGATAATAGATTATGCAAAAATATACGTAAAGGCAGGAAATGGTGGAGATGGCTCCATGTCATTTAGAAGAGAAATGTATGTAGCAAATGGCGGTCCTGATGGTGGCGATGGTGGAAAAGGAGCTAGTATATATCTTAAGGTAAGTAAGGACTTAAGTACACTTCTTGACTTTAAGTATAAAAATAAATTTATAGGTGCAAATGGAAAAAATGGAGAAGGTGCAAGAAAAACTGGAAAATCTGCAGAAGATATATACATACCAGTTCCAGTTGGTACTATTGTAAGGGATATAGATACAGGAAATATTATAGCAGACCTTTCAAATGAAAATGATGAGGTATGTTTAGTAAAAGGTGGTAGAGGTGGTAGAGGGAACCAGCACTTTGCAACATCTACAAGGCAAGTTCCAAAATTTGCTGAATTGGGAGAAAAAGGCGGGGAAAGAAATATTGAGCTTGAACTAAAAATGCTTGCAGATGTGGGACTTATTGGTTTTCCAAATGTTGGTAAGTCCACTCTTATATCTACCGTATCTTCAGCTAGGCCTAAAATTGCAAATTACCACTTTACAACACTAGAGCCTATGCTTGGAGTGGTAAAGCCAAAAAATGGCAAGCCTTTTGTAATGGCAGATATTCCCGGAATTATAGAAGGGGCATCTAAAGGCGTAGGACTTGGACTAAAGTTTTTAAAACATGTTGAAAGGACAAGACTTTTGCTTCACGTAGTTGATGTTACAGGCTCAGAGGGAAGAGTACCGGTTCAAGATTATAACTTGATAAATAGTGAGCTAAAAAGTTATAGCGAAAATTTAGCTAGTAAGAAACAAATTGTTGTTGCAAGTAAGATAGATAGTTTAACAGATGATACATATTTAAAAGAGCTTGAAGAAATGTGCAAAAAAGATAAAGTTAAGCTATTTAAGATATCTTCTGTAACACATGAGGGAATAGATGAACTAATTGAGTATGTAGCAAAAGAGCTTGAAAAGATTCCAAAAGAAGATATAGTAGAAGTAGTTCCAGATGAAAGTAGTGTAGAGAAAGTTGATCAAAACTGGAAAGTAACTAGAACATCTGATGGATTTTTAGTAGAAGGCACACCTATAGAAAGACTAATGAGTAAAGTAAATATATATGATATAGAATCAAGACAGTATATGGGAAGAATATTAAATAAATTAGGTGTAATGGCTAAACTTCATGAAATGGGATTACAAGAAGGAGATATTATTGATATAGTTGGATATCAAATGGAGTATCATGAATAGGTAAGGAGAGTTTTTGGTAGTATGAAAGTATTATTAACTGGTGGGCTTGGATTTATTGGTTCACATACATGTGTAGAACTTTTAAATGATGGATATGATGTAGTAGTAATTGATAATTTATCAAATAGTAAAATGACTATGATAGATAAAATAAAAGAGATAACAAAAAAGGATTTTTCGTTTTATAACATAGACTATAGAGATAGAAATGCTTTAGAGGAAGTATTTGAAAAAGAAAAAGTAGAGGCAGTTATAAATTTTGCGGGTTTTAAAGCAGTAGGAGAGTCTGTGAAGGAGCCACTTATGTATTATGACAATAATGTTTGTGGTGCAATTTGCCTTCTTGAAACTATGAAGAAATATAACGTAAAAAAGTTTGTATTTAGCTCATCTGCAACAGTATATGGAAATCCAGATGTAGTTCCAATTACTGAAGAAGCAAAGATAGGAAGAGCTACAAATCCTTATGGAACGACAAAACTTGTAATTGAATATATTTTGGATGATTTATATAAATCAGATAACACATGGGACATAGTAGTTTTAAGATACTTTAATCCAATTGGTGCTCACGAAAGCGGCCTTATAGGCGAAGAACCAAATGGAATTCCAAATAATCTTATGCCATATGTTACAAGAGTCGCAAAAGGTGTGCTAGAGAAGCTTTCTGTATTTGGAAATGACTATAACACTCATGATGGAACTGGTGTTAGAGACTATATTCATGTGGTAGATTTAGCTAAGGGACATATAAAGGCAATAGAAAAATTAGATAAGGAAAATAAAGGATTTTTTGTGTATAACTTAGGTACAGGAAAAGGGTATAGCGTTTTAGATATTGTAAATGCTTTTAAAGAGGAAAATAACGTAGATGTTCCATATGTAATTGCTCCAAGGAGACCAGGAGATATAGATAGCTGCTACTCTGACCCTACGAAGGCAAAAAATGAACTTGGATTCGTGGCTAGAAGAACTTTAAAAGATATGGTAAGAGATAGTTGGAATTATCAGCTTAAAAACTAGAAAATACTTGACATTTAGTTATATAGGTAGTAAAATATACTCACGTCTAAAAGTGAGTATATTTTTTGGATTATAAAAATGGGTTTTAATAATTTTTTAGTTTTGGTAATAACATAAAAGGTGGCTACTTTTATGTTGTTATATCCCCCCTCCTAACATTATGTTATTTGCTACCCAAAAGGTGGCAAAATGTTGAAGGTGTTTTGCACTTTCAACAAACACTTCCTTTTACCAAAAGGATAGTGTATTCTCAAAGTTTACCGATTTTGAGAAAAAATTAGAGTAATGTTTTACAAGAGCATTGCTCTATTTTTTTGATTGTTTTGTTCTTTTTATAAATTAATTATTGATATTTATGTAAAATAATGATATAATTAATATGTATAAGTTAACACTTTTTAGCTACAATAATTTGCTGAAAAGTAAAAAAATTTTTTAATAAAAATTGGAGGTATTAAAATGGAAGAAATAGTTCTGTATTTAAAGGAAAAACAGTTTGACATCATGATGATGGAAATTGGAATTTGCGGACTTCTAACAGGACTTTCGTTTATAACAAAATCCTTTGGTAGAAAGCGGAAATTTATCTTTGTGTTCATAAGCATGTCCTCAATGTTACTTCTTATATTTGACCGATATTCCTACATGTATTCAGGAGATACAAGTCAAATAGGTTTTATGATGACGCGAATGAGTAATTTCCTTGGGTATGTATTTATCCTTTGCATAATACTAGGGTATAATGAGTATTTGCAGGAATTACTAAGTGAAAGTAGTTATAACTCTAGAATCCTTAAATATGTAAGAATATTATTTGTTTTTGGCATAGGAATGGCTATATTTTCTCAGTTTACAGGTTTTTATTATTACTTTGATGAGAATAATAGATATGTAAGAGGAGAAGGCTTTTTTATTAGCTACATTTTCCCTCTTGGAGGGTTAATATGTCAGTTACTTGTTATCATGAAGAATAATAGGTTACTGAAAAATAAAAAAATTGTAATGTTACTTTCTTTTGCAGCACTTCCAGTTATAAGCTCAGTATTACAAATATTTACTAGAGGAATATCATTCACAAACATTTCCTCAGTTCTTTTAGTGATGCTTCTATATGTCTTTGCTCTTCTTGATAATAACAAAGCATTAGAAGATTCACATAATAGAGAGCTAGAAATTTTGAATAGAGAGCAAATGAAAGCAAAATTACAGTTTGAACAAACTATGCTTGCGCTTGTAGATGCTTTTGAGTCTAAAGATCAATACTTGCGTGGGCATTCAAAAAGAGTTGCTGAATATTCAGTAATGATAGCACAAAAAATGAATTTATCTACTACTGAAACTGAAAAATTATATTTTTCTGCATTGCTACATGATATAGGGAAGATTGCAATGCCTAGCCAAATTCTTAGTAACGTAGATAGATTTAACAGTGAAGAGTTTGCTATTTATAAAACTCATACGAGTATAGGTGGTAACCTCCTTAAAGAAATACAGGTTTTTCCGGAATTAAGCGTTGGAGCACTTTATCATCACGAAAAGTATGATGGAAGTGGATTTCCACAAAAATTAAAAGGAGAAGAAATACCTAAAATAGCAAGGATTATAGCAGTAGCAAATGTTTATGATAATCTATCCTCAAGTACTTATTATAGACAGGCATACACGCAAGAACAGGTAATTATGATAATGAAAAATGGGAAAGGAACAGAATTTGATCCAAATATTTTAGATATCATGTTTGAAATAATAAATGAAGATAAAAATTATGCTCTACGTCAAAAATAAATGACAGATTTAATAAAAGGAGTTCGATTTGAACTCCTTTTTACTTTGAAAAATTTATAGTTTTAAATTGTACAATTAATCATATCTTTAATCATAATCTTTTGGCCAGTTATACTTGAGCAAAAAATGTATGTTACTGTCCTTCACCAGAACTTAAAAATGTATTTTTTGGAGTATCTATTTTCTTTATACTTCCAACTTGAATAACTGGCATATCAGATACATACATGCCGTTTAGCAATAATTCCAGTTACCTCAACCCATTCATTATCATTAAAGTTTTTAGCATCTTTAGAAGTGCATAGGAAACCGAGCAACACTATCTTCACTATTGAAAACTATGTTCTTCCCTACAACAAATGTATTTTCGTCAAAATCTGGCATTCTAAATATGAAGCCACTAATTTTTACAGTTTTACCTACATTTTCGTCTATATTTTCATGGACATTTTTCAAAATTTCTAAATAGTTTTCATCTGTCAAAATATAATCATATTTTGAATCATTTCCCATAGTTGATTTACTTTCTATATCTTTATTTGCAAAATATTCAATAGCCATAGCAGATACAAGTGAAATAGAAAGGCATGCGATTAATATCTTTTTCATATCTAATTTTAGGTTTAATACAAACATCAATAAATCCTCCTAACAATGCTAAATTAATAATTTATACTTTAAAATATAAATTTCTTATGGTATAATGTATGCGAGCATTTTTTATTTTAGAATAAATAAGGAGAAAGTTTAGGAGGAAAATATGAAATTATTAGATAAGATATTTGGTACATATAGCGAGAGGGAAATAAAGAAAGTAATGCCTCTTGTAGATAAAATTATAGCTTTAGAAGAAGACATGAAGAAACTATCAAATGATGAGCTTAGAGCTAAAACTGATGAGTTTGTAAAAAGAGTAGAAAATGGTGAAAGTTTAGATAGCTTGCTTGTGGAGGCTTATGCAGTAGTAAGCGAAGCAGTAGTTAGGGTTTATGATAAACACTTTTTTAAAGTACAGTTAATTGGTGGAATTATTCTTCATCAAGGAAGAATAGCAGAAATGAAAACTGGTGAAGGAAAAACGTTAACTGCTGCACTTCCACTTTACTTAAATGCGCTAACTAAAAAGGGAGTACATCTAGTTACAGTAAACGATTATTTAGCAAAAACTCAAGGAATTTTAATGGGAAAACTATATAAATTTTTAGGCTTAAGTGTAGGTATTATTGTAAATGGTATGAGCCCAAAAGAAAAACAGGAAGCATATAACTCTGATATAGTTTATGGTACAAATAATGAGTTTGGGTTTGATTATTTAAGAGATAATATGACCATGCAAAAAGAAAATATGGTTCAAAGGCAGCTGAATTATGCAATAGTAGATGAAATAGATAGCATCCTAATAGATGAGGCTAGAACTCCGCTTATAATCTCTGGTATGGTAAATAAAAAGAGTGATATATATGAAAAAGCAAATGCTTTTGCAAGAACTCTTAAGGCAAAAACAATAGTGGAAAGCGATGATAAAAACTTTGATGAAGCAGATGAGGAATATGATTATATCATAGACTTAAAGGCTAAATCTGTTGCACTTACAGAAAAAGGAACTAAAAAAGCAGAGAAGTATTTTGGAATAGAATGTTTAAGTGATGTTGATAACTTAGCTATTTCACACCACGTAAATCAAGCAATAAGGGCATATGGAATTATGCATAGAGATAAAGACTATATAGTAAGAGATGGTGAGGTTATTATCGTTGATGAGTTTACTGGTAGAGCAATGGAAGGTAGAAGGTATTCAGATGGACTTCATCAAGCAATAGAGGCAAAAGAAGGAGTAAAAATTGCATTTGAGTCTCAAACATTAGCTACAATTACTTTCCAAAACTATTTTAGACTATATTCAAAACTTGCAGGTATGACTGGTACGGCTAAAACTGAAGAAGAAGAGTTTAAAGGAATATACAAATTAGATGTTGTAGAAATTCCTACTAATATGCCAGTTATTAGGCAGGACTATAATGATGTAGTATATAAGACGCAAAATGGAAAATTTAATGCAATTGTTGAAGATATCAAAGAGTCATATGAAAAAGGACAGCCAGTTCTAGTAGGTACTATATCTATTGATAAATCTGAAAAATTAAGTATGTTATTAAAAAAAGCAGGAATACCTCATCAAGTATTAAATGCTAAATATCATGAAAAGGAAGCAGAAATAATAGCTCAGGCTGGTAAATATAAAGCAGTAACAATAGCAACAAATATGGCAGGTAGAGGAACAGATATAATGCTAGGTGGTAACCTAGAATATCTAGTAAAATCAGATCTTGCAAAACTTGGATATACAAAAGAAGTAATTGAAATGGCGCTTACTCCAATTGAGTATGATATACCTGAAGTTAAAGAGGCAAAAGAGAAAGTGCCTGGTATAGAAAATAAATATAAAGCTGAAATTGAAGAGGGAAGAAAGAAAGTTATTGAGGCAGGAGGACTTAAAATTATTGGTTCTGAAAGACATGAGTCAAGAAGAATAGATAATCAGCTTCGTGGACGTTCAGGAAGACAGGGAGATATTGGATCTTCTAGGTTCTATATCTCATTTGAAGATGACCTTATGAAACTTTTCGGTTCTGAAAGAATAAATGCACTTGCTGATACTTTAGGTTTCCCAGAAGATACACCGATTCAGATGGGCGTACTTACTTCTACAATAGAGAATGCTCAAAAGAAGATAGAGGGTATTAACTATTCAAGAAGAAAGAGCGTACTTGAATATGATGATGTAATGAATAAACAAAGAAACATAATCTATGATGAAAGAAGAAAAGTACTAGATTCAGAAAATGTAAAAGATATCATTATGCCTATGGTTAGGTCTAAAATAGAAGATATTGTATACTCACAAATTTCTTCTGATAGTAATGCTTCAAACTTTGATTTTGAAACTTTAAATACGCTTCTTTCTAGTGTGTTTGGTGACATTGCAAAAATAGATGCAAGTGAGCTTGATACATTTGATGAAGAAAGAATAATTGATGTGCTATATTCTAAAGTTTTGGATACATATGAAGCAAAGCATAATAAGGCAAAAGAGATGAACACGGAAGAGTTTTTGAATAATGCTGAAAAGTATTTAATATTAAATGTAGTAAATGAAAAGTGGATGGACCATATTGATGACATTTCGCAGCTTAAAGATGGAATAGGACTTAGAGCATATGGACAAACAAATCCATTAGATGCATATAAAAGAGAAAGTTTTGACATGTTTGAGGAAATGATTGGTAGTATAAAGACTGATAGTATAAGAGCAGTATTTAGTATAAAGGAAGTAAAAGAAGGAGAAAATGTTAAGACAGATACTCCTAGAATTACATCACTTTCATCTGCAGGTGAGCCTGGAAGTTCAAAAGTTACAAATGTAAGGACAAATCAGGAGGTAAAAAGAGAACCTGTAAGAGTAGAAAAGAAAGTGGGGAGAAATGAATTATGTCCTTGCCGGTTCAGGCTTGAAATATAAGAATTGCCATGGAAAGAACGTGTAAAGTAAACAAAAACAAATATTAATAAAGGTTATAAATTTATTATTTATTAATCAATTTAGCTAAGTATTGATGAATTTTGTGAGAGTAAAGAAGGCAAGCAAAATAAAAGTTGCTAGCCTCCTTTTTTAGTAATATGAAATTTTAAAATTTTAATAATTTGGAAAATTTAAAATATTGGAAAAAGATAGAAATTTGTATTATAGTTGTTGACAAAAAAATACAAGTTTGATATACTACTATTATAGTAAAGGAGGTTACTATGGCAAGTAAATCTAGAAAAACTATATTTAAAGAAATGCGTTGGGCGTATTTGGTATTTGCAATAATAGCAGTAATTTTTGGTATTATAATAATTGCTATACCTAGTGTTATAGAAACTGTGAATAAAACATTACCTAATCTTTCACAGTCTTTAGGTGGTGTAGATTTAAAAACTTATTTCATTGTTTCTTTGAGTATTAGTGTATTATTTGATATATGGTATGCTTATCTAATAAGCAGATGTGCTGATGGAAAAAGTAAAGGTACATTATTATTAATATTATTAATACTTGGCGTTGTAAGTGGTATTGTAACAATGCTCACAACTAAATCATTCTATGATGCACGTTTAGTAATTGATGCTGTGACATTATTATTTTTAATACGTTATAAAACAGCTAATAAAGAGTAGAATATAAGGAGTGTAATAAGGTGGAAACATTTTGTTACATTCTTTTTTTGTAACTTTAATTGTTATATTCATTAAAAATAAGTTAAGAATACTATAAAAAATATAATTATATATATTTATAAAATAATGTTACATTTAAAATGTAAATAATAAAATGAAAAGTTATTTTAAAAAATATACTAGTAAATAATTAAATATGGAACATCTAAAACATTGAAATTGATAATTTTTTGTTATACAATAAAACTAGGAATAGAAATATACAGATATTTATTTGTAAAAAATAAATAAAGGAGGAATTATTTATGGCAATGGAAAATGCAAATATTTTTGTAGAAAGACTGTTTGAAGATGATATCTTTATAAAAACAGTCTTAAAAAAAAGAAATTTTAATAAAAATGAAAGAACAAGTGAGGAAATTGAAAACGAAAAAATAGTGAAAATAGCCAATGAAATGGGATTTGAATTTAGCATAGACGAATACAAAACTGCATGCAAAGCATATATGAATAAAATAGATGGATGGGAAGCATCACAAAAAATATTTCATATACTTAAAATAGCATCAGATATGTATTATGAATATTAAGATAATTTTTTCTACTTTGTGATTTAGTAAAGAAATAGTTCATATATGAGTACTTAGCTGTATAGTGGAAATAAAATGTATATATAGTCAAAAAAAGAAATAGTTTTTAAGTATTATTAATATAAATATTATTACTATAGATATTTTTTTAGAATTAAGAAATGGATTTATTACAAATAAACAGTCTTCTATTCATGAAATGTAATCAAATAGAAGACTGTTGTTTTTAATGAAATGCTTTAAATAAAGGAATACTTCTAATCAGTATTTTTTTTATCTTTCATTAAATTAAAGTCGAGAAAAATTGTGTTAGTTTCAAAAGAATATACATAACGAATCTCATCTGCAAGTTTTTGGGTAACGTATGTTCCAAGATTAGATATTATTTCATCTTGATTTGGATTGGTAAGTTTTGCAATACGTGCTCCAACATCGTATTTTGGACAATTGTCTTGCATTTTAATTATAAGCTTACCTCCAGATATTATGACGCGAAGATCTATTATTGGAACTTTTTGCTTATTCATAGGAAATCCATACTTAATAGTATTTGTAGCCATTTCTTCAAAACAAATTGCTGCATGATTAGCAACTTTAGAAGAAAGCTTATGCCCTTTACAAAACATACTTATTTGTTCTGAAGTGAGAGATACATCTTCCATATTTCGTATATCTAGTGATATAACATCTCCAGGATTTAACTCAAATTCATTTGGAAGGTTCATATATGTTTTGGGTGATGGTATAATCTTTTTATTTTTAATAGCATAATATAACCAAATAGTTATTAATGTAAGTAAATCTCCTAGAGTATAGCACATAATAGCTCCATATACGCCAAAGATGCTTCCCAAAACAAATACAGAGATAATTGGATAAATTACAGTTGAAATTATTATAAGTTTTCTCATATCATTTGTACGTTCTATTCTTTGAACATAGCAAATTCTTGACCTAACTAATGCTTGAAGTGGGCACTGGATGGCTACACCAATTAAAGCAAAAGCTGTAATTGATATTAAATCTTCATTATTCCCAATATAAAAAGTTGCAATCAGTTTTGAAAACAATATAAGTATAGCACTAGAAATACCACAAGCTATTAGGCATATTCGATGTACACTTTTTCCCATTGAATTCATTGATTCTTCATTTTTTTCACCATAGTAAATACCACTTAGCAGACCAACAGTATCAGCAAGCCCCACTGCTAGAACTTCAGTTAAATCACTAATATTACTTCTAACTGACATTGCAGTCATTGCCATTGTACCGCCATAAATAAGTAGCATCTTATTTACAATAACGGGCCTTATAACATTTCCAAGCCTTCTCCATGCTTTTTCAGTTCCAAAAGAAAGTATGTGTATAAACTCGCGTATATTCGTTTTTAAAGGTACAAAACGTAATAAGTGAGATTTATCCATGAAATGTAAAAATAAGAATCCAAGTCTTATATATCTTCCTATAGAGGTAGCAAGACCTATGCCAAATAGACCAAGACCATTATAAACTGCGATAAAATCAAAAGTGATATCACTCACTATATCTATAATTGCAGCTATAAGGACTCTTTTACGGCCACTATCCATTTGCATAGCAGGAGACAAAACAGCATTAAGAATAAGGGCTGGAATACCAATTGCAAGACCCATTATATAATCTGAAGTACCGTTTAGTAAATCTTTTGCATTTTCTGAAGCACCTAAAATAGTTGCAATTTGATTTGAAAATAAAAGTGAAAATATCATAGCAAACAATGCAAAAATACCTGACGTATAAAATGAAGCCATGAATAACCTATTAAACTCTTTAATATTTCCTTTGCCTAGCTCTTGAGAGCAAACAGTTTGCATTCCAGTTGAAAATAGTCCAAAGAAGATAGCTATAATACTAAAAAAAGGTTGTGCAAGGCCAAATGCTGCCATCGAATCATTTTGTAAATACCTGCTTACAACGATACCATCGACTACTCCTGCACCAACTACAGATAGTTCCATTAATGCAGCAACAACAAAATTATCTAAAAAGATTTTGTCAATTACTGAATACCGATTGATTTTAAGAGTGTTCATAATTTTCCTCCATTCAAAAATATGCTCTAATTAGATTTTTATAAATAACATATAAAAACTATTTTATATGTGTATTTATATCCTACATAGTGATTATACCACTAATTTATGTAAATTTCAAGTGCTTAATATCAATACACTATACATAATAATATTACAAAATAAAAACTTGTAAATAATTTTTCAAAATCAAATAAAACAAATAAGATTTTAACTATTTTGCTTAATTTAATATAAGTACTTTTTATTGTGGTGATTTTTATCGTTTAATTTTTGTGATAACTATTACATTTTATTTAATGTAAAATAAATTGTTTTTAGAATGATAAAATAAACTTATGATATAGCAAATATGAGTTTGTAATATAAAATAATTGATTATTTACTTGTATTATGCTAAAATATAAAAAAAGCTGAAAGGAGAACATATGTTAGAATTAAAAAATATAAAAAAAAGCTACAAAGTAGGAGATACAAAGCAGGAAGTATTAAAAGGTATAGAAATAAAATTTAGAAAAAATGAATTTACTTCAATACTTGGAACAAGTGGAAGTGGAAAAACAACATTACTTAACATTATAGGGGGACTAGATAAATATGATTCTGGTGATTTAATAATTGAAGGGATATCTACTAAAAATTATACAGATAGAGACTGGGATGCATATAGGAATTATAGAGTTGGATTTATATTTCAAAGTTATAACCTTATAATGCATCAATCAGTTTTTTCAAATGTTGAAATATCGCTTACACTTTCAGGAGTTTCAAAATCTGAGAGAAAGAAAAGAGTTGAAGAAGCACTAGAAAAAGTTGGACTTAAAGACCATATTTATAAAAAGCCAAGTCAGCTCTCTGGCGGACAAATGCAAAGAGTGGCTATTGCAAGGGCTTTGGTTAATAATCCTGAAATTATTCTTGCAGACGAGCCTACAGGAGCACTTGATTCAAATACTAGTGTTCAAATAATGGAACTATTAAAAGAAATAGCAAAAGATAAACTAATTATTATGGTAACACATAACCCTGAACTTGCTAAAGAATATTCTAGTAGAATTATTGAGTTAAAAGATGGAAAAGTAATAAGTGATAATAGTCCTTATGATGGAAAAGATGATAAAGAAAGTAATGTAAAAAACGAAGAAACAAGAAAAACTTCTATGTCGCTTCTTACTTCATTATCACTTTCATTTAATAATTTACTTACAAAAAAAGGAAGAACTTTCTTAACAGCATTTGCAGGTTCAATTGGAATAATAGGTATAGCACTTATATTATCACTTTCAAATGGAGTATCAAAAATGGTATCAGACATGGAAAAGGATTCTTTATCTGATTTTCCAATTACAATAGAAAAGAATAATTTTGATTTGTTTGGTTCATTATCTAGCATACTTGATGAAGCAAGCTTACTAGAAAGTACAAAAGAAGATGGAAAGCTTCATTCAAAAGATGATTTAGTATCGTCAAAAATATCTACAGAGCAAAGCATTACCAAAAAGAATAATTTAAAAGAGTTCAAAAAGTTTGTAGAGAAAAGCGATATAATAAAAGAAAATTCAGATAACATTTTGTATGGATATGACATTCAACTTCAGATATATAATAATAATTATGAAAAAGTAAATCCTAGTGAAATAATAAAGTCAGCATCTAATGAGTTATTTAAAGAACTTGAAAATAGAGATAGTGTACTTAAAACTAAATATACGATTTTAGCTGGAAATCTTCCACAAAATAGTAATGAAGTAGTTCTAGTTTTAAATAGTAAAAATACGATTTCAGATTCAGTTCTTTATGGTTTAGGTATAAAAGATAAAAAAGATTTGTTGAAAGATTTAGCAGAATATGAAAAAAATGATGAATATAAGGTTACAAGTACAGCTTACGAATATACAGACTTTATAGGAAAAAGTTATAAACTTTTATTAAATACTGATTATTACGAAGAAGAAAATGGAATATTTATTGATTATTCAAATGATTTGGAATATCTAAAGCAAAAAATTGATAATGCTACTGAATTAAAAATTGTTGGTGTAGTTCAAAGTGATTCAGAAACGAGTGCATACATTGGTTATACACATGATTTAACTTTGAAAGTAATTAACGAAATTAGTAAAACAAGTATATATCAAAAACAAATGGAAAATCCAAGTATAAATATTCTTACAAACACTGAATTTGACAGTACTTTTAATACATATGATGATTTAGCAAAGAAGCTTGGAATATATAATGAAGATGATCCTTCAACAATAAGTATTTATCCTAAAAATTTTGACGGAAAAGAAGCAATAGTTAATGAAATTGAAAAATATAATCAAGAGAAAAAAGACAGTAATGAGAAAAATCTAGTTATAAGTTATACTGATATGATGAAATCACTTGTAAATGGAGTAACAGGTGTAGTTAATATAGTTTCATATGTTTTAATTGGATTTGTTGCAATAAGTTTAATAGTTTCATCAATAATGATTGCAATTATAACCTACATAAGTGTTCTTGAAAGAACTAAAGAAATTGGAATTTTAAGAGCAATTGGAGCTAGTAAAAGAGATATAAAAAGAGTATTTGTAGCGGAAACAATAATTGAAGGAACCGTAGCAGGCGTTTTAGGAATTATTATAACTTTAATACTATCTATGCCAATAAATTTAATTGTAGGAATGCTAGCAAAAATACAATCTATTGCAAGTCTTCCATTTTTAAGTGCAATTTTACTTATACTACTTAGCATACTTCTAAATGTTATTGCAGGTAGCAAACCATCAAGTATGGCAGCTAAAAAAGACCCAGTTGAAGCACTTAGAAATGAATAAAAGTACTTTTATTTACCCACGTAAGTTAAGAAGCATTACTATTACTTAATATAAATAAGGTTTGGGTGTGAAGAAAAAAATCTTAACACCTTTTAATAATAAATATATATAATTTGTGATATTATTATAAATAATGTGTTTTAGGATTATGTTTTAAAAGGATTTTGAGACGTATGGATATTACAAAAATTAAAAATTCTAAAAATCTAAAAAGTTTATTAAGCGTTATAAACAATTGATATATTGGGTTGTGTGAAGGAGGAAGATATATGCATGAGTGTTTACTTTGTAAAAAAATATGAATGCGTCAAAAGCAGTTTTTGGTAGTGGTTGTTTAAAGAATGTATATACATTTTTAGATATTAAAATGCCTAGAAAAGTAAGTCAAAGAGAAGAAACTCTATATGAGCATATTATGAAGATAAATAATATTACTTCTTTAAGCAAGAATCAAAAAAATTTGGCTTACTGATAGGTATCTGACATATAAATTTTTAGAGAAAATAAATTTTAAAAGTTATGATGAGATAAAAAGTGAGATTAATAGTGATATAAAGAATATATTGCAGTTAAAGAAAGGACAAGAGCCAAAAAGTGCAAAAAGTATTAGCTTAAATCAAGCATAAGATTTGTATAAAAAAGTGATAAAGTTTCAAGATGGTATAGATAAGATAAGTAAAGGAAAACTTGCTAATGAAGATAGTATAGAAACAATGGTTTCGGGTTTTAGTTTTGTATTTAACATGTTTAAGAATAAAAATCAGTATAAAAAAGATTTATCAAAAGGCATGCAATTTGCACTTTGGCAAACAGTTATTGAAATAGGTGGAAAATATGCTGATTTCCCTATTTCAGCAAGATTCCTAAAACACTCATTAGAAGAAAAGCCAGAAAACTTATTAATAACTGAAGGAAAAGCAGTAGAAGAAATATTAAAAGATAATTATTTTAAAGAAAATATTAAAAATATAGTAAAAAAATATGGTGAGAATAACAAAGAATTTGTTTTTGATAGTAATATAGATAAAGCATTTCCAATGCAATTTTATGATAAAGATTTATATTTTGCAATGAATCAAGTAGAGTTATATATAGAAGACAAGAAAGTTGATTCTAAATGGAATTTGGATATAAAAGTTCACGATAGGTATGATTATACGGAATTTAAAACACCAGATAAATATTATAATGATACATCTAGCTTTGCAAAGAGTTTATTTTCAAGTACGCTATATAATTTAGCATTTTTTCAGTTGCTTGTGGTGTTATGAAAGAATATGAAATTGACATTTGTTTTAAAATCGAACAATATGAGGTGTAATATAATGAAGAAGATAATATTAACTGCCATTTTTTGTTTATTTACTTTTATTTGCACTTCTGTTATAGCTTTTGATATTTTTGTTAAATTGGATACTGAATTTAAAAGTATGGAATTTACGTTGCCGCTCTTTGCAAAAAGAGAAATAACAAAATTATCTGAAGAAACCTTTTTTGACGAAGAGAAACTTGAAAAAATAAACCTATCAAAAGGACAAGCAAAAAGAATTTTAAATAAAGTTGAAAGGAGTAGTAATTGGGTTCATGGTGAGTTAGACGAGCTGGTAAATGAAAGATTAAGTTTTTATACAAGAGAAGAAATATATAACAAAATTCCACATATAGAGAATATGTATTGGATATTTACAAACAGAAGTAATGGATTAAAAGATAGACATAGTATTGAAGAAACTATAAATGAACGTTGTTATTACAGTATATCATTTGCAGCATTTGATGTAGAAAGTAGAGTGTTATATTATTACACATTTAGCAGATAAAATTAAATTATAAAAGGAGGTAAGAATGATGAATTTTGATATTAAAAAAGTTAAAATAGAAGTAACAGTTCCAAAAGAAAATGCAAATGTATTAAGAGATGCAATGTTTGAAGAAGGGGCAGGAGTAATTGGAAATTATACTCATTGTTCTACTAGCATTAATACTATAGGAACATTTAAACCAAATTCAAATGCTAGACCATATATAGGGAAAAATGGAAATTTTGAAGTTATTGAAGAAGAAAAACTACAGGTAGTATGTGATGTAAAGATAGCAAAAAGAGTAATAGATAAATTAAGAAAAGTTCATCCATACGAGGAGCCAGTAGTAGATATTATCCCTGTTATATCAGAGGAAGATTTAATATAAAAAGGAGGAAAGTAAAAAATGAAAGAGTTGTTATTAAAAGTAGAAGGTATGATGTGTGAAGGATGTGAAAATAGAGTAAAAAATGCACTTATGGATATAGAGGGAGTACAAAATGTTATTGCAAGTCACAAAGAAAAAAATGTGAAAGTTATATTAAAAGAAGATATATCTGAAAGCATAATTAAAGAAGCTATTGAAGATTTAGGTTATGATGTAAAATAGAGGTGTTAGGGAAAAATGATAATTGAATATAATGATAAGTACGAAGAGAAAGTAAAAGATTTACTTGTTTTGCTTCAAGAGTATATTTCGTCTATTGATAAAGATGGTTATAATATAGTAACTAAAGAATTTAGAGAAGAATATTTTAAGAAAACTATAGAAGAAGTAGAAAAGTATCATGGTAAGATATTTCTTTATGAAGAAAATAAAAACGTGCTTGGCATGATAGTAGGTGTTATAAATAACGAGGCTATTAGTACATATGATTATAAAGTACCAAAAACAGGTAGAATAACAGAACTTATTGTAACAAAAAATGCGAGAAGAATAGGAGTAGGAACAAAGTTAATGGATTATATGGAAAAGTATTTTAAAGAAGTAGGCTGCATAGATGTTCTTCTTGGAGTGTTTGCATATAACGAAGGTGCAAGAAAATTTTATGAGAAAAATGGATATAAAGCAAGAATGACTGATATGAGAAAGATTGGAATATAAAAAGTAAGGAATAAGAGGAAAATGAAGATATATAAATTAGAAGAATTAAATATTTATGATAAATTAGAAGATAAAATTGTTTTAAATGGTAAATCATATAAATTACTATATAAAACCAAAAAAGAGTCAATAGATGATGGTATAAAGAATTTAAAAAAAGATATAATTATTGATTACTTTGGAGTAGAATATGGAGAGAATGATATATACATATACTGTTTAATAAAAGATATGGATGCTAAATTTGATGATAATTATTTAAAAAAATATAGCATCAAAAAGGAAATCGAAGAAAAAGAAAGAAAGATAAATTCGGCTACATTTTTTAATATAAATAATAAATCTGTTATATTAAAAAGCTTTGAAGATAAATCAAAATTTAGAGTAATGCTAGATATTATAATAGTATATGTTATAGTGCTACTTTTTTGCTTAATAGTATTTATTTATTTTGCAGTAGATAAAAAAATGGATATTGAAGCACAGAAAGAAGGCGTAATATGGATAAGTAGTACAATTGGAGTTATATTTTTGGTACAATTTACTTTAGAATTAATAGATAAAGATAAGAAGAAATTTAAAATAGAAAATTTTGAAGACTATCTAGTTGTAAATGATAAGTTAAAAATATTGCACAGTGATATAGAGGATGTAAAGATAAAAAAATATGTATATGTATTTAATTCTGTTAATAAAGAAGAAGGCGTAGAGTTTAAATTTGGGTTAGGAATTGGGTATGCAGGCAAGCATCATTCGGATATTAGAAAAATACTAGTAATAAAGTATAGATGTGATAATAAAATTAAAAAGATTGAATTTCAACTAAAGTACGTAAATTTAGAAAAACTAAATGAGTTTTTGGGTATATTTATATAAATAGATTTGGTTATTTTTAATAATCATTTTTATATAATTTTTTTTTCTAAAAATACATATTACATATCATGTATAATAAAACGCACCCCACTTTTTAGTGGAGTGCGCTATTTGGAGTAATTATTCGATTACTACAACCTCACCGGAAATAGTTTTGCCACTTGGCAGAACTGCTGTAATGGTGCAGTCCTTCGCGTAACCTTCGAAGCCAAAGTTGTAGGTAGTGAAGTTTTTTCCCTCAAAAACTAACTCAAACTCGCCTTCTGCTGTTGCGGAAAGAGATTCTGGTTTTTCACCATACACTGTGAAAGTGCAGGTAGAGGACTTTGAGTAAGTATCGCCTATTATTATATCCCCTTTCAGCTTTTTTGTGGAAGGTGCAGGGGTAAGCTGCTTCTTTACTTCTTCAGACAGCTCCTCAGAAGGATCTTCCAGCTCAATGGTGATTGTGCCCAAGGGACCTTTGGCCACTGAAACAGCGGTAAACGTTATGGTATTGGATTTGTTAGCGCTTTTTAAATTGAAGTTATACACTCCAAAATCTTTGCCAACCATCACCCGCTGGAACCTGCCGGGTTCCGTTGAGCCGAAGAAGTCCGGCTGCTTCCCATAGTAGGTAAAAGTAACAGTGTTACCTGCGTAATAGTTAACTACTGCGAAAGTGAAACCTTTCTTCCGGGTGGTAGCTTCTGCCGAAGCAAAGATTGCAAACGAAATTGTCATAATAATAGAAAGGCCAATTGCGAATAATTTTGATATCATATTCTTCATAGTGATATCCTCCTTTAATTAAATTTTTTCACAAAACTCACTTCCGTACCTCACGTAAGTGTAAGTTATTTGTGATTACATTTTTTATTATACTATACTTTACATAAAATGTCAATGTTTTTATGTAAAGTATATGTAAAATTTTACCATAATACTATCATTTTACATAAATATGTGGTATAATAAGGCGTGGTGATAAAATGAGTATTAGTAGTTTATTTAATGTATCTGAAAAAATAGTGTCTGTAGCAGACGTAGCAGAAAACAAAGTAAAAGATGTATTTAAAAATATAGATAGCATAGCATATGAGAATCAGGCAAAAGTACTTGAAGCATTTAAGCATTATAAAGTATCAAATATGCATTTTGGATATACTACCGGTTATGGCTATTCAGATGCAGGAAGAGAAGTAATTGAAAATATATATGCAAGAATTTTTAAGGCAGAGGATAGCTTAGTTAGAGTGCAATTTGTAAATGCAACACATGCGATAGCTACAACTTTATTTGCATGTTTAAATAGAGGAGATGAACTTGTATACGTAACAGGAAAACCATATGACTCTATTTTACAGACAATAGGTATAGAAGAAAATGATATGTCACTTATTTCAAAAGGTGTTAAGTACAGTGAGATAGAATTAATAAATAACGAGGAGTTTGATACAGAGAGTATAGTTAGATACCTAAAAGAAAATAAAGTAAAAATGATAGGGATTCAGCGCTCAAAAGGGTATGCAGATAGAAAATCTATAGAGATTTCACAAATAGAAAAAGTTATAAAAGAAATACGTAAGATAAATAAAGATGTAATTATATTTGTTGATAATTGCTATGGAGAGTTTGTTGAACAAAGGGAGCCTATAGAAGTGGGAGCCAATTTATGCGTAGGTAGCCTTATAAAGAACATGGGAGGTTCACTTTGTGAAACAGGAGCATATGTTGTTGGAGATAAAAAACTAGTAGAAAGAGTAGCAATGCAGCTAACATGTCCTGGAATAGGCAAAGAGTGCGGCGCTACAATGAATCAAAATAGAAACATGCTACAAGGTCTGTTTATAAGTCCATGCATTGTTGCAAATGCACTTAAGTCTATGGTATTTGCATCAGCCTTTTTAGAAGAACTTGGATTTAATACAAAACCTAGATATGATGAAAAAAGAACAGATATTGTTCAAACTGTAAAATTTGAAAAAGAAGAAGAATTAATAAAATTTATACAAGGTTTGCAAATTGGAAGCCCAGTAGATAGTCATGTTATACCTTATCCATGGGACATGCCGGGATATACAGATAAGGTTATAATGGCAGCCGGAACCTTTATAGAAGGCGCAAGTATAGAACTGTCAGCAGATTCTCCAATTAGAAAACCATATATAGCATATATGCAAGGTGGTATAACTTATGAATCAGCTAAACTTGCATTAATAATTGCTACAGATAACATGTTAAAAGGAGAGTAGAATTGGAAAAGGTAGTAATAATTGGTGCAGGACCAGCAGGCATGATGGCAGCTATAGAGGCTAGTAAAAAATATGATGTTACTATACTTGAGAAAAAGGAAAAAGTAGGCATGAAGCTTAGGATAACTGGAAAAGGTAGGTGCAATATCACTTTTAAAGGAGACTCAGAGTACTTTTTTTCACATATACTAGAAAATCAAAAGTTTATGCTTAGTAGTTTTAACCTATTTAATAATAATGACTTAACTAAATTTGCAAATGGTATGGGGGTAAAAACTAAAGAAGAAAGAGGAAACAGAATATTTTTACAGTCAGATAATGCTGAGGAACTTGCTGATAAAATGTTAAATAGGTTAAAGAAATGCAAAGTAAATATTAGGTATAATTCTCCAGTGGAAAATGTGGAAAAAACAGAAGATGGAAGAGTATGTATTACCCTTTTTGGTGGAGAAAAAATAATTGCTAAAAAATGTATAATTGCAACAGGTGGAAAAAGTTACCCTGCAACTGGTTCTACTGGTGATGGATTTAAAATAGCTGAAAAGCTTGGGCATACGGTTTCTTTGTTAAGACCTGGACTTGTGGGATTAAAAAGTAATGATAGTGCATGTAAAGAATTGCAAGGTCTTACACTTAAGAATGTAGCTATTACTTTGAAGAATGATGGTAAAGAGGTATATAGTGATTTTGGAGAAATGATGTTTTCACATTTTGGAGTAACTGGTCCTGTTATTTTAAGCTGTAGTAGTAAATTAGTTAGAGAAAGTAATTATACCGAAAAATTAAGAAATTCTAGTATAGTTTTAAAAGTAGATTTAAAACCAGCACTTGATTTTGATGTGCTAGATAAAAGAGTGCAAAGAGATTTTGAAAAGTATAACACTAAAGAACTAAAAAATGCTTTAGTTGACTTACTCCCTAAAAAGATGATAATCCCAGTTATACAAAAATCTAAGCTTGATGGTAATAAGAAAGTATGTAGTATAACAAAAGAAGAAAGACAAAAATTAATTAGTGTATTAAAAGGTTTTGAAATAATAATAACTGATACTATGCCTATTGAAACTGGAATTGTAACTGTAGGTGGAATAAATCTAAAAGAAATAAACCCAAAAACACTTGAATCTAAAATTGTTCCAAATATATATTTTGTAGGTGAGATATTAGATTTAGATGCTTTAACTGGTGGGTTTAATCTTCAAATTGCCTTTTCAACTGGCTATGCATGTGGATATTATTTGTCTAATTAGGATGTATTATATAGAGCAAAAAATAAATACAAAAATAATAAGCTAAAAGTAGTAAGCAGTAAAAAATATAGCATATAAACATAATAGGTGATTCTATCACCTTATTTTTTTACCCTAAATAAATTTTTTGTAACAAAAATGTAACATAAATAAAAATAGGTATGTGTCAAATAAAAATAGAAAAGAAGTATACCATAATATGCTTCTTTTTATGTAACTAAAATAAAAATAAAAAATAAATTTAAATAGAAAGATAAAAAATCAATTTATGTCACTTGAAACTTTTTTTTTTTTAGTGTAAAATACTTTTGGAAGTTAGAATAAAGCATTAAATTGCTGTTATTTGAAACAAAAAAGCTATTAGAAAGAGAGGAAAAAATGATATATCAAAAAGATAAAAAATAATAAAAACGTCTTAAAACGAAATATGAAAGATAAGTACTAAAAGAGTAGGAAAAATATGGAATAATAAAAAAATATAAAGGAGTGAAAAGAAAATTATGAAGAAAAATATTACAAAAATACTGCTAATGATAGCAGTAATAACAGTATGTATAGGAGCAAAGGTATATGCAGACTATATAATGAATGCAAGCGAGGTAGAGTATACAAAATCAGATAGTACAAAAGTATCGGTTAAAGCTGCACTAGATGATTTATATACAAAAAGTCAGCAGTTGAATCAAATAGAAAATTTAGATTTTATTGGTATAGCTGCCTTAGATTTTTCGCAGTCAAGTATAGGGTTAACATATACAGGAAGTCAAAGCATAACAATAACAAATCCAAATAGTTTGGAAATAACAGTAGAGTCAAGTGATTCGACAGTTGCAACAGTAACAAAAAATAGCAATACTCAGATAACAATAAATGCATTATCGAAAGAAGGTTCTTCAGTAATATCTGTAAAGACAACAGTAGATGGTGTAACAGTAATAGTAAAAAAGATAGGTGTAGGAGTATGGAGTGGAAGTGGAACAATGAGTGTAGCGACAGCAAAGAATATAATAATTCCAGAAAATATATCAACATATCAAGGATACGAGGTGAGTTATAGTCCAAGTGGAGGCGGAACATGGAGAATCTTTTATTGTGATGGAACAAATAAATATGGAGATGGAGCAGGAACGCTGTACATAAAGAGAGA
>JAFVCY010000100.1 GCA_017478805.1 Clostridia bacterium
TGCAAACTTGGAAACGGCGACATTGTAAATGTTGAAATACAAGTTACCTATGAAAAAGGCCATGCAAAAAGAATATTTACTTATGCATCAAAGATAAAAAGTTATTTAACTGAAAAAGGTAAGAAGTACAAAGATTTAAAAGACATAATAGTAATATATCTAACCAAAGAAGATATATTTAAAAAGCAAAGCACAGTATATGAAGGTGAGATGAATATAGTCTCAGACCAAGGGGAAAGAATTAGCAAGTGGGATGCAGGGCTTAAAGTCTATTATGTAAATACCAAAGGTTTAACTAATAAAAACATAAACGAATACTTAAAATTATTAACAGATAAAACAACAATAAATAGAAAATATAAAGAAACAACATCTATAAAGCAGGAAATCTTTGAGATAGGAGGTGCGACTATGAGTAAAGAAATGAAAACGATACTTGATGCGATTAAAGCAGAAAGTAAAGCGGAAGGTAGAGCAGAAGGAAAAGCAGAAGGTAGAGCTGAAGGAATACAACAAGGTACTTTGAATGCTATTATAAATATGTTTAAGAAAGGCATAATTAAAATTAAAGATGCAGCAAAAGAACTTGGAGTAAGTGAAAAAGAGTTTATGAAACTAGCTAAAGTATAGTTTCGTTGTAGATAATAACGCTTTAAATGCTACTATATGAGTGTTGCATTTACTTGATTTGATATATATTTAAAATAATTATATATTATAATCTATAATAAATATTGCAGGGTGTCTTAAAAACCCTGCATTTTTATTGCTTTTTTGAACTGGAAAAGTAAAGAAAAAGTATACACTTAAAGGGTGCAAAAATTGTTAATTTTTGCGGGTAAAAGTTTAGGTTTTTCGTAAAAAGCTTGTTTATATTGCATAGGTGTTAGATAATTAAGTGCAGCAGCAGGTCTTTCATTGTTAAAATAATAAATATAGTTTTCTATAGCATCTTTGATATTTTCGCCTTGCTTGATCATAAAGTCTCTGAGTAATTCTTCTTTGGTCCATCCATTAATTGATTCCATTGCTCCGTTTTCGGTAGGATTACCTGGAGTTGAAGTTGAATGTATAAAACCATTAAGACATAACTTTGAGTTGTAACTATTACTTGTATAAACAGAACCACAATCAGTGTGGAGAATGGTTATAAAATCTTGATATCCTTGCTGTTTCTTAAATATTGCTCCTTCTAATCCATCATAATAAGTTTGAGGATCTCCGTGTCTATTGCTTATACCGAATGAAATGATTTCGTTATTGAATAGGTCCATGTACCAGGTAACTTCGTAATAATTGCCTTTATATTTCATAGCTGTCATATCACTAACAACTACTTTAAATGGTTCTGTTGGAGCGATTTTATTTAAAATCAAATTATTGTAATTCTTGAAATCGGTTCTAGGTTTTCTGTATTTGTTGGTTTCGTGTTTTGCTTTAGATTTAATACCAAGATATTTGCAAATTCTATGAGCAGTTGTATCAGAGCATTTAAAATTTGCGTTATCGAGTTTTATTTTAGCATTTAGCCATCTATACCCATGAGTTCTATATTTTTCTGAATAAATCTTAAATTGAGCCATTCTGTGAGCTCTGAGAGCTGCCTGTGGAGAGTTGGGCTTAGCATTGCGATTAATCCATTTATAAAAACCATCTCGTTTGATATTCATTATTTCACAAAGCGTTTTAATGGGATACTGGTTATTAAGTTCAAGAATGATAGTATAGTCTATTTGTTTAGACCATCTGATTCCATGTCGTCCATATCGGCTAGCCAAGGGTACTTTTTTTTTAATTTAGCAATCTCTATGTCTTTTTTTATTAATTCTAATTGTAGTTCTTCTTTAGATAAATCCTTGTAATTGGAACTTTTTAAGACAGCAGAGGTACTAGCACTACGCTTTTTAATTACTCTTTTGCCATAGGAATAACTATGATCGTACCTCAACCATCCTTTAAATGTTTCAAAGGGAACATCATATTTAGCACATATTTCTTTTCTAGTTATGTTAGTATTAGTGTACTCTTCAAGCATCTTTTCTTTTAGTTTCTTGTCATATTTCATATAGACTCCTTTGGTATACAGTAAATGTCAATATATAATTATAACATAACTGTATACATAAATAATATGGAGTGTATACTTAATTCTTTATCTGTATACATAGGGGATATTTAATGTATACAAAAAGTATAGCATTCTACCCCCTATGCAGACCCCCTATCTTTTGAAATTTGAAAGAGGTTGTACTGGGGGTCGTAATGTTAAATTATGAGAAAGAGCACAAAATTAAAGAAAATAGTGGCTTTATTTTTGGTTGTGCTCATGAGTATAGAGAATTTTGCTTCGATCATAACTGATTCCAGCGGTGGCGCCTTTGTAACTAAGCAAGAGTTTGAAGACTTGAAATCAACATTTGCTGGTCAGATTGATAATTATAATAATAGTATTGATGAGAAGATTGATGGTTCTATTGCTCTTTATTTGGCA
>JAFVCY010000101.1 GCA_017478805.1 Clostridia bacterium
GATATGCTTTTTTGATTTTTTTTTACTTTACTGAAGTATAGAAAATGTACGGGAGGCTACAAGAAGATGTAAGTATTTAGAACTAAAAACAGATGGCTCTGATGATGAACTTCTTGAAAGTATCAAGTATAAGATAAGAGAAGCAGTAAGGCGGTCAGAAAAATAAAAAACAGCAAAACTTTCACTAAGAGTAGTGGAAGTTTTTGTTATATATAGCAAAAAAGTAAAAATTAATCATAATTGATTTAATAACATTATACAAAAAACAGGTGAGCATTTATACAGGAAGAAGATTAGAAGAAAAAAATTATAAAAATAAAGAGCAGAATTTTATGGCTGTTTTTATGTTTTAGTGCTAAAAATGTCGATATTTGTTATATTAGATAATATAATATTGACAATAATTAAAAAAATTATATAATTAAAATAGTATAAATATATGCTTTTAAATGTATATATGTAAAGAAAGGATGATTTAAATGGAAGAAAGTTTTGATGGAACATATATTGTAGAGAATAATAAAATGATGCTTAGAACGTTTTCTATGATGTTTTTAGGATTACTTGCAACAGCACTAGTTGCAATTTATAGCTATCAAACAGGTATGTTTCTAAAAGTGGATTACAGAGTTTTAGGAATAATAGAAATTGTAGTAGTACTTGTATTTTCACTTTTACTAAGAAAATTACCACCTGCAGTAGTTACGGCATTATTTTTTGGATATGCCGCCTTAAATGGAGTCACCATGGGAGTAATTTTTGCACTTTTTGATATAGGGACAATTGGGCTTGCATTTTTATCAGCATCAGGTCTATTTGCAGGACTTGCAATGTATGGATATATTACAAAAAAAGATATGACAAAGCTTGGAACAATATGTTCGGTAGCACTTATTGTAGGACTTATAGTTTCAGTAATAAACCTATTTTTAGGTTTTGCAATGATAGATATAGCTTTAGACTGGATAATTCTTGCTATATTTGCAGGAATTACAATTTATGACATATACAGAATGAAGTCAAATTTTGAGTTTTCAAATATTGAAAGCGAAAAGCTATATGTATATTTTGCAATGCAGTTATATCTTGACTTTATAAATATATTCTTAAGAATACTATCAATATTTGCAAGAAGAAGGGATTAAAAAGAAAGTAGGTAAGAAATGCTAAAATTAGATAAAATAACAAAGACATATGTATCAGGAACTGAAAAAGTAGAGGCTCTAAAAGGAGTCTCTCTTGAGTTTAGAGAAGCAGAATTTGTTTCAATACTTGGCCAAAGTGGTTGTGGAAAAACAACACTTTTAAATATAATAGGTGGCTTAGATAGGTATACCACAGGAGACCTTGTTATAAACGGAAAATCAACAAAAGAATTTAAGGATAGAGACTGGGATGCATATAGAAATTATTCTGTAGGCTTTGTATTTCAAAGTTATAACTTAATATCACATCAAACAGTACTCTCAAATGTAGAGCTTGCACTAACACTGTCTGGAGTAAGTAAAAAAGAAAGAAGAAACAGGGCTGTAAAGGCATTAGAAGATGTGGGACTAAAAGATCAGATTAATAAAAAACCAAATCAGTTATCTGGTGGACAAATGCAAAGAGTTGCAATAGCAAGAGCTTTAGTTAATGACCCGGACATTATCTTAGCAGATGAGCCAACAGGAGCACTAGACACAAAAACTAGCACTCAAGTTATGGAGATTCTTAAAAAAATTTCTAAAGATAAGCTAATAATAATGGTAACACATAACCCAGAAATAGCAGAAAAATATTCAAGTAGAATAATAAAGATATTAGATGGAAAAATAACTGATGATTCTAATCCTATTTTGTCCGAAGAAAAAAGTAGTAATGAAGAAAAGATTGAAAATGCAAAATTTAGAAGGACATCTATGAAATTTTTTACTGCTTTTAGATTAAGTTTAAATAATCTAATGACTAAAAAGGGAAGAACATTTTTAACCTCTTTTGCAGGTTCAATTGGAATAATAGGAATAGCATTAATACTTGCAATATCTACTGGTGTTCAAAACTATATAGATAAAGTAGAGGAAGATACACTTTCTTCTTATCCACTAAGAGTTCAAAAGTCTACAGTTGATATGTCGTCTATGATTATGTCACTTATGGGTCAGACAGATACATCTGAAAAGAAGAGAGAAGCAGGAAAAGTATACTCACTTGATATTATGGACTCTATGATGTCGAGTATATCAAATCAGGTGCAAAATAACAATTTAACTGAACTAAAGAGATATTTAGAAAATGAAGAAAACGAAATAGTAAAAAGTTCAAATGCTATTGAATATAGTTATGACTTAAATCTAAACTTATACAAATATGATGAGGGAGAGTATTTAAGAGTAAATCCAAGTTCAGTTATGGATGCAATTGGTATGGGGAAAATGATGGAAGTTCAAAGCTCAACAATTACATCTATGGGTGGAACATCTAGTATGACTATGATGTCAAATAGTAGTGTATTTAACAAGCTTTTAGATAACGAAAACTTGCTACGCACGCAGTACGATTTACTTGCAGGTTCGTGGCCTAAAGCGTATAACGAGTTAGTACTAATTGCAACTAAAAATAATGAGATAAATGATTATGTGTTATACTCTCTTGGTTTAAAAGACCAGGCAGCCTTAAAAGATAAAATGAAAAAAATTCAAGATGGTGAAAAATTAGAAGAAACAGAAGAGACAGAATATTTAATAGATGACATTTTAAATTTAAAGTATAAAGTGCTTTTAAATGCTGATTATTATACAAAAGAAAATGGTATATGGATTAATAAATCTGATGATAGTGAGTACATGAAATCTAAACTTGAAAGCGCTGAAGAGATTAAAGTAGTTGGAATTATAAAGCCAAATGAAGCGTCAAGTATATCAACTGTTCAAGGTGGAGTAGGCTATTTGAAAGATTTAGAAGAACATGTAATAAATAAGTCAAATGAATCTGAAATTGTATGCGAGCAAAGAGAAAATGAAAAAGTAAATGTACTTTCAGGATTAGAGTTTCCGACTGAGGATTACAAATTTGACGTAAGTAGTTTGAGTGTAGAGCAGCAAATGAGACTTATGCAAATGTCTCCAGAAGATATTGCTAAACTTATGCAGGCATATAGCGAAAATAAAGACTCTAGTTATGAAAGCAACATGTTAAAATTTGGAGCTATAGACTTAAATGAACCATCTATGATTAGCATTTATCCAAAGGATTTCCAAGGTAAAGAAAAAATAACAAAAGGTATAGAGCAGTACAACAAAATGCAAAAAGAAAACGGAAAAGAGGAAAATGCTATAACATATTCTGATGTAATAGGTACTATGATAAAGTCAGTAGGAAATATTATTGATACTGTAAGTTATGTACTAATTGCTTTTGTTGCAATATCTTTAATTGTTTCATCTATAATGATTGGAATAATTACATATATTTCTGTCCTAGAAAGAACAAAAGAGATAGGAATTTTAAGAAGTATTGGAGCATCTAAGAAAGATATTTCAAGAGTATTTAATGCTGAAACTTTGATAGTAGGTCTTGTATCTGGAGTTATAGGAATCGGAGTTACAATTTTACTTACACTTCCAATAAATTCTTTAATATATACATTAACAGGAGTGGTAATTACGACACAAGTACCGTTTGTGGCAGGAATTATTTTAGTTGCAATAAGTATAGTACTTACTGTAACAGCAGGTTTAATTCCGGCAAAATTTGCAAGCAAACGTGATCCTGTAATTGCACTTAGAACAGAATAAGAAACTTAAAAAGTAATTTATATTATTTATAGTTTTTTTAGCATTAACAAAAATGTAAAATAATGATGTATAATAATAAAAGTGGGGATTATTTCATAAATCTCCACTTTTCTTTCAAGTTTTATTTAAACAACTAGAAAAATTAACAATATATATCTAAACCGCATTTAACGATATAAATCTTGTCGAATTTTGTAATAAATCATCTAGTTTTGTCGAAGCGTGTCAAATATCAAAATTACTAATTACAAGATATACAAACTATGCTATCGTATATACATGCATAAATCTATGCATGTTTTCATATTCAGTACTTTTAGGGTACATATATTTTTGTGTCAAATATAATTTTAAATCGTAAATTTTTTGTCTAAATATAAAAAATTATTTCAAAATTATTTGTGTATTTCTTATCTTCTAACTTCTAGCAGATAATTAGTGTTTAAAATTACACCTTAGGTATTGAATAATGATTATTTTTGGTATATAATTGGCTGTAGAGAAAGAATATGGAAAATGTAAAAGATTACTCTATAAAAAACGATATTATTTTTAAACATGTATTTTCTAATAAGGATATTTTAAAAGATTTTCTTGAAGCTATCTTAAATAAAAAGATTAATACTATTGAAATTGATAAGCTGTATAATTTACAAAAAATTAATTTTAGTCACAAAGAACTGTATTTAGACATTAAAGCAACAATTAATAATGAAGAAATTGTAGTTTTAGAAATGCAAAAAAGTAAAGATCCAGACTTTATAAATAGGCTAGTGCTATATATAAGTGCAATAAATAGAGAGCAAGTAGAAACAGCTGAAGAATGTGATAAATTAAAGAAAGTTTACTCACTTGCAATTTTAAACTATATTATGCGTGAAAATATAGAAAAATACCATACTATATGGTCGCGGGCAGAAGAATCTAATTTAAAATATAAATTAGAAGAAACGCCGAGTATTCATATGATGGAGTTAACATAATTTAAGAATATGAATCCAAAATTAGAAAGCAGAGTTGATTTATGGCTTGCATATATAGAGGGGACAAATCCAGAATGGGCAAACAAAAGCAATGAAAGAGAATAAATATATTGAGGAAGCAGAAAAGATTAGACAAGACTTTTTAGCAGATGAAAAAAATAGACTACTTATTGACAAATATGAAATTTGGAAATTAGATGAGAGGTCTAAAGAAAAACGTGCTAAAGCTGAAGGTAGAGCTGAAGGCTTTACTAATGGTGTAAATTCAACTATTATTTCAATGTATAAAAAAGGTATAGACGTTAAAACTATAGCTGAGATAGTAAATAAGACTGAAGAAGAAGTAAATGAAATAATTGCTAAAAAGTAGAATTCTAATTCTTAAAAAATGAAGATAAGAAAAAGGCAGTATATATGTGTATATATATCGCCTTTTTTATATACCTAATAATTTACAAAACCAACTGAAAATTGTAACTTTTATTTTGAAAATCCTATTAAAAAGAGAAAATATATTGAAAAAAATATATTTTGATATATAATTTTTTGTGAGTAGGAGGTTATTAGGTATATGGAAAATGACAGTTTCGAAATGGTTATAAAGAAAATAGTTATGAAAATATTACTAGCAGATATATTAGTGTTTGTACTTGGAATAGTTTCTAGTTTTATTATGAAAGGAAAGTTAGATAAAAGTCTTTCAAATGGTGTACTTATGCTATCTATGGGACTTACAATTATAATGACCATAGCAATTTTGTTTATTATTGTAATTACCAAAAATCATGGAGAAGGTGCAAATGTATATGAAGATATGCATATAACAGATGTTGCATTAAAATTTAAGAAAACAGAAAACTTAATGAAAGTATTAAAAATTCTTATAGTATTTGGAATAATTTTTACCATAATAAGTGTAGCACTAAATGCATACATAATATATGGAATTATTATAGGAAAAGCAAGTGAGTACATAAATATTAATATGTTTAGTTCATTTACGTTTATTAGTGCTTTAAATTATGTAACAAATATATTCATTTATGTAGTTACACTTACATTTGGAGTAATTTTTCCAATATATTATTTCATTAAATTTAAGGCAGATAAAATGAAAAGTGTTTTAGATAATGTGTAAAGTAGAGATATATATAAATTAATCTTTGAAGTGTTATGTAAAATTATTACATGATGCTTCTTTTAATTTTTTCATTTTTACTTGCAAATAAACAGATAAAATTGCAGTAAAATGCTTGACTTTTGCTTTTTAAAAGTATATAATATCTATGTTAACCTAGATTAAGTAAAATTTAGGTAGAATTTTTAGGAGGAAAAAATGGCAAAAGAAGATGTTATTGAAGTTGATGGAATAGTTTCAGAAGCTTTGCCTAATGCTATGTTTAAGGTAAAACTTGAAAATGGTCATGAGGTACTTGCACATATTTCAGGAAAGCTTAGAATGAACTACATTAAAATATTACCTGGAGATAAGGTAAAACTTGAACTTTCAACATATGATTTAACAAAAGGTAGAATTACTTGGAGATCAAAATAGTACTCTTAATTTTTTTATTTTGATAAAAAGTCTTTAGGCATTGAGCGGCTGGATGGAACGCATATTGCATTCCACAATTGCTTTTAGATTTTTTATATATATTTTAAGTCTTTTTTATTTAATACCTCGCATTTCAAATTAAATAAAAAAGAAGAAATGGTTAAAACTTAAAAGTGAAATACTTTTAAAAAGTGTTTTAAGGAGGATTCAAAATGAAAGTAAGACCATCAGTAAAGAAGATTTGTGACAAGTGCAAAGTAATCAGAAGAAATGGCGTAGTTAGAGTAATCTGTGAAAATGCAAAACACAAACAAAGACAAGGTTAATTAGTGGGGGTGTAATTTTAAATGGCACGTATTGCTGGAGTAGACTTACCAAAGTCTAAAATTGCAGAAATAGGACTTACATCTATTTATGGTATAGGTCGTTCTGTATCAAGAAAAATACTAGCAGAAGCTGGTATAGATCCAAACAAAAGAATAAAAGACTTCACTGATGAAGATGAAGCAAAAGTAAGAACTATAATCGAAAGAGATTATACAGTAGAAGGAGACTTAAGAAAAGAAGTTTCTTTAAACATCAAAAGATTAATGGAAATTAATTGCTACAGAGGACAAAGACACAAGAAAGGTTTACCTGTTAGAGGTCAAAGAACAAAAACTAATGCTAGAACTAGAAAAGGTCCAAGAAAAGTTGTAGCAGGTAAGAAAGGAGTATAAGGAATATGGCAGCAAGTAAAAAAACAGTAACAAAAAGAAAAGTTAAGAAAAATATTGCAAGTGGTGCAGCTCATATTCAGTCTTCATTTAACAATACAATAGTTACAATAACTGATGAAGCTGGAAACGTTATATCATGGGCTAGTGCTGGTGGACTTGGATTTAAAGGTTCAAGAAAGAATACTCCTTTTGCTGCTGGAGAAGCAGCAACATCTGCAGCAAATGCAGCAAAAGAACATGGTTTAAAAACAGTAGAAGTATTTGTTAAAGGACCAGGTAGTGGTAGAGAAGCAGCTATTAGATCACTTCAAGCAGCAGGACTTGAGATAACTATGATAAAAGATGTATCTCCAATTCCTCATAATGGTTGCAGACCACCTAAGAGAAGAAGAGTATAGGGAGGTGCAGTAAACAAATGGCAATTAGCAGAGGACCTATCCTAAAGAAATGTAGAGCATTAGGAATTGAGCCTACAGTTATAGGTATAGATAAAAAATCAAATAGAAAACCTAAAAAGAACATGAGAAAATTAAGTGAGTATGGAACTCAGCTTAAAGAAAAACAAAAAGTTAAGTTTATTTATGGTGTAGCTGAAAAACAATTTAGAAATTATTTTGAAAAAGCAGCTAAAACTAATGGAAAAACAGGTGAGTTATTACTACAAACATTAGAATTAAGACTTGATAATATTGCATATAGACTAGGAATTGGAAAATCAAGAGCAGAAGCAAGACAATTAGTAACATATGAAATGCTAGAAGTAAATGGTAGAAAAGTAAATATCCCATCATATATTTGTAGAGAAGGGGATGTAATTACTGTTAGAGAATCTAAAAAGTCAAATAAGGCAATTGTAGATTCTTTAGAAGTAAACAAATCAAGAATTGTACCATCATGGATTGATTTTAACAAAGATAAATTAGAAGCAAAAATTGTTAGAAGACCAGTAAAAGAAGATTTAGACTTTGAAGTACAAGAAAGCTTAATTGTTGAGTTATACTCTAGAAACTAATAGTTATATTAGTATTAAAATTAAATATATTTTTAAACGTTTCAATGTAATTTGTGTAATCAGAGCAAATTATTAAATAAAGTAGTGTGTAATCAGAGCACTACTAGATTGGGGGAATTAAAAATGGTTGAAATGCAAAGACCAGAAATAAAATGTGTAGCAGTAGATGTTGATACATATTATGCTAGATTTGAAGTAGAGCCTTTAGAAAGAGGCTTTGGTATAACACTTGGAAATTCACTTAGAAGAATACTTCTTTCTTCACTTCCAGGTTATGCTCTAAATTCAATTAAAATTGATGGAGTAACACATGAGTTTGTTTCAATACCAGGTGTTACTGAAGATGTAACAGACATAATACTTAATTTAAAACAAGTATGTTTAAAAGCAGATCCAAATGACACTGAAGACAAAGCTTTAGCAATAAAAGCTGTTGGTCCATGTGAAGTTACTGCAAAAGATATTATAACTGATGGAACATGCTCAGTTGTGAACTCAGATTTACATATTGCTTATGTGGATGAGGGGACAGAGCTAAATATAGACCTTACTGCTACTAGAGGTAGAGGATATATTGTAGCTGAAAAATCTGAAATTGAGATAGCAAATGTAATTCCAATAGATGCAATATTTACACCAGTTAAGAAGGTTAATTTTACAGTAGGTAAAACAAGAGTTGGTAAGTCTGCAGACTATGATAGTTTAGTACTTGAAATCTGGACAAATGGCGTTATAGAACCATTTGAGGCACTTAGTATGGCAGCTAAGATATTATATGAACATTTAGAGATGTTTATCGATTTATCTGAAATTGCTAAGACTATGTCAATAATGTCCCACAAAGAAATTTCTAAGAAGGATAAATTACTTGAAACTCCTATCGAAGACTTAGAGTTTTCTGTAAGGTCATATAACTGTTTAAAAAGAGCTGGTATGCACACAGTTGCAGACATTGTTGCTAAGACAGAACATGATATGATAAAAGTTAGAAACTTAGGTAAGAAGTCTTTAGAGGAAGTAATAAATAAAGTTCATGAATTAGGACTTGAGTTTAAGAAAAGCGAAGAATAACCAAAAAGGAGGAAATTAAAGTGGCAGGAGTTAGAAAACTAGGAAGAACAACTTCTCATAGAAAATCTTTACTAAATAATATAACAACATCTTTAATTTTAAATGGAAAAGTTGAAACAACACTTGCTAAAGCTAAAGAAGTAAAGCCAATAATTGATAGTTTAGTAAGTTTAGCTATAGCAGAAAAAGATAATTTTGAAGTTAAGGAAAAGACTGTATCTAGAGTAAAACTTGATAAAAAAGGTAATAAAGTTACAGAAGAAAGAACTTCAAAAAATGGAAATAAGTATAAAGCTGTTGTTAGAGAAGTAGTTAAAGAGCAAGTTAACACAGATAAACCATCAAAGCTTGCTACAAGAAGAAAAATGTTCACTAAAATAAATAAAGTAAAGGATGAAAAAGGAAAGACTATTGATTTAACAGAAAAATTATTTAATGAAATAGCACCTAGATATGAAGCAGGTAAGGGCGGATATACTAGAATTATAAAGCTAGTACCTAGAAAAGGTGACGGTGCAGAAATGGCTATAATTGAATTAATATAGTAATTTGAAAAGGGCATCATATAAAGTGATGCTCTTTTTTCTTTTCTAAAAATTATAAAGTTTTTTAAGTGAAGTTATTTTATTTACTAAAAAAAGTATGACATACGGAATAATTTTAATATACTAAAAATATTGTAAGAAAACTAAAATGATGCAAAAAAATACTTATAAAAAATAACTTGAATTTATCTTGAGTTTTGAATTAAAGTTAAAAATTATTTTTCCATAATATAATATATATGTACATACATATAATATTAAATAAAATAAAATTGCCCTAAAACTTATATATTTTAGGGCAACTAGTAATTTATTATCTTTTACTGAATTGTGGAGCTTTTCTAGCCTTTTTAAGACCATATTTTCTTCTTTCTTTAACTCTAGAATCTCTAGTTAGTAATCCATTTCTTTTTAAAACTCCTCTAGTTTCTAGATCAATTGTAGCAAGTGCTTTTGCTATTCCATGAGAAATTGCTCCAGCTTGACCAGAGAAACCACCACCATGAACACTAGCTTCAACATCATATTTTTCCATAAGATTTGCTACATTGAATGGTTTAAGAACAACAGCTTTTAAAGTATCTAATGTATAAAGCTCGTTCATATCTTTACCATTTATTGTTATTTTTCCAGTACCAGGTATAATATTTACTCTTGCTATTGAAGATTTTCTTTTACCTGTTGCATATATATATTCTTTATTTGCCACAACACTTACCTCCTAAAAATTCCATATTTCTGGTTTTTGAGCGCTATGCGTATGCTCTGAACCTTTAAATGCTTTTAATTTAGTTATCATAGATCTACCAAGAGAGTTCTTTGGCAACATGCCTTTAACTGCAAGCTCTAAAGCTCTGTCAGAATGATTTTTCATCATAACTTCAGCAGAAGTTTCAGTCATATTACCTATATAACCTGAATGATGTCTATAAATCTTATTTTTCATTTTGTTTCCAGTAAGTACCATTTTATCAGTGTTAATAACTATTACAAAATCTCCACAATCTAAATGTGTAGAGTAAGTTGGTTTGTGTTTACCTTTCAAAAGTCTTGCTACTTCGGTTGCAACTCTACCTAGAGGGCGACCAGCAGCATCAATTACATACCATTTCTTTTCAATTTCACTTAGCTTTACGCTATGAGTAGTATTATTCATAATTTCCTCCAAAAATATTATAAAACAATGTATTAAATAACAAATTATCCGGGGTTAAACTCATTATTTAATAAATTCACACATAGATTATATAATTTTTTTTACGTAAAGTCAAGAAAAAATCGATATTTAACATAAAAAAATATAAAAGATTATTGTAAAAAAAATAATCTAATGATATAATCACAGTTAGTTAGTGGAGGAAGAAGTCATGAATTTAGTTGGTATTGGAAATAGAAAAGAAACAATAAAAGATGAAGGAATAATTGATTTTGACGATACAGTTGTAAAAGAAATTAGTCAAGTAGATTTAGATGAGCAGAGGCGAATTGATTCAATAATATCTGGAGTTTATGCAGCATCAGATAAACGTAGACTCACAGATATATATACTCAAATACTTGCAGATGAAAATGTTGCACAGATTTTAAAGGCACTTTCTATGGAAAGAATATTTCAGCAGCATTTCCCTGAATTTTATGTGTACAACAAGTATGGTGAAAATGTATTTAACTGTGTTCAAAGCAGTTCGTACCATAGATATGACCTTTTTAAACATATTACTACTACAATAGAAGAAGTAGGAAAAAATAGTCTGACTTTAGGTGAAGGAAAAAGAAAGATACTAAATTGGACAATGCTTCTTCATGATTTAGGTAAGCCATATGTTAAAGTTAAATTTGAAGAGGGTGGAGAAAGTTTTGCAGGTCATGAGGATAAGTCATATGAACTTTCAATTGATATTTTAGATAGATTTGATTTTAACGAGGAAGATAAGAAGACAATACTTACTTTAGTAAAGTATCACGATAAATACTTAAATGAGGGAGAGCTTACATATGCGAATTTAAAAGAGCTCGCTCTTGCACTTGATAATAGCAAAGAAAAATTTAATCTACTTATAATGGTAAAAGATGCAGATGCAGCAGCTAAAAGCATAGAAGTGTATCAAAAATATAAAATTTCAAGACTTAAGTACATAGAATTTATGGATAATTATTTTGAAGATCTAATAACTGTTTCAGATAGTGGAGAAAATTTAGTTGTAAATAGTTCAGGACTAGTTAATGAAGAGAAAGAGGAAAAAGAAGAGGAATTTTCAAATATAGAATATGACTCAATTATTGATGGTATTATTGATAGAACTAAAATAGAGCCACTGTATCAGCCAATTATTAACGTTGAAGAAGGAAAAGTTATAGCTTATGAAGTACTATCTAAAATTAAGGCTAGCAAAAAGCTAGATATAGAAAAGCTACTAAAGTATGCAGAGGAAACATCACAGTATAACAAAGTGCAGCAGATGTTATTTATACACGGCTTGGAGTCTTTTGCAGGTATTACTTTGAGAGAATCAAATAGAGTAAATGTTAATATAAACATAAAAAGTTATGAAATGTATGTAAATAAGCCAAGAATATATGAACTTATGGATAAAGCAAAGGTTACTCTTGAAATACATGGTTATGAAAGATATGACCTTCCATCACTTCAAAACTTTATAACAGAAATCCATAAGAAAAACGGAAAAGTAGCTTTAGACCACTTTGGAACAGGTATAATGAATACTAATGATTTTAGGATGATTACACCAGATAGCATTAAGTTAGATAGAAGTATTACTACAGATATTCTTGAAAATGAAGATAAGCAAAAATTTGTGCTTGACCTTCAAACTATGTGTTATTCAAAAGATATAGAACTTATTGCTGTAGGGGTAGAAAATAGGGACGTTATGAATAAGTTAAGACAGCTAGGAGTTAAATACATGCAAGGTTTCTATCTTGCAAAACCATCTTCAAGTATTGATTTTATAAATGAAAAATTAGACTCAGTTATAAATAGTGAAGAAAATGATAGTATAGTATAGAAAAAAGAATATTACTTAAATAAAAAAGAATAATAGTATAATTTGGTATAGTGTATAGATAAAGAAGATTTATACACTATATTTTCTTTATTATAATCTCTACATAGCAATTAATGTTTTGAGAAAAATCTGAAAATGTAATTAACCAAAAAAATATAATGCTACTTCTAAATTATTTAATATAAAGTATAGTTATAAATATGTTAGTGCTATAACTATGTATATCTAGTTATAGCGCTATAAACTATTTTAATGACATTTGATAGATATGAGAAAAAAGAAAAAATGTAACATAACTGAAACAATAGAAATAAAATGGAAATATTTTATAAATTTATTGACAAAAAAGTACAACAATATATAATTGAAGTATGGAATTTTGTCTAAGAAGATAAGAAAGGTTGGCAAATTATGTTAAATAAAATGTTTGAAAATGCGATAACACTACACACACACACACACACA
>JAFVCY010000102.1 GCA_017478805.1 Clostridia bacterium
ACCATTAGTAATATATTTTTCTAATACATATTTTGGTGTTGTAGGAAAAATATTTTGGATTAGAAAAACGGCTTTTTTTCCAAGTACATGTCCAAAGACAAAATTATAAACATTTGAATTTGGATGCTTGTATTTTTTTAAATCATATATTTTCTTATATTTTTCATATTTCGTACTAATTGGTAAAAAACAAATTATATTATCATCTTTTTTGTCTTTAAAGCAAAAATAACATAGACGCTTACTTCCATTTTCCTTATTGTTCATCAAATTATAATCTTTAAAGATGTCAAAAAAATCGTTTTTTATGAAATAATTTTCCTTCTTCTAAATTCATTTTACCTCCTAGAAATGTAAAATCTACCTTTATATCAAGGTAGACTTTACTACATATTTTTTTCACCTATGCATTTATATTCCGCTAAAATAGGGCTGCGGTTCACATTTTTTCAAGTGATACATAAAACGTATCACTTTTATTATATCCATTATATTACTTTTTATTTACAAATGTCAACATTTTTTTGAGCATAAAAAAATAATATGATTAACTATTACTGTTCAGTAGAAAAAATCATATATTAAACTCAAAAGAAGCTAAAACAATTGTGTTTTTAGACTTTTGCTATTTAATAAAATTAAAAATTATTGTATTTCCTTTTATAATATTCATTATAGTATCTATAATTTTAAGATTATTATTTCTTACTATATCACATATACTTTGAAAATGTACATAACCATTTGCAATACATTGAAAGAACTGATTATTTGCAAATAGCGTAGATGGTGCAAAAGTAAGTGTTGCATGGTATAGCATAATAGAGCCTGCAAAATTGAATAATCTTAATATATATAAATACATACTATATTTATTAACTGAACTACCAAAATTGCAAGGTGAAATAACTCAAGAGCAAGGAAAAAAAAGTTTCAAGTGACATAAATCAATTTTAGCAAAAAAGAGCAAAATGTCATAATTCTGTAACATAGTGTTATTTCAAACATTCTAAAAAAATTCAAATATTTTAGAATGCTAAATATTTGTTAAAATATTATAGCAAACCAAAATATTTGAATTTATCCATGTTTTAAAAACTATTTGTTTTATTACACTTTTATTACAAACCATACATTTATTATATAAAGTATTATTTTTCAGAAAGCTAACTTATTCTTCATTAGTAGTAAAAATTTCTTCTTTTAGCTCTCCATTTTCACCTTCACATAAAATATTTATTTTCTTTTCTGCTTTCTCTAATTTTTCATTTGCAACTTTAGAAAGCTTTATTCCCTTTTCAAAAGTAGAAATTGCATCTTCTAAACTAAGATTTCCTCTTTCTAAATTTGTAACTATTTCCTCAAGCTGTTTCATACTTTCTTCAAAACTAAGCTCTTCCATTATATTACCTCCTTAACATCTGCTTTTATCTTTCCATCAGTTACAATTAATGTAACCTCATCTCCTACTTTTGCATCTTCCTTCTTAGAAATTATTTTACCACTTTTGTCTTCTGCAACTATATATCCTCTAGTAAGAGTCTTAAGTGGGCTTAATGCATCAAGCTTTGAAATTAAGTTAACAGTGCTAATCTTTTCCTTCTGCACTTTAGATTTAACTAGTGCCTCTGCCTTCTTTAATTTTAAATCTATAGCCATTCTTCCATTTGTTATCATATTAAGTGGAAGTCTTTCAAGTTTTGATGCCTTTAACCTCTCTAAATTCTGTTTTTTCAAAGCTATATAATTTAAAATTGCCTGGTTATTTCTATGTTTAAGCATATTTAACTTTGACACAATCTCTGACATTTGAGGGTATACCAGCTCTGCAGCTGCAGATGGAGTTGGTGCTCTTAAGTCAGATGCAAAATCACAGATAGTAAAATCAGTTTCATGACCTACAGCTGAAATTATTGGAATCTCAGAGTTATATATTGATCTTGCTAGATTTTCATCATTAAATCCAAATAAATCCTCAAAAGAGCCACCGCCTCTTGCAATTATTATTACATCTACATTTTTCAGTCTATTAAACGTTTCAATTCCATTTATGACTGTTCTAGGTACATCTACGCCTTGCGTTGCCGCAGGATATATAAGTAAATTTACCTTATCAAACCTTCTTGTACTTACGTTTATTATATCTCTAACCACTGCACCCGTTCTTGAAGTTATTACTCCTACTCTTCCTGGCATAAAAGGTATTTTCTTCTTATGTGATTCATCAAAAATCCCTTCACTCTCAAGCTTTTTCTTAAGCTGTTCATATTTTAGATATAGCTCGCCAAGGCCTTCAGGTGCAATTTCCTTGCAATATATTTGGTAAGTACCATTTGCTTCATAAACTGCAACCTGGCCAGTTACAACAACCTTCATACCATCTGAAATATTAAACTTCAAATTTGATGCAAAGCTTTTAAACATAACACACTTTATTGAGCTTGTCTCATCTTTTAGTGTAAAATACAGATGCCCAGTATAATGTGCTTTAAAATTAGTTATTTCACCTCTTATCGATAAATTAAATAAAACGGTGTTTTTTTCAAACACCATTTTAATAAATTTATTAAGCTGAGTTACGCTATATACTTTTTGTTCCATAGCTCCTCCTATAAATTAAACATTTTTTTCTACTTTTGCAAGAAGACCATTTACAAAGCTTTGAGACTTATCATCTCCATATGCCTTTGCAATTTCTACTGCCTCATTTACACTAACCTTATACGGTACATTTTTATCATACTTTATCTCGTATATAGCAAGTCTTAAAACTGCAAGGTCAACTTTAGATATTCTATCAATAGTCCAACCTTTTAAATTAGAAAGAATAATTTCATCGATTTCTTTTAAATTGTTATATGTACCCATAAATGTATTTACAATGTACTCTTTTTCATCTTCTAATATATCTTGTCCATCACTTAAGCTACTTAGTAGATTATCTAAATTATACTCATTTTCAAATCCAAGTGCAAAAACACACTTAAACGCATTCTCTCTTGCCTTTTTTCTTCCCATGTTATCTCCTTACTCAGGTTATATATTACTACTGTTTCCCATCTTTTGTTTTGCTATTTTCTTTATCCTTCTTATCACTTTTTGTACTAGACTTTGATGGTTCATAGTAATACACATTACCTTCTTTTCTAAACTCGCCATCTTTTGACGTTCTATTAAATAAATCCTTTATATTCCAGTCTTTATCCTGAAGTTTCTTACCAAAATATATAGCAAGTGTAACTAAAACAATAAGTATAAATATCTCAGTTAAAAATTTTAAAAGTCCAATAGCATACAGAAATACGACAATTACCACAAAAGCTATTATATATTTATTTTTTACAACAAAATCAAGCAGTTCTCTAACTACATTTTTCATTATACTATCTCCTTTTTATTTTCTAATTATTTGTACTTGCATTAGTACTTGGCGCTTTTTCAGCTTGATTATATACACCTTTTACCTTTATATTTACTTCTTTTAGCTCTACTGTTGTTTGTTTTAAAATAGCATCTTTTATATCTTCCTGAAGTTTTGCTGTTATAGTTGGAACAACAGTATTTGGTAATATATATGTAAATACACTTGCTGTAATTCCTTCTTCACCTATATTTACAATTGTTTTGAAGTTTTTGAGTGATGCAAATGATTTTACAACATTTGCAACTATACTTTCAAAAGTCTCTTTTGCAATATATACACTTCCTTGCTCTCTTTTTATTGCTATTCCAGATTTTAATTCATCTTCATCATATACTCTTGCAAATATTCCTATAACTGCAAGAATTGCAACTAAAGCACATAGCCCAATTGTAACTAAAGTATTTTCTGACATTAGTGCTAAAGCCTTATTTACTAATACATCTATATCTATTATATTTGCTACTGAAAGTATAAGCACAATAGAGAAAACTAAAATACATAATGCAAATATCTTTAATATTATATCCCTAAAAACTCTCATTTAAACCACCTAATATTACTCTTCTGACTTTTCTTCAGTATCTTCTGCTTTTACTTCTTTTACTTTACCTTTTTCAGGTTTATCAAATATTATACCTTGTACATTTATATTTACAGCAGAAACTTCAAGTCCTGTCATTGTTTCTACAGATTTCTTTACCGAATTTTGTGCTTCCCATGCAACATCTGGAATCCTTACTCCATATTTTACATTAACAAATAAGTCAACAACTACTTTCTTTCCATCTAAAGTTACTTTTACACCTTTAGAGTATTTCTTATTTGAACCTAAGAACTGATTTATTCCGTCTACTATACCTAGTGATATTCCTGCTATTCCTTCTACTTCAGTTGTAGCAAGTCCTGCAATTATTCCTATTACTTCCTCAGAAATATTTAGGTTTGTTGCAATTTCTATTGCACTATCCTCACCAATAATTTGCTCTACTACTTCTTCATTTGTCTTTTCTTTTACTTCATTTTCATTCATAAAAAATACCTCCTTTGTATGCCAATGCATACAACTTTCAACACACATATTATACAACAGTTTTTGTTAAATGTCACGTGGTTTATAAAAAAATGTGATAATTTTCAAAAAATTATCACATAACTATCACATAATCCCATATTTTCTATCTGTAGATTTCATATCTTTATTCATTATTTTTGACCATATTTTATACTCTTGCATATCTTTAGTTACAATTTCAATATGATATATATTAGTTGATAGCTTTATAATTCTTACTATATCTTTTTCCTCATACTGAATTTTTTCTAAACTTGGGCAAAGTATAGATATAAAAGTCTGAGATTTTCTTTGGAACATTTTTGCATCGTTTTCTACATACTTTATTTCATTTTTGCAGTCAACTATTTCAATTTGAAGTGGTCTTTCTTTTGTTACTACTCCTCCTTCTTCAACAGTTTTAGAGTTGTCAGGAAACTCAAAAAACGCTGGTATCAAATCTCTTATATAATTAGGTACCTTAATTATGTCTAAGTCCTTTTTATTTTGCTGCTTTGCAGGAAGCTGCATTATTAAGTTTGTAACATTATTTAAATCTAGTTTCTTTACCTTTACAAGTTCACTGCTATCTAGCTTTTCCTCATCCTTGTTTTCTTCTTTCTTCTCTTCAGTTTTCTTTTCCTTTAGCTTTACACTTCCACGAGATATAAGCATTGAATCTAGGTCAATTACTTCATTTGATGATATATCAAATCCATCATCATCTTCTAGCACTTCATCATCTTCATTTAAGTAGTCATTTCCATCATCATAAATAGTCTCTACAGTTTCTTCTTCATCTTCTTTTTTTACTTCTTTTTTAGATTTCTTTCCAGCTTTTGTTTTTTCTTCCTTTTCTATAGTAATACTTTCTTCTACACCTGATACATCAATATCTAAATCCATAAACTCATCTTTTAAATTCACTACTGGTATTTCAAAATCACTTGCGTTTATATCCTCATCTGACTTTGCTGATTTTTTTTCTTCCTTAACTTCTTCTTTCTTTCCTAGAAGCTCAGCTATAGACTTTACGCTATGCTCATATTGTTTATTTGAAAAAATAACCTTATTATCTACTAATTCTTGTACTTTTGACTTCTTTAGCTCTTCAAAACCGCTTTCTTTTAATATAGTAAGTTCTTTTATCTTTTCTTTATACTCTTTCTTATCTTCTGCACTAGACAAATCATAAGTAATTTTAGATATCATAACTACATCTTCTGTAAGTGAGTTTTCAGATATCTTACTAGAAGATATATACATTGTAGCTACTTTATCTTTTTCAAAAACAAATATAGTTCCCTCAAACTCTTTCATTTCGTTATTGTTATACACATACACTTCACTTGAATATAACAAAATATTTTCAAGTAAACTTTTTGTTGTATTTTTCTTATCGATTCCCATATATATAGCAAGCTTTATACCTTTATCAATTATATTCTCCTCAATAATCTCAAACCCTGATTCTTTAATTGAACCCGAAAAAATGTACATTTTTTTAATTACACTACTTAGCTCATTTTCAATGATTTTCTTAAAATTAACATCTCCGCTTTGAACTAAAATATCTAGTTTCATAAAACTTTCACCTCAAAATTACTATTTAATTTTATCATAAAGCAAATATTTTTCAAGTACTTATTCTATACTTTTATTGAATTTTTAATTTTTTTGTGCTAATATTATTCATGAAAGTATTTATGGAGGTATTATATGATTAAAGCAAATTATGGTTTTGTTGCACATAGAGGCATGCACTCTTTAAAGCAAAGCTTACCTGAAAATTCTCTTGGTGCATTTAAGCTTGCTATGCAAAATAGATTTGCAATACATTTTGAAGTTCAGCTTACTTTTGATAATGAGGCTATAGTTTTTGGTGATGCAGACTTTAAAAGGCTTTGCTCTTTAGATATGCAGCCTAGTGACTGCTATCTAGAAGAGGCTACAAGACTTATGCTAAATGGCACGCAGTATAAAGTGCTTTCTTTAAAGCAAGCTTTAGAGGCAATAAATGGTGAGGTTCCAATACTTATTGAGGTGCTAGATGAAGGAACAGGTAATGAAATAGGTATTCTTGAAGAAAAAATTATTTTAGCTTTAAAAGAATATCATGGTGTATTTGCCATAATGTCAAAAAACCCTATGGTTACTCTTTGGTTTAAAAATCACTACCCTAATATTGAAAGAGGTCAAGTAGTTAATGAAACTGAAGCAGATGGTGTAAGTAGTTTCTTAAAAAGAACCTTACTTAAAACTCAAGCTCTAAACTTTGTTAGCAGTCCTAATTTTATAGTCTACAACATTGATGACTTAAAAGAAGGCTATGCTATGGAGTGTAGGAAGAAAAACTTACCTATTTTAGGTTACACTGCAAGAACTGAAGAGCAGCTTAAGAAAGCAAAAGAGCTTTGTGATGGAATTATTTTTGAAGAAATAGCAGTAACCTAAAAATAACATGGACCTAATTTGTCCATGTTATTTTTTTCTTTCTACTATTTATATAAAGTATATTTCTATTCTTCCACTTCGCTTGATTTTTCCAATTCAAGAACATCATAAAAATCCTCTGATGCTGGAAACTGTTCAACATCTTTTAGTTTTCTTTCAATTGTTCTTGTTTTTCTTGATGCTAAATCCATAGTATTACTTATTTCTTGA
>JAFVCY010000010.1 GCA_017478805.1 Clostridia bacterium
CTAGCTAAAGCGTACTCTTTTACCACTTGTCTTATTTTAGGTTCATCATCAACTATTAATAATTTCATAATTATTTTTCACCCCTATACATTTTATTATATACTATAATTGTGCTCATTTTGTGAAGAAAAAGAAAAAAAGCACTAAAATTTAGTGCTCTTTAATTATACCTGTCTATGCTCATCAATATAGTTATTATACATCATAGTTGTTGCTATATCTGTATGTCCTAATACTTCTTGTAATTTCTTAATATCCATACCATCTTGAAGTTGATGAACTGCAAATGAGTGTCTCAAAGTATGAGGAGTAAGCTCCTTATCTATATGAGCACCTTCTTTATATTGTTTTAATATCTTCCAAAATCCTTGTCTTGTTAATTTCTTACCATTAGCATTTAAGAATAATGTATCATCTGTCTCTGGTTTAGAAAGAAGTGGTCTTAAATTATCAATATAATTAGTTAGTATTTTCATTGTTGAATTATTTAGCTTTATAATTCTTGCTGTTTTATTCTTAACTACCCTAACTGTACCAGTTGTTATATTCACATCAGAAACTTTTAGACTGATAAGCTCTGTAACACGCATACCAGTTGAGTATAACACATTAAGCATTGTCTCATCTCTTTTACCTTTTAAATCATTTGGTATTGGCTGATTAAGTAAAGCCTCAATCTCTGCTTTTGTAAGTATAACCGGGTCTTTCTTCTCAACTTTATTCATCTCTACATCTACTACTATATTTTCTTCAGCTAAGTTTCTACTTACTAAATATTTAAAAAATGCTTTTATTGATGCTGAAGTTCTAGATATAGTTGCAGTTGACTTGTTCTGTGATTTTAAATAATCTATGTATTCTTGCATATCTTCCTTTTTTAGTGAATACACTTGTCTGTTTTTACTTTCAAAATAATCTTCAAATCTTACAATATCCCTTTCATAAGAAGCTATTGTATTTTTTGCTGCATGTTTACTCTCCAAATGACTAATAAATTCATCTATTATTACTCTCATGTTCTTGTCCTCCATTTGTCTACAAGCATTATATACCATTTTGTAATAAAATGCAAGCTTTTTTTTAAAATTATGTAAATTAATTTTAATAATATCATTTTATAATAATTAATCAAGAAAAAAATTGTACACTAGAACATAAACTATCATTTGCTAGTATAGAAATTATTATCAACTTTCATTTGTAAAGTGTATAATAAAACTGAAAAAAAAAAAAAAACTACCTAAAAAAAGGTAGATTCTTAACATTTGTCCACCTACGCATTTATTTGTCGGAGGTAGGTCTCCGAATAACATTTGTTCACCTATGCATTTTTCATTATACACTTTATTATACAAAAAAGTCAAGACATTTTATCATTTCTTATAGCATTACGAATTTTTTCCGTTTACGGAACTTTTTCGTAATGTATTATATAAATCATTCTAAAATATATCGTTAATGATAGTGATTAAAATTGTAAGCCTTAATACTATGAAGAAAACCTTAGCATTAATCACTATTCTTATATATATATATTTATTTTTTAGCAGTAGTAATTTATATAACTATAGTAAAGGGAAAAAATAAAGTGACATAAAACGTGTCACTTTACCTTATATATCTCTCTTAAACCGCCTCTTTTCTTGCTTCATACTTCATTTTAGTAGCCAAACCACCACGTATATGCCTCTCTTCCTTATTATGCTCAAGCACCTTTTTAGCCTCACCTGCAAGAACAGGATTAGACTTTTCTAATCTTTCCGAAATATCCTTGTGTACAGTAGATTTACTAACCTTAAAAACTTTAGCAGCCACCCTAACAGTGCTACCAGTTTCAATAATATACCTAGCGAGCATATCTGCTCTTTCCTCAATATCTGAATATACCAAAACTATCACCCCTCATATTATTTATATACTTATTATTTTCCAAAATATGTTAAATATTTAAATATTTTGTTATATCAACTGCCTCATTTTTGTAATAGACAGAAATATATAAATAACTAGCATCAAGAAGTGAATAATCCAAAGTTTTACCAATAATAGTTCCTGCATCTACTTTATCACCAATTTTTACCATAGCATCACTGTCTAGATTACTATATTTACAAGTAATATCATCACTATACTTTATAACAACACTATAACCATAGCTATAATCTAAAAAAACATTGTCAACAACTCCGCTTGTCATACTATATACATTTTCATTTTTCTTGACTTTCATATTAATTATTCCGCTTGCGTAGTTATATGAAAGGATACTATTGCTATCCACAGGAAGTGAAAAATTACTATATATTTTTGAAATAGTATCTTTTACATCATTAGTTTCTTTACTAGTTTCCAAATTACTAAAAACAGGTGCTGCAGACTCATCTATTGCAGTAGTATTACTTTTCCTGCTTAAATTTGCCCCAAAGAAAAGCACCATAACTATTAAAAGCACATAATAACTTTTATTAATATTCCTTTTCTTAAATCTATTTCTTCTCCTTCCCTCCACTTTCTCTTTAGAAAATTGTTTTTTTACGTTATTTACAAAATCACTATTAAATTCTATCTTCATATTTACCTCCATCTTTTGTTACTTTTTAAATTTTCTTAAGTTCAACTCCTGTATAATAATGTTTAATTATCTCCTCAAACGTTTTACCATTTTTTCCCAAGTAGTCTGCACCAACCTGGCTCATACCAACCCCATGTCCATATCCTGTAACATGGAACACAAAACTATTATCATTTTGAGTAATAGTAAATAATGTTGATTTAAGGCCAAAAAGCTTCCTTAAATTTTCACTAGATATAATATAACCATTTATTATTGTATCACGCACTCTTGAGCTGTCAGTATACGAATTTACCGCCAAAACTCCATCTCCAAGTTCAAAGTTTTCATTTAACTCCTGCCTTACTTTATCTTTAAAATATTCTTTTTCCACTTCAAGCGTGCTATATCTATTTTTATAGTCCTCACTTTCCACAGATTCCACAGATACAAGGTAAGGAAAATGCTCTTTACCCCAGACTTCCTTAGCATCTTCAGTTCTTATAGGACTACTTGCATGAAAAAACGCCTTAATAATTTCATCATTATATGTAATAACTATACCATCAGTAGAAACAACGGCGCTATTAATTTTATTCCAATAATAATTTATCTCATCTTCATTCCACCCCTTTGAAAGTCTCCAAGACTTAAAAATTTCATCTTTTGACATATATGCTTGACAGTGATTTGCTGAAGAGCAAATATCACAGTTATAGTCATGACCTGCCATTTTCTTTTCATAAAAATACGTTCTTGCAACTACTGCCTGAGCCTGAACAGCGCTATAGCTAAAATCAGCTGGCATTTCAGATGCCACAACACCTCTTAAGTAGTCATAAAAATCAATTTGAACTACTTCATCAATCTCAGGCCTGTACATAGATATACTTTGACCACTTTGAACCTCATCAAACATTTCAAACTCATCTTTTAAGTTTTCTGTACTCTCATCTAAATGTATAAGAGAGCTAGTACTTTCTACTATGCTTTCATTTGGTTTTGTTAAGAAATATGTTATAACGGATAAAAATATGAAAAAAACACAAAAAAAGACAAGCCACTTTCTCAATATATATCACCCTATAATAATATATATTCATGACTTGTCTATTTTATTCATAAAAATTATAATTTTTTTAATATTGAATGAATGATCCCATATAAATTTCAATAACCGGTACTAAAACAACTAGTACAAATACAATAAGCGCAACACCAACTACTGCATAAGTTACATCTGGAAGCCATCTAGTAAACTTACCAATAGACTCCTCTATTTGTATATCGATATAGCTGTTTACCTTATCCATCATTTCTGGAAGGTCAGTTTGCATACCTATTGTAAGCATCTCAGAAACCATTGGATTAAATATCTTTCTTTCCTGGAAAGGAACTATCCAAGAATCACCTGCCAAGCTTCTATTCTTTGCAACTTCGACAATTGACAAGAAATAATAGTTTGAAGTTACATTTTTAGAAACTGAAATAGCCTCATTAATCCTCATACCATTTTTTATATTAAGTAGCATTGCTTGGAAGAAATTACTTACAGTCATATTTATAAGTAGCTGCCCTACAACTGGGAACTTAAACTTAAATTTATCCCAGTTATATCTACCTCTTGCAGTATGTATATACACCTCAAATGCAGTAAATAACAGTACTAAAGCGGTTACTATATATCCCCAATGTGCAGCCAGCCAGTCTACCACATCTAATGCAACCTGAGTTGCAACCGGTATTGCCTTTTCTGAGTTGAACATCGCATATACATCTTTTAATAATGGAACACCCCAAATAAGTGCAACAAACATCAAAATGATAATCGCAAAAAACTGTACTAATTTAGGTATAATTGCTGCCCTAACCTTCTTCCTAAAATCATTACTCGATTCAATGTAATCACGAGCGTAAAGAAGCGCATTATCAAGTGTACCAGTTTCCTCACCTACACGTATGAAGTTAACGACCATAGGTGGAAAAACCTTTGGATAATTTAACATCATCGTATATAAACGTTCACCGTTTTCAACACCCTCAAGTATATGTTCAATTATATCTCTAAACGCTGGATTATCTGTTGTTTCATAAAGCGATTTAAGTGCTTGGATGTTATTGAACTTTGCCTTTTTCAAAATATACAAATTGTTAATAAATGCAACTATATCTTTATTCGAAATATTTGAAAAAAGATGAATTTCTATCTTCATCATTTCAGCAAAAGACATACCACGTCTAACTTCTTTATCTATATCTTTAACCTTATCAATCTGCTCATCATATTTCTTTCTTGCTTTTAGTAATTTTTCTCTATCACGCTCGAATATTTTTTTTGTCCTTCTAGGCTCTATAACTTCAATCTTTATAGGCTGTATACTAGATTTTTTTAGTTTTTCAAAAACTTCAAGCTTAGTTTGAGATGGAATTATTCCTTTAATTCTTGAACCATCCTTCAGCATACCCCTATACTTAAAATCTGGCACTTACAAATCACCTCCTAATGTTAAATTGTTATTTTTCTCTTAAGTTCAGCTATTGTAGTTGTTCCATCTAATACTTTCTTTATAGCATCAACAACTAGTGGCTGATAATCTGTATTTTGTCTTGCATATTTCCTTATTGCACCAGTGCTTACTCCCTCAGAAATCATATCTTTAATATCGTCATCTAGGTTAAGCACTTCAAAAACACCAATTCTTTCATAGTACCCTGTACTATTACAATGCTCACAACCAACAGGCTCATAAAGTTTAGCATGTTCTAAATCAAACTGATAACCTGTAACTTTACTTGCTCTGTCAATGTATGCTCTTTCTTCTTCAGTAAGTACATGTTCTTTCTTACATTTTGTACATAGTCTTCTAACTAGTCTTTGAGAAAGAGTTGTAACAAGTGTAGATGATATATCATATGGAGATATACCAACTTTCTTAAGTCTTGTTATAGACTCAACTGCATCAATAGTATGCACTGTTGAAAGTACCAAGTGTCCAGTTTGACCTGCTTCAATTGCAGCAAATGCAGTTTCTTTATCTCTTATCTCACCTACAAGGATTATATCTGGGTCCTGTCTTAAAACGGTACGAAGTGCAGATGCAAATGTTATATTTGGTCCAATTTCTATTTGGTTTATACCAGGTATCCTCATTTCAACTGGGTTTTCAATTGACACTATATTTATATTTGGCTTATTCAAATAATCAAGTACGCTATATAGTGTTGTAGTTTTACCTTCTCCAGTTGGTGCACAAACAAGTATAAGTGAATTTCTCTTATCGAACGCTTTTTCAACAAGCCCATCATCTTGTGGGAAACCAAGTTCTTCTGAAGATTTCATATCGCTATTTTTCTTTAAAAACCTTAAAACGAACTTTTCGCCCCATACATTTCTTTGTGAAGATACACGAATACTATAATTATCATAAGTATTAATACTTCCATCTTGGTCATAAGATATCTCTTGGTGCATATTAGATATTGCTTTTAATCTTCCAACCATTATATCCTGCCTATCCTTTGCAATTTCAGTAGCAGATATAAGTTCACCATCAATTCTATATCTAATTCTAACCTTATCTTCCATTGGCTCAAAGTGAATATCACTTGCTCTTTTAGTAATTGCTGTCATTATAATGTTATCAATAAGTCTTGTTGTATCCTTCTCATCTTTATCAACAAACTTATTCTCAACAGTTCTTACATCACCAATTTGCTTCATTATAGAAGTATAAAGTGTTACATATCTCTTTGTTGTATAACCTGCATCTAAAAGCATAAGTTCAACTTCATGAACCCTATCTTCATCTTGGATATTAGCAAAAGCAACAGATAGCATATTACCTTCCAACTTAAAAGGTAGCGCCCTATAATTAATTATAACATCACGTGGTAGGTAATCAGTTGGCTTTACAGGTAAATTTGTATCTAGCATTATTCCTTCAACATTTAGTTTTGAAGAAAGAACTAATAAAATCTCATTTTTTGGACACATGTCTAGAATATCCACAATCTCTGCAAATTTTAGCTCTCTATGGTCCTTTTGATACTCTAAAACTCTAGTTACTTGAGTTTCAGTAAGTAGCCCCCTTTTAATAAATTCGAATCCTATAGGATTTTTCTTTGATTTAACACTTTCAAACATATAAAACCTCCCATAATATGTTTATTTTTTTATTTAAACTATCATATTAAGTATGTAAATCTGATACAGTACTGTTATAATAACCTTGCAAAATCTTATCATACTTACCAGTTATAATGCTAAAATTATTACTAATTATTATACTAGCATTAATATACACTGCAATGGTTATAGTAGCAATTATTACAATAAGAACAGCAGAGCCTTTCTTCTTTTTCATTTAAACACCACCACCATCTAAAGAAACTACTATATCTCTTGAAATTTCAGTATCAAATCTTGAAAATGATACATTTAAGCATAAGCTCTCACTCTTCTCAAGTATAGAGCTTGCAAGATCAACACCCTCTATTTCAAGTAATTCTTTAAAGTCAAAGTCATGCAAATAATTTGCTAAAACTCCTCCATTTTTATACACTACATTATTTGCAGTATCAAATACGTACAAATCGCCGTTTGAAAATCTTAAATTATTATCTGAAATAGCAAAAGATGTAGATTTTTTTGCACTATCAAATAAATTCATATATGTTTTTGAATACTCACCTTGCAAATTATACGTAGCCGTCTCTGTCAAAACATTTCTGTTCATATTTGAACTTAAACTTACTGCAAAGGCAGTAAATACTGTAAATAGCACTAAATATATAATTATTGAGATAAGTGTCATACCTTTTTTCATATTAACTCTTCCTTTTTTTAGATGTAGTTATTTCATAACTATACTTTTGATTATTAACAAGGCAAGTAGTTTTAGCATTTATAATCTTTATATTATCAGCCTTCTTATTATACATATCACTTTGCTTTGTAACTGTAACAGTTGTTGAGTAAACTACTCCATCTAATACTGTACTAGAAACAAACGAATTTACATCATCATAATTAAGACCTAAGGCAATTTCTGCTATTTTAGTGCACTCAAGCATGCTATTACTTTTATACACATCCTCATACTTAGAGCTTGAGGAATTTCTAAATGTAAGATAAGTAGCTGAAACTGAAATTGCAAATACAACAGCTGCAATTATTATCTCAGTTATAAAGACACCTGAATTTTTCTTTAGCTGCATATCCATATCTAATTTGTTTAATTCTTCTTTTATAAGTTTCTGCTTATTTATATAGCATCCAGTTGTCATTACTAGATATATGTATAAAGCAATAGCAATAAATGTATAAACTGAAATACCAAATAAATAATAAAAACAAGCAAAAGCAAGCCCAGAGCACACTTCTAAAAGTAAATATCTAATACTTATTTTTTCCTTGCAATACTTACATTTTCCAAAATGAAATATATAACTTAAAACTGGTATTAAATCAAAAAATCCCAGTTTATGATTACATTTTGGACAAAAAGACCTAGTTGCAACAATATCCAATTTTCTAGGTAACCTGTAATTAGCAAGTGAAAAAAAACTACCAAACAAAGTACCTATTATAAAAAAGTTAATATATAAATAAATAGTTATAAAGTCCACTAGCTCACGCCCCTTTTTTAGCATAAATATTTTTTAGTATACATTTTACATCATATAAGTAAATATATAATCTAAAATATACATTATTATATATCAAAAAAGAAGAGAGAAACTGTAATCAGCATACAAGGAACTTAAAGTAATTATAATAAATATTATAATTATAATAAGTATCATAGTATACCTATTTAAACAATTCCTCCTCTTTTTTAATACTTAATTTAAACTATAAATTCAAACTATGTTCCAGCTGGAGCATCAGTATAGAATTTAATGTTACCAAATTCATTCATAGCAATTTTGTATGTCATTGTAGCTCCTGCTTTAGTTGGAGTCATACCAATAGCTGAAAGAATTGGAGCATATCCAGTTATAGCTGTACCAGTTACAACTGCACCAGTTGCATCAACTGTTTTTGGAGTTACAGTAACATTTGCTAAATCCCAGTATGTTCCAGTTATAACATTACCATCAGTTCCAACTTTTCCAGTTAAAGCTGTTGTACCAGTTATAGTTGGTTGGTTACCAGAACCGTCAGATATTAACTTAGCAAGCCATAAAACTGCTCCTGAGTTAAGATCTCCTTCTTCTTGTAGTAATGCTGCTTTATTAGCATTGTCAATTGGGTTGTTGTTACTTAGGTTTAAGATAACAGCACCTGCCAATATGATAATGATAATAATAGTAATAACTAGAACGATTAAAGAAATACCTTTTTTCATATTTACACCTCCCTATAGAAAAATAGTATATATAAAAACATATATATTATTTATATGTTTTTACCAAAATTAGTTAATGTGGAAAACTTCAAATTCATCTATCCACCATTTTGGCTTATTTGAATATGAAAGTTTAAGCACACCCGCATCGCTTATATACCACGTTAAGTTACCTTCGTTTACAAGCTGCGTAGATAAAACCTTAGTAAAATTCGATAAATTCACTTTATAATAAGTTACGTCACCTTTCTTTTTTACATTTTCAGTAGGATTAACAAGTGGTATTATTTCGCCACCTTTAGTATCACTAATTACTGAGTTTTCCATATCATCCAAATTAGATACACCAAGTAATAATTGCTCTACAGTATATGCATCAAAGGTATCAGCCCTAAGTTTTCCAATATATTCAGAAATCTTTACTTGACCTTCAATGACTGCCTTAAGCACACTTGTTGAATCTGCACTATATTGTGGATTCAAAAGATAAGATGATACTAAACCTATTATTATAATTAAAAGTATTACAATTATTATGTTCTTTTTCAAATTTTACCTCCAGTCATTATTTTGTAGTACCTGATATAACAGCACCTGTTTTTGTAGAAGTTGTATTACTTGCAGTCGTATTTTGATTTGCTGTTTGATTTGTACTATTGTTAGTTGTCGTTGTTACAGTTTCAGTTGGAGTAAATGGGTCATAATTTCCAGGTACGTACTGCTTGTTATTTGTATATGTAGTAATATCTTCTCCACCAATTGAATAGTTTTGAGCTAGAATTTCAGTAACTAATTCTTTAGTTTCTACAAATTCATATTCATCACTTCTTACTCTAGCATAGCTTGGCACTACATCTGCTGATAAACTAGTTACCTGTGGTAACATTATCAAGAACATGACTAGTACAATTGCTGATACTAATATTATTGATGCCACTATTGATAGCACGTAATGTTTGGTCATTTTTTTACTCCTTTCCTAACTATTTCTTAAGCTCTAATCCAGTTACTTCGAATATAGCAGAAATCTTATTATTTTCAGCATATTCCATACGTATATTATCTAGATTAAATCTTAATTCTTTGTCATTTTCAACGTTATATATAAATTCTGAAACATTTAAGTATGTACCCTTTACCATTATTTTTAATGTTTCAAGTGATACAGTATCTGATATTTGAGTTGATGTTGAACCTGTAGCTTTAGTAGTATTTGATGTATCATCATCAGTTGTAACTATAGTTGCTCCCGGCTCATAAAGTGAAATTGATAAGTTATTTGCAAGTGCATAGTTACCTAAGTTAACCCAAATATACTCTAAATTATATGTAGTACCCTTTGTTGCTTGGTTTATAATACTTATTGTTTCATCTGATATTGCATCATATCTATTTTTTTCTTTTTCGTAATTGCTTTTTGCACTTTCTAAATTGTTAAGTGCATTTTTATGATTAGTTCTAGTCAAATCTAATGATTCAACTTTAGTATTTAATTCTTCTTTCTTCTCATCTAGAGCAGAAGTTGAATATACCTTGAACAATAATAAATCCATACCTTCTTCATTATTAATCATAAATATTAAAAGAGCAATACATAAAATAATAATACATATTTCTATTAATAATCCTTTTGCGTTTTTCATGGTAAATCACCTTCTATCTCTATTGTAATACTTGAAGAGTTTTCAACTTTAGTAATTTCAATGTTCTTTAATATATCAGGGCTTAACCTTAAGTTTGCAACTAAATATCCTAAATCTGGATAACGATTTGATTTAGCACCTATTGTAATGTGCTTTTTGTCATCAGATTGGATGAATGTAAGAGTTACATTTTTAGGCATAATTTTTGCAAGTTTTTGCATAAACGATGCTAAATTATTAGTTGTAAATCTTCCAATTTCGTTATTATTTACTTGAGTTATAAGGTCATCTACCCTATCATTTACTGTTTTGTATTTTGTTGCACTTGAAGATATCACAGTTCTGTCTGCATCAATATTCTTTATTACATCATTATATTCAGATATCTTTGCATTATACTCTGATATATATCCATCCATTTTTGATATATATATATTAGTAAATACATTATATCCAATAACTACTGTAATTAATAGTGCAGCTGGATATACAAGTATAGACTGAATTTTTTCAATATCAAGTCCGGCACTATGTCTAACTTTAACGTTTGCTTTAGTTTTCTTGTTTCCTCCAAATAATCCTCTAACTCTGCTTGAGAAAGGTACTTTCTTTGCAGAATACTGAGCCTTTAAGAAGTCAAGTTGTGACTTTGGATTATCTAAATAGAACTTTGCCAAACTTATTGCTGGAAGTACTTCTAATACTTCAGACATATTTCTTACATCACCAATTTCTGAAATGAATCTTGGTTTGTATATCTCAGTTCTAATATTGAAATACTCTGTAAACAGTGTATCTATATTAGTAAATAGTGTTCCCATACCAGTTATATAAATCTTTGATATGTTTGATCTATTTCTATTTACCGTGTCTTGTAATCTTTGTAATACTTCTTGAAGTACTGGTTCAACAATTTGTTCAAACTGAACCTTATTAGTTGAATTGTCACTATCAGAAAATACATTTATTTCCTTACAAGCTTCATATGCTTTAGTATAACTTCCAAGTAAATCTTCAAACTGCAATAATATTTGATTCATACCAATTTCATAGAAATTAGTTTCTGTCTTCTTATTATTTATAACAGTAGAGACGCTTAATGTTTCATCAAGGTTTACTAATATATAATTGTAGTCATCAACATTATTTGGTGCAATAAGTGAAAACTCATACGGAAACATTGCATTTATCTTTTTAGGTCCAATCTCTTCATATTGTTTAACCCCTGCTTTAGATGCTATTGCAATTTCTCCAGAATAATGTTCTTCTTGTACAATTTCTGAAATAGTTTGAACGTACATATATTCATCTATTGCTTTAGCATTTTTATCGCACCATTCTTCAAACTCTAATCTTATAATATTATTTCTATCATTTCCTGAAATTTGTCTTAATATTTTAAATCCGCTATATTTAGCATCTGGAGCATTGATTACAACCGGTATATCCATCGAATTAGCTTCAGATATTGCAGCATAAATTGCATCTTTTATATTTTGATCTTTTACAAATTTAACTGCGTGGTTTTTAATATTTAAAGTACCATCGCCAGCTTTTTCTAGCTTAGCATATTTGACAAAATTTTTATCAAAATAAATACCTAAGCAACTGTTAGAACCTGCCATAATTCACTCCTTTTCTACAATCTACAACTTATTTTACCATATGTTAAAAAAATATAAAGTCTTTTTGTCGAATTTTTTCTAAATTTTTGTTTTTTTAATATTTTTAAAATTTTCTTGTAACAAAAGTGACATATTATTTTTTAGTAATTTTGTATTTATAACCATAATCTAGTACTGCTTTTATTCTTACTGTTACGTTCATTCTGCTTTCTTTCATAGTATTAAAGTCTATGCAATATGGAATCGAATCATTAACAAAAATGTAACCTGTCTCCCATATAAACTCTGAATAGCTGTAATATTCTTTCATATAATCTAAGCTTACATTAGCATAAGTTTTTGGATATTTTTGATTAGTTGTAACATTATATAGTTCATAAATATTTCCAACTTTTAGAAATAGGTATGTTGTATCGTCTTTTGTTACAAATGGATAGAAATCAGTTGAGTAACTGTATATTCCATCTATTATAACTTCACCTTTTAAATTGTATATTTTATTTACAGTATTTCCTTTCTTCTGATATACAAAGTTATGTCCGGGTAACGAACTCAAAGCCAGTATCTACCTCTTGAAGTTTTTCATCTTTAAAGAATAAATATGCTTTTTCATTTCTATAAACAAGTACACCATTTGTATCTCCTGTAAGTTCAGTTATGCTATCGCATGCAACATCTAAAACAATTCTTCCTGTTTCATCAACTATCCCATATTTAGCACTTTTATTATTATCGCTGCCTTTTAACGAAACGATATATTGTGACCTATTTTGCTGCGTTGGATATTCTAAAGCTTGTTTTACGTCATACTTTTCTTTTATTTCATTTGAAGCATTAGTAGCTCTATATGCAGTTTTACTATCTAAAAAAGTAGTTACTTCATTCATAGAAGTAAAATCTTTGTTGTTATATCTTACACCTTGATCAGTGTATATTCTATATACTGATGAATTTCCAGTTCCATAAGTTAGTATAAAATATGGAAGTGGATATGAAGTATTTTTATCATATACCAAATTCACATCTGTTTCTTTACCACCTAAGCTTATGCTTTTGTTATTATCTAAAAAGAACACATAGCTTTCTACTCCGTCATTTAAATAAACTGAATTTCCATTTCTAAGTATTGTTTGGTATCTGCACTCAAGTACTTGAGTTCCGTCAGACTTATTTAGACCTAAAGCCTCACCGCTTTCAGTTACAAAATACAAATCATTTTTTTCAAAAACTATATTTTCTCCTTGTGTAGAAAATACACCACTTTCATATAAATAATATACTATTCCTCCAATAAGTAATAACACTGCTAAAATTAAAATTAATGATGAACGACCATTTTTCATAAAATCAAAACTCCCCTTTTTTCTCATATTAGCACATATAAATTTTTTTTTCAATATTTTTTTACAAAAAATTACATATAAAAAATCCATACTACTTTTAGTATGGACTTTCATATATATTTTTATTCATGCTTTTTTTCTAAAATTGATACGTTTGAATGCATTCATTTCTTTTTACATATATATCTGAAAAAAGACTCTGTTGCTCAAGAGTTACTTGCTTTTCTTTACTAAGTTCAAGAGTTCCTAAAAAAGCAGTTACCACTTCAATTTTATCATTTTTTGATACATTAAACATATTATTAAATATAAAGCTTTCATTATTTTTTAAGTAATTTACAATTTGGTTTGTTTTATCTTTTACAGTTATTCTTTCATACAAAGCAATCTTTTCTATCTCTTTTGCTTTTATGTTCATTTTATTCCTATTTCTAGTAATAGCTGATAAATATATGTCTTTAAGCTTTTCTAAGTCAAACATTTCTCCCGTATATTCATTTTGTTTTTCAAATTTAATTTTTTCTGGTTTTTTTTCAAAACTTCCAAAATTTTCTTTATATCTTTCTAGAATATACACACTTAATTCTTTATACTTTTTGTACTGAATAAGTCTTGCCATCAATTCTTCTTCTGATATAGTTTCTTCATCTTCCTTCTCTTCTTTCGGAAGAAGTTTTCTTGATTTTATTTCTATAAGAAGTGAAGCCATAACTACAAATTCAGTAGCAATCTCTATATTTAATTCACTCATTTCATTTAAATATGCTATGTATTCATCTGTTAAATCATTTAAAGATATTTCAAATATATTCATTTTATTTTTACATATTAAATATAGCAAAACATCAAGTGGGCCTTCAAAGTTATTTATGGTTATGTTATGCTCCATCTTTTTATTTATTATACTATCTTTCATATTTTACCTTTCTTTGTTCGTAGCTGTCTCAAGAGCTATAAGTATCATATCATTTAAAGATTTCTCTCTATCTTCACTAGATACTGAAGCCTTATCTGTATTAGAATCTACAACAGTAAGAAGGCATGCTGCCTCTTTTTTCAAATGCTCTGCTGTATTAAAAAGTGCGTACGCTTCCATTTCAACTACCTCATAGTCAAAGTCTTTTGGAATTCTAGATAGCATCTTTTCTTTATCTATATACCAATCAAAGCATTCACATGTTATACCATTTCCACACTTTAAGTCAATATTTAGTTTCTTAGCTGACTGAATTATTTCTTCATTTAACTCTTTATTTGCTTCTATAATATGCTCTTTAGAATTTCTAAGTGTTAAAGCAAAATTTCCTTCCGAAAAAACTTTATTAACTAAGAAAGTGTCAAGTAACTTTAATCTCTTTCCAAAGCTTCCACATGAGCCAATACGTACTATTCTATCTACATTATAAAACTTATATAGTTCATACGCATATATCCCCATACTTGCACAGCCCATGCCACTTCCCATTACAGATATTCTCTTTCCTTTATATGTGCCTGTATATCCAAGCATGCCCCTTACTTCATTAAAACAAACTGCATTTTTTAAAAAATTATCTGCTATATATTTTGCTCTTTTTGGATCACCTGGCATTATAACTGTGCTAGCTATATCACCTAAAGCTGCACTATTATGTGGTGTTGGTGCACTACTATTCATAACTACCCCCTTTAAATCCCCTTCTATATAAGTAGGATTTTATTTTTATTTCTTCTTCTCCTAATTTTTCTTTCTTTAACCTTATTTTTCTTATTACTTCTTTCTCGTATTCCATATCATTAAGCACGCTTGCTACATAATCTAACAGTTCTTCATTTATACCTTTTGCTTTAAGCTTATTTACAATTTCAAAAATAGAATATTTCTGCATTTTTGACTCTTGCCTTATATATGCCTCAACATATTCTCTATCGTTTATGTATGATATATCTTTTAAATGATTTATTACCTGCATTACTACATCTTCATCGCATTTTAAACTTATCAGTTTATCTCTTACTTCTTTTTCAGTTTTTAAAGAAGCTGTTAGAAATCTAACAGCTTTTTCTGTTGCTACTACATAGTCCATATATTATTCCTCATTTGATTCAAACTCTTCTTCTTCCACTTCTGGCTCTTCCATGCTATCTAAACTTTTTTCAAAAGCCTGGGCAAAGTTTGCTCTTACTTTTTCTTCTATTTCTTTCATAACTTGTGGGTTTGACTTAATATATTCTTTTGCATTTTCTCTACCTTGTCCTATCTTTTCACCGTTATATGAGAACCATGCACCACTTTTATTTACTATATCTAAGTTTGCAGCTAGGTCTAATATACATCCCTCATTTGATATACCTTGACCATACATTATGTCAAATTCTGCTTCTCTAAATGGAGGAGCCACTTTATTTTTTACAACCTTAACCTTAGTTCTGCTTCCTACAACTTCACCATTTACCTTTATTGCTTCTTGTCTCCTTATATCAAGTCTTACTGATGCATAGAATTTAAGTGCTCTACCACCTGGTGTGGTTTCAGGATTTCCAAACATTACTCCTACTTTTTCTCTTAACTGGTTAATAAATATTGCTACTGTATTTGATTTATTTAGTACTCCTGTTATCTTCCTTAGTGCTTGAGACATAAGTCTAGCTTGAAGTCCTATATGTGAGTCTCCCATTTCGCCATCTATTTCAGCTTTTGGAACAAGTGCTGCGACAGAGTCAATAGTTATTATATCTACTGCTCCACTTCTTATTAATTGCTCTGCAATTTCTAACGCCTGCTCACCTGTATCTGGCTGTGATACAATTAGATTATCTACATCTACTCCTAATTTTTTAGCATATACTGGGTCTAAAGCATGCTCTGCATCAATAAATGCAGCTACTCCACCTGCTTTTTGTGCTTCTGCTATTGCATGAAGAGCAACTGTTGTTTTACCTGATGATTCAGGTCCAAATATTTCAATTATTCTTCCTCTTGGAAATCCTCCTATTCCAAGTGCAATATCTAAGCTTAATGCTCCACTTGGGATATATTCAACATTACTATTTGAAAATTCTCCAAGTTTCATTATTGAACCTTTTCCAAAATTCTTTTCAATTTGTGCCATTGCTATGTCTAGTGCTTTTTTTCTTTCTTCTGATATCATAATTTCCTCCTATATATTATTTTAAACGTTTGTTCTTAATTATTATACTATTTTATTTTTTACTTGTCAAGAAAAAAATAAAAAAATTTAAATTTTTATTTTACATGTTTATCTTTAAAGTTTAATTCCAGCTTATTCTTTAGTAATTGTTATATTTTATTCTTCAATTCCTCATTTCTCTTTATTTTTAAAGTAGTAGTTTTTACAAACTCACCCTTCTTTATTTCTAGTTTTTTTACAGATTTGTATGTAACAAGCTTATGGTTTATTTCTTTTATGTGCTCCCATATCATATCATATATTTCATCATCTGATGGTCTACTGTCTTTGTATTTTTCAGATATGTATTCTTCATTTAATGTTACTCTTGCAGTAACAATTATGTTCTTCTTTTCATCTTCATAGCCATATACCATTGATTCAGAAACAAGTGGAATTTTATCTATAAATGCCTCTATTTCCTCAGGATATATATTTTTTCCATTACTAGTTACTATTACATTTTTAGACCTTCCAGTAATCACTAAGTTACCTTTCTCATCATACTTTCCTAAGTCTCCAGTATAAAGCCAGCCTTTTTTTAACACTTTTTTTGTTTCTTCTTCATCTTCATAGTATCCAAGCATTACATTGTCGCCTTTTACTATTATTTCTCCTGTGTTTTCTTCTTTATCTGTAATATCAATTCTTACTTCTACATTTGGAATTGCTTTTCCAACTGTTCCGTATGCTTTATTCTTTGCTGTTGTTCCGCTAACTAAAGGTGAGGCTTCTGTTAAGCCATATCCTTGAAGAAGTATAAAGCCTAGTCCTTCTAAATACTGAGCTGTTTCTTTTTCCATTGCTGCAGCTCCACAAAGTATATACCTTAGGTTTCCTCCAAAATTTTCATGTATTTTGCTGAATATTTTTCTTCTTGTTTCAAGTTTAGCAGGTCCAAGAAGTGATGTTGCAAGTACTACATTTTTTATAGTACCCTCTTTTCCTTCTTTTTTTACTGTCTTTTGTATTTTTTTCTTTATGTTTTCAAGAAGAAGTGGTACGCAGCACATTCCTTCAGGCTTTATTATCTTGAAATCTTCCATAAGATGCCTTAGTCCTCTAGATATGCCAATACTACCTCCAGAGCCTAGCATTGCTAAGTATGTAATTGTGAACTCATAAGTGTGATGCATAGGTAAAAATGATAAGAATCTTCTTCCCATTACATCTTTATATATCATATATATTGAATTTAGATCTGACATTATATTTTTATTTGATAGCATTACACCTTTAGATTTACTACTTGTTCCTGATGTGAATATGAGAGCTGAAAAGCTTTCAGGGTTTATTTTCTTTTGAATAAATTCATAGTTTCCTCTATTTATGATATCTTTTCCTTCTGCTATCATATCATCTAAAGATATATCCTTACTATCGTCTTTATCCATTTGCACGTACTGGATGTCTTTTGGCAAACTATCTTTTATTTCATTTATTAATTCTTTCTTTTTATTTGAGAAAACTATCATTTTTAAGTTTGCTCTTTTTACTAAGTTTATTATCTCATTTGCAGGTAACTGTTTATCAAGCGGTACAATTATTCCTACTCCACACATTACTGCCATATACGTAATTAGCCATTTTACTGAATTTTCACCGATTACAGCTATCTTTTCATTTCTTATTTTTTCATTTTTATACATAGCGGTTCCTAATGCTAATATATCACTTCTTAAGCTTGAATATGTTATTTTCTTAAACTCGTTTGTACCATCTATCGACTCAAGCATTGCTATTTTTTGGTCATATATTCTAAAATTATCTACTACTAATTTTTTTATTAAATTTGAATTTTCCACATGCAACCTCCATATACTAATATATGTCTTTTATATCTGAAACATAATATTTATTTTCTTTATCATCTGTTTTTGTTAAATGATACTGAATTAAAGGTAAATCATCTTCGTATTTGTCTACAATTTCCTGTGGATTAAGCATAGATGATGAAAGCTTATATTCTTTATATGTATCCTTAAGCGATTTATCATTTCTTGAAACTAATGAATAATATTTCTTCATTGTATCTTTTGTCATTATATATAGCGTACTTGTATCATTTGATTCCATATCCATATATACACATACTGAATATACTGTTATTATGTATGATGATGCACTTTCTTCTACACTTTTTATTACCATCATATTATCTGTTTTATCAATTCCAACTGGATAAATTCCAAAAGTGTCTTTTGCCTCATAATATTCTACTGGTGATGTATAGCTTTCTTTTTTTACTGCTTTAGCATTTGGACCATATACTTTCTTTATCATCTTATCTACATCACTATACTTATATGCCTCTACTGAATCTATATTTTCTTTATTTACATTTTCTTCTTTTGATAGTCTACTAATTGCTTCGTATAACATGTAGTCTTCGTTTAGCTTCCATGGATATGTTTGATAGCTTTTTGGAATAAATTCATATAGTTCTAATGCTATACTACTATTTTTATTTATTTCTGTTATTTTTTCTTCTTTTGTTTCTGTTTTATTTTCTTCCTTTTCTTTATCATTTGCTTTGCTACTAGTATATATAGCTACATCTTCTTTCTTTTCACTTGTATTTTTTGTTTCTTGTTTCTTTCCTTTATTTACCATTTTATATGATACTGCTAACGCTAAAAAGAATATAACTATAACACTTGCAATGATAATTAATGTTTTTTTCATATTCCCCTCCTAAATTACACATTTATTATATATCATTAAACGTAAAAAAACAATGCTTTTATTTTTTTTAGCATTGTTTTTATTAATCATTATTTTTTGTTATGTATCAAAAATGTGTAAATATTTCATATGTACATTGATAAATCAGCATTTTTTCTATACACTTATTTTTTAGTGATTATAGAAGTGGTGTCATATATAAAGGTAAAAAGAGTATTCCGTTTTCTTCTTTCAAATCACTTATATGCAAAATATAGCTTGTATATAAATAATCATTATATTTCACTCTAAATTTATTTAATGACGAATATGTATAATTTTTTCCCGATTTTACTTCAATAGGTGAAATGTTATGTTTAGATGTTATTTTATTTTTTAATATTAAAAAGTCTATTTCCATATTATTTTTACTATTTTCTTTATCGTAGTTAAAGTAAAAATAGAGCTTTTTACCAGAAGCTACAATCATTTGTGAAACAATGTTTTCCATTATCATACCTTCATTAAATGATAATTTATCAAATAATATTTTTTTATAAATATCTTCACTCATTAAACCAGTTTCATCAAAAGCATGTGAAAGTAGTAGTCCTGTATCTCCCATATAACATTTTAACGCACTAGATTCTCTATTTAATCTTAAGCCAATATTCGTTTCAGTTGTATTATATGCGATATTTACTATCATCGATTCTTGTAGCCAAAAAAATGCTCCACTATACTCTCTATATCTTGCATTTTTTCCTATTACATTAAATTTAAATCTTTTTTCATGCTGTTGAAGCTGCATAGGTAATTCTTCAAATATATTTTGGATTTTACTTGTATCTTCACCACCATATTTCACAATATCTTCTTTATATAATTCAATTATGTCTCTTTTTATAGCATCAACTTGTTTAAAATCTTTAGTATTTATATATTTCTCTACTGCTTGAGGCATTCCACCTACTATCAAATATTGTTTAAAATAGTCCATTGCTAGGCGATGCATTAATTGGCCCATAGGCTTTTTTTCTTCAAAACACTTTTTTATTAGTTCCATTAAATTATTATTGCCAAGTGCCCATAATAATTCTTCAAAATCTATTGGATACATATATATATGTCTTTCTTCAGAAGGAATTAGTATATTTTCTACGTTCTTTTTAATAGAAATTAATGAACCTGTTTCAATATAATCATATCTTTTATCTGCAACTAGATATTTGATAGCACTTCTTGCTTTAGGACATAATTGTACTTCATCAAAAATTATCAAACTCTCTCTTTCATATAAGTCCACTTTATAATAATTAGATAAATACATAAATAATGTATCTAAATCGTTTAAATAATTGCTAAATAAGTTCTTAATATCATCATTTGCTTTATTAAAATCTATTAAAATATATGATTTATAGTTTTCTTTTGCAAATTCTTCTACAATATAACTTTTCCCTGTACGTCTTGCACCATCAATTAATAAAGCTACTTCTCACTTTGACTCTTTCTTCCATTTTAATAATTTATCGTAAATTTTTCTTTTCATACATATTCCTCCTAGAACTTAATATATATTTTATCACATATCCTTAAATTATTTTAGTATCAAAAATCACATATCCTTAAATTTTAAACATGTAATTTTACACATATCCGTATTTTTTTTATTATACATCATCAATTAAGTCTACTTTTAGAAAATAATAAAGGAGAAAAAAGGTAAAAACCTCATTTCTCCTATTTTTATGTATTACTTTATAGCCACATCATTTTTTCATTTTATCTTTTTTTAGCTCTGCAAATCTTTTTATCTTCATAGTTGTAGTCTTTTCAAATGCATCATTTTTAATCTCTAATCTTTTTATAGCTTTATATGAAACTAATTTCTTATTTACTTTTTCCTTTATTTCCTTCCAAATTAAATCATATGCTGTACTTTCATCAGCATCCTTATTTACCTTCTTTATTTCATCATAATTTGGAATAACTTTTACTGCAACTTTCCAATCGTCTTTTTCCTCATCCTCATAGCCATATACCATACACTCTTTTATATATGGTATCTTACCTAGCATAAGCTCTAGCTCTTCAGGATATACATTTTTACCATTTCTCGTTACTATAACATTTTTCTGTCTTCCTGTAATATATATATATCCTTCATCATCTATATAGCCTATATCTCCAGAGTGAAAATAGCCATCTATAATAGTATTTTTTGTTTCTTCTTCCATTTTATAGTAACCGAGCATTAAAGTTGTGCTTTTTATTAAAAGCTCACCTTCACTTTTTTCATCTTCTGCATCTGTTTTTATTTCTGCACATACTACAGCTTTTCCAACCGAACCAACTTTAGGTTTAGCTTCTGGCGTAAATGCAGCTATTGGTGCTGTTTCGGTTAAGCCATATCCTTGCAAAAATTCTATTCCAATATCTTCTATCCATTTACCAATTTTACTATCAATAGGTGCAGCAGCGCTAACTAATATTCTTAATCTTCCACCTAAACTTTCATGAATCTCTGCAAAAACCTTTTTTTTAATATCAATATTAACAGTTTTTAGTGCATTAGTAACATGTATCATGGAATTTACTAGTGCTTCCTTCTTGCTCTTCTTTATATTCGCATTTATCTTTTTATACAGATTTTCAACAAGAAGTGGTACTGTAAGCATTATAGTGGGCTTTGTTTCTTGTATATTTGGAACTATGTACTTTAAACCCTCACATACTGCAACAGATGCTCCTCTTGAAAATGGCATCAAGAAGCCAATTGTTGACTCATACGTATGATGTAGTGGAAGTATTGAAAGAAGTCTGTCGTTATAATCCATATATGCATACGAAAGTGCTCCATAAATATTGTCAACTAGATTTCTATTACATATCATAACACCTTTTGAACTAGATGTAGTTCCAGATGTAAATATCAAAACTTTAAACTCATCTTCATTAATATTATTTTGTAAAAATGTTTTTTTTGAAGGAACATTATCAATTTTTCTATAACCTTCATTTAATAAATAGTTAAAACCTACATCTTTTTCTTTTATTCCATCTTCTGAGTACATCTCAATATAGTAATCTACAGATTTAAGTTTATCTTTTATTTTCTCTATAGCATCTTTCTTTTTTGAAGAATATATTATAGCTCTTGCTTCGCATCTACTTACTACATTATATATTTCATCTTCTGGAAGTTCTTTATCAACAGGAACAGCTATTATACCTGTAACTAGCATAGTAATATATGAAACATACCAATCATATGTATTTTCAGAAATTATTACTACTTTATCTTCCCTTGATATTTTTAATTCGTTTAAAAGCATAGTTCCAAGTGAAAGTACATCTCTTCTAAAATCTCTATACGTTATTTCTTTAAACTCACCTTTATGATCAAATTTTTGAAGAATAGCTACCTTATCACTATATGTCATAGTCACATGTTCAAACATTTCCTTTATAGTTTTAAAATGTATTAACTCAACTTTTTCTTTTTCAGTATCCTTTTTTAGTGGTATTTCTTCAATATTTTCATCAATTTTTTCTACTGATTTAAATTTAAACTTTGGAAATTTTAGTTTAAATTTGAACCTTTTTTTATCATTTAACATATATAATCACCTTACATTTTCAAATTCTAGCACATTTTATATATTTTTTCAACACTAACTTTTGCTATCTATTAGAATTTTGATTATTTAAGATATATATTTGCTTAAATATTGACTTTTTAACAATTTTATGTTAACATAATATATGGAGGATGAATAATAAATGAGAAAATTTTATGAGTTATCACCACTTACATATAAAATATCTAGAATAAAAGAAATTGGAAAGAGAAAGGTTATTGACTTTGCATCGCATAAAAAGTTTGCTAGCACTTTTAGTGAAGAAGTATTGCCAGTAGTGATATATAAACACAATTCTTTAATTAGAAGAAAACTTAATAATGTTGACATGACACTTCAAGAAAATAAAGCGACAAATCTAAAAATTGCTACTCCTAAAGTAAACAAGATAATAATACAGCCTGGTGAAACATTTTCTTTTTGGAATTTAGTTGGCAGTATCACTAAAAAGAAAGGATATAAACAAGGTCTTACCGTTAAAAATGGATATGTAGATAGAGATATTGGTGGAGGTATGTGTCAGTTTACTAACCTTATCCACTTTATGGTACTACATAGCAGTTTAGAAGTAACAGAACTTCATCATCATAATGGTATAGATATGTTTCCAGATTTTGGTAGAAAAGTACCGTTTGGAACAGGTACTTCTGTAATGTACAATAGTTTAGATTATGAGTTTAAAAATACTTCTTCTGATATAACATATCAGTTAATTACATATACTGATGATGAATATTTATATGGAGAGCTTAGAGCAAATAAGCTTGAAGACTATAAATACCACATAAAAGAAGATTATTCATACTTTGAAAAAGATGAACATGATACTTGGTATAGGTTTAATCAAGTCTCTAAAATATGCATAGATAAAAGGACAGGAAACGAAAAATATAGAAAAGTCATAGTAACAAACAAAGCTAGAGTACTTTATGATGAGAAGTTTATTAATCCTGAATACGTAAGAAATTTTGTAATTAGTAATTCAGATAGACGCTATGCTAATTAATGATGATGATACATATAAGCAGAAAATACTTGAGTTATATTAAGTATTCTTCTGCTTTTTCTTTGAAAAGTAACAATTATTATTAGTAATTAATAATATATTATATATACTTTTTATGTGGAGGGTATTTATGTTTAATTTTAATTCAAATAATAATTGTAATCTTACATATATAATAATAATAATCGCTATTATCATTGTCCTTGCACTTTGCTTAAAAGGTAATAATAGCAATAATTTAAGCTGCGATAATTGTTGCTCAAGTATGTAGGAAAAAATCCCCAGAATTTTTATTCTAGGGATTCTATTATTTATTATACTGCATGCGGTGTAGCTATATTCATATACTTTGAAAGCTGACCAAACTCGTCCTTTTTTATTTGAACCAATGCAAAATGTACATCAGGTACAGCGATTAAAGTCTCAACACACTTCTTTCCAACGTAGTTCGCTACATAAAAGAGCCGTGCTATTCTTTTAATCCTATAGCAATCATACTTTTTTACTCTTTTTCCACTTTTAACTCTTACTATTTTAGGTTTAGAATCAAAGTGATTAGTAGATAAAATGCTTTCAAGAAGGTAAAGTTCAGAATTTGTTACTTTAAATCTAACATATTCTTTAGCTTTTTTACCGTTTTTATTTTTCAAATTTACCAAATATGTTATCTCATCCATTATCATTTCATATTTTGATACAATCTCATCTATGAAATCAAGAAGTTCTTCCTTTTCAGCTTTTGAAAGCCGGCATACTCTTCTTCGCTTTTCTTCTTCCTCCATTTCTTTAATTATTAAATTGGTTTCATAGCTAAAAGTAGCCATAAAGCATTCCTCCTAATAATTATTGAAGCCATGATATGAAATTTCATACATAAGTCAAAAGCCCCTTATTAGTAGTATAAAATAAAGCATACATAATGTCAATAATTTTTTACATTTTTATATAAATTATTTTTCCTCTGCTGCATTTAATCTAGTTAGCTCTTCCTTTTTCTCTATTTTATTTATAACAAATATTGATACTCTTACTATTATAGCGCCGATATATGCCCCTATAATTACATCAGTAAAATTATGAACCCCTAAATATACTCTAGATATAGGAGTAAGCACCATTACAAGCCATACAAGTATACTAACAGGTATACTTACTTTTTTGTTATAGATATATTTTCTAGTGCAGTATAGCATAGTGCCATAAAAAGCAACTCCTATCATTGAATGTGCACTTGGAAAACTATACCCCGATTCATCTATTAAAAAGAAATCAATTGGTCTTTCTCTTTGAAAGATATGTTTTAGTGCAAAATTAAGTAAAAAAGCAATAGCTGTATTTATAAATATATGTATAGATACCGACTTATCTTTTGCAAGCAAAGATATAATAATGAATATTATTGCCATTGGAATTGGTGATAATATAAGTGATATTATATACATTATGTCCTTTAATATATTGTAGTCAAAATTTGTTCTTACAAATGTAAGTATTTTCACATCAATAGCATCAACTTTATCTATATAAATTACTCCTAACGTTACACTAATTACTAATACTAATATCAGTATTATAAGTTCTATCTTTGAAACATTTCTTGTCATATTTCTTCCCCTCTAAACCTAATAATTATTTCCTCAATTATACAATTTTTTTTATATTATTTCAATAATAATATTAACTTTTATTGTTTTATGTATATATCTAATCAATTACTAAACTGCTCTTATGCAATTTATTTTTTTCTATATTCACTTAAATACCATTATCTAAAAATGCTATATATTTTTTAACAGATAATTTCAAGTGCTAATTTTCTTTATTAATTTGAATAGTTAGCACATTTATGATATAATATTTATTAGTGGTGCATTATTCTAGTTGTTATTTAATATTATGAGGGTGGGGCTAAAAATCCACTAAAAGGCACATCGATGAAGTTCTGTATAATTGCGCATTACGCCCAGTTTTGCGCAGCTGTATGGAGTAAGGCTTTCGGGCTGGATATAACGGCATATATACCTTTGTCCCTAGAGTCGCGGAGACTTATAATTTATTAAATTTTAAGTATAACCTATACTTAAAGTGCCAAGACACTTTGTGTAGCGTAGCCTGTCTTGAGTGAAAGTAGCGGGATTTATCGTGTAAAATTAAATATTTAAGTGGCCACTTAATATTTAATTTTGGTAATGAAATTACTTTTGCAACAAAGACTAGTAATATTTAAAATACATTAAGGAAAACTTCTAGAATGTATGCTATATTTAGCATGAGTTATTAAGGATTAAGGTACGGAATTAAGTGGCGATCTAGTTTCTATGCTGGTGACACATAGATTTTTTTCTTAAATGGAAACGGCCAAATAGTAATATTGGGTGAAAAAAAGAGAAATTCTACTAGACCTAAACCGTAAAATTTACTTAATAACTTACCATTTTTTTATTATATAGGAGATTTTTAATGAAACAAAGAAAAGAAAGAAAACAAAATAATAAAAAGAAAATTAAACCCTCGATACTTAGATGGTTTATAACAATAACTATTGCCACTTTCGTGCTTTCGCTATTTTTTAGCTATATATCAACTGTAGCAATAAATGATATACCTCTTGTATTTGCAATTATTTTGCTTCTGCTTGTTATTTTTATAGGTATATTTTTTGATATAATTGCAGTTGCTGTAACTGTTGCAGATGAAGCAAATTTTCATGCAAAAGCCACAAAGAAAGTTGAAGGTTCAAAAAAATCTATTCATCTTATAAAGAACGCACCAAAAGTATCTAACGTGTGCGCTGATGTAATAGGAGACATGTGTGGTGTTCTTTCTGGTAGTATAAGTGCAATAATTGCTATTAAAATAACCTCTTCTTTGAACTTAGATTTTAATATTCAAATATTTATTAGTGCTTTTGTTGCATCACTTACAGTAGGTGGAAAAGCAATAGGGAAAGAAATTGCAAATGCAAACTCTGTAAAAATTGTACATGTTGTTGGTAAATTTTTACATTTTTTTGAAAGGAAAAAAAATACCCATCATAACTAATTAGTAGTTATAATGGGTAATTTTTATCTAACAAGAAAAAAGTATATAAGTACTATTATTCCAAGTACAATTCTGTACCATCCAAACACTTTAAAATCGTGTTTTTTAATATAGCTCATTAAAAATTTTATTACAATAATTGAAACTGCAAATGCAACAAACATACCTACTAGTAATATAGCAAGTTCACTTGATGTAAATGCAAAACCAAACTTAACTATTTTTAGAAGTGATGCTCCAAGCATAACGGGCACTGCTAAAAAGAAAGTAAACTCTGCTGCTACATCTCTTGAAACTCCGATAAGAAGTGCTCCAAGTATCGTTGCACCTGACCTAGATGTTCCTGGGAACATTGCAGCGAGTAGTTGAAATAACCCTATTGCAAAAGCTGTTTTATAACTAATCTCTGAAATGCTTGTAACTTTAGGATTTCTACCACTATTAATTTTTTCTACTATTAAGAATCCTATACCAAACACAATTAACGCTATTGCAACAGATGGTGCGTTATAGAACCAGCTATCGAACTTTTCATCAAGTCCTAGTACTACCATTATAATAGCTGGCAGACATGCAACAATTATCTTTAGCCACATTATCCAAGAATCTTTTTTGAACCATGACAAAACTCCACTTTCCTTTATTGGAATTTTATTATTTTTCTTTCCAAATGGCCAAAGCTTATTCCAAAATAGTAATATTACTGCAAGAATTGCTCCAAGCTGAATTACAACTAAAAACATATCCCAAAATTCTTCTGTTACATTTAGTTTCATAAAGTTTTCAAGAAGTATCATATGTCCTGTACTACTTATTGGAAGCCACTCCGTTATTCCTTCCACTATACCAAATAATGCTGATTTTAATAATTCCATTTTCTCCCCCCTAACAGACTACATTGTACCACATAATTATACAAAAGTTAATAGAAAAAACAAAAATAGTAATAATATATTTAATTATATTACTACTACTAGATAATTATTATACATTTATAACTTTACTTTCTATTCTTAGTCTATCTGCTATCATTGCTATAAATTCTGAATTTGTAGGTTTACCTTTATTTGAATTTACAGTATATCCAAATATCTTGTCATGAATTTCTATTTGTCCTCTATTCCATGCTACTTCTATTGCATGTCTAATTGCCCTTTCAATTCTAGATGGCGTTGTATCAAACTGCAAAGCAAGTTTTGGATAAAGTACTTTTGTTACTGAATTAATTACATCTTCACTTTCTACTGCCATGATTATGGCTTGTCTTACATATTGATATCCTTTTATGTGTGCTGGAACACCTATATCATGTATTGCAGCAGTTACTCTTGATTCGAGTGTAGTTTTATCTATCTCTCTTTTTCCTACAACAGCTGACTGAACAATTTTTAAGTCACCTATTTTTCTTTCAGCTGTAAGTTCAATTACTCTATCTACCAGCTTCTTTATATCAAAAGGCTTTACTACATAATACATAGCTCCCATTTCAATTGCTGTCTGTGTTATTCTCTCCTGTCCAATTGAAGACATTACCACTATAAGTGGCATTTTATAATTCTTTCTTTTACCTAGATCTTCAAGAACGTTTAAGCCATCTTTTTCGGGCATAACTATATCTAGAAGTATAATATCCGGCATGTACTCATCTATTAATTTTTCTGCATTTCTTCCATCATAATCGTAACATACTACTTCAAGTTCATCTTTTGTGTTAACATAGTCTTTTAAAATTTCTAAAAAATCTCTATTGTCATCTAAAATCATGACTTTTTTCTTTTCTAACATTTTAATTACCTCCACATGCTTTTTTTAAGCAACAATGATATTATACTCATCTGCTTTACAAATTTCAAGATGTATTGTGGTATTTTTTTGGTCTAGTTTTGTCGAAAAATGTCGTACAATGTTTTACATAATTCAAATTATGCCAAGAAAATACAGAAATTTTTAACAAAATTTATGATTTACTGAAGTTTTTTAACAGAAAATGTTACATAATGCCAGGATAAAATATTATATTCCTGGCATTCCTTCTCTATATTGTCCTCTAGTTTGCACTCCTCCAATACCATTTATTCCTTCTCTAGTATTTGATATAATACTTGCAAGTGGTATAAAGCGGTCAACTGGAGTATACGCTATTGATTCTGCCACTATTATTGGGTCGAGCATATCTATTAAAACTCTCTTTGGTGCAGATGCAAAATTTGCTCCTGCAGAAATTAATGCTTCATAATAACTCTGACAAGCTCCTGCAAATATTACTAAGTTATCTAAGTTATGTTCATATTTTCTTGCTTCTATTACTGCTCTTACAAAATACTTTGAATTTCTGTAATTATTTATATCATACATGTCATTTTTTCTTCTAAAAAATGCGTCATGCCCTGTTAGTATAAGTATATTAGGCCTTATTTGCTGAAGTAGATTATATACATATTTATACTGTTCTTGCTCTGCAATATTGTATACATACGCAGTAAGACCCATCCTTCTATAATTTTCTTTACACTTTTCTGTATATTCAGCATCACCATCAATATGTAAAATGATTCCTGGTTTTTTTAGTATTTTTTCTTTTGTATAGATAAGTGGACTAGTATAATTTTCATTTCTCAAGTTAAATGTTCTATGTACATGGCTAAAGCATCTATCTAACCTTACATTTCTTGAGTTTTCAAAATTTTTCATACTAGTATTAAGCTCGCTTTCTGATATATGCACTAAATCATTAATATTACTATCCGCAGAAATTCTGACAGTTACCCCTTGAAGGTCAGCAATTGTACCGTTTATATTTACTATTTTAAAGATTACATCCATATTATATGATTTTCTAGCTACTATATCTCCTACCATAAAACTATCCATAATAAGCACCTCATGGTATTATATGAATGTAGGTTATATATTGTGAGAAAAATAAGAATATAAAAAAAGAGTAAAAAACAATATTATAAAAAATAATAGTTAAGAAAGACCTATAAATTACGCTAACTATACAAAATATAGTTTTTCTATAATATTATTTATTCTATCTAGTATACTCTCTAATTGTAATATTTTACTTGCTTTTTTCCTTACGTTAATGATTAAATATAATTAAAATTATCAGTTAAATCGTCAATATTTTTTCTATATTATAGAAATTTTAATAGTTTTAAGATTTTTTTCTTCATTACTCATTTGATTACTTTTGTTCGTATATGTTATATCATATACGAACAAAAGTAACCATATTTTCGCTATATTATACAAAATAATTATAGTAATTTTTCCATATTTATGATATATTCTTTCTATCTTTTTTTATTTTTACTATTTCTTCTATGAAGTAACTTATTATTTTTTATACCTTCACCTTACTTGCTGATTTAAGGGATTAGAATTTGTTTCTATATTATTATTAAACCCCAAGCTTTCTATAGAAGGCACCTCATATCTTACTACATCATTTTCATCATTCCAAAAAAGTCCAACATTCTTACATCTTTCACTATCTACTAAAATATTAAGCAGTGCTTTTGAGACCTCTTTATCAAACTGTTGCATGCCATTTTCATCTTTTGAAGAACATCTATGAATTTCATGTATTATCTCTTTCAGTGTTTTAGGACTTTCATAAGTTCTTCCAAGCATAGCATGCATTGCATCTGCAACAGAAATAATTTTAGAGACTTGACCAATTTGAGTGTCTTTTAGTCCTAAAGGATAGCCTGTACCATCTGGTCTTTCGTGATGTTCTACACATGCTTCAATGGCACTATCTAATAATGAGTTTTCACGATTTAAACCTAGTTCTAATGCACCAAGCACAGCATGGTTCTTCATTATCCTATATTCTTCTTTTGTAAGTCTTGCAGGTTTATTTATAATTTGACTAGGTATATATAACTTACCATAATCATGAAGTAAAGCAGCCAGTTTTATTATTTCTATTTCATCTTTAGACTTTCCCATTTCAACTCCTATTTCTTCTGCTATTTTAGTTACACTGCTTACATGCTCTAAAGTATATTCATTTCCTGTGCTCCTAAAACTATTAATCATCTCATTAACAATATCAAGAGTTGTTTTTTCAGTAGTAGCTATAACCTGCTTTGCTTGACTTTTAGAGTTTGCGCTACCTATAAAATTACCAGTAATATTTCTATAATTCCAAGAAAACAAACTTGTTTCAGGGTAACTATCATATAATATTTCCATTGCAAGTTTTGTTTCATTAGAACTATCCTCATCATGAACTAAATTAACAAAATCGATTCCAAGCTTCCTATTATGATTATGCTTTATTTGCCTACTATTCAAATTTAAAGCTTTAATTAGCATTTCTCTATACTTTTTATTTCTTAACGTTTCAGGAGTAAAAACGAAGGTATCTATATATTTTAACGTAGATAACTGTAAATCAGTTCCTGAGCCATACCTTTCTGCCCCTTCTAAATCATCATAATCAATTAGTATAACACAAATAACATTTTTTACTTTTTCATCATTAGTATAAAATGTATTCCTAATCATTTCTGTAAGTATTCTCTTATTTATCTTACTATCATCTGGCATACACATTGCCACAACGTATTGCTTCATATATCACACATCCTTCCAAAAAATTAAAATTCATTATTTTTATACATTATTACAAAAATTTATCTCAATATCAGTCAAATAATCCTTCTTGTTATTCACAAATTCAGTCATATTATTTATTATATCTATATCTTTTTGTTGCTTTGATGTAAGCAAAGATTTACTCGCTCTCATATTGATATCAGAATTAATTGTATTGAGTCTAGGGATATCTAAATTATGATACGCCTTATACCATTCAGAGCACAAATCATTTATATACTCTCTTTTTTCTTCAAATACATTTAATTTACTTGAAATCTCATTTGAAAATGTTCTACCATTAATACTATTTTTTATACTATCAACTAAGCTTGTTAATTCATCACTTAAAATATTATTATTTATATATTTACTATATACAGTCTCTATCCCTGCAGATAGATTCTCTCTAAGACCACCTTTAAATAACGTATTTTTCATTTCTGTTAAATCTTCCATTTTCTCTTTGGATATACCAAGTAGCTCCATACCTTCTCTCAAACTACTATTAATTGCTGTTTTTATGACATGTCCAATATCTTTTGTTTTTATAGCCTCTTTAACATCAGACAAAATGTCTTTTACACTCTCCGGCACAGGTAAGGCTTTAATCGCAAAATTTGCTGTTTTATCAATTGCATCACCTATTATTTTTCCAAATACCCCTTTTTCCTTCTCTATATTTTTATCTAGTTGTTTTACTAAATCATTACCAATATTTATTTCCATATTTATTCCTCCATTTTACATATTTTCAAATAAATAACATACATAAAAAAGTATGTAAGAATATTAAAACTAAGAATAGCTTGTCCACCTATAGTATTTAGTATTATGTCACTATAATCTTTATTTCTAAGAGCAAAGCCAAATAAAAGTAGAAGGCTTAAACCGATTAAAACAATGAGTATAATTTTGCTACTTAGCAAATTCTCATTTATTCTTTCCCTTTCTATATTTGTCTTTGACTGTGAATAAGAATACTTTTGTATAACATAGCTAAAACTTCCACCATTTAAGTAGCAATTCTCAAGTAAAGTTAAAAGTGAAGATACCTCCTCTATATTTATATCCTTTTTCAAATTTTCAAACGCACTATATACATCAAGACCTTTTTCAACACTTAAGTTAAATCTCTCAATACTAGCTTTTATTAACGGATGAGGTGTAGATTCTTTAAGCGCATACACAATGTTATTATCTACATCTGTATAATTTTTAAGGCTAAGTACATATGTTGGGAAAAATTTTAATATACTATTTTTTCTTCTTTTTAGTAAATATATAGCAGCATTATACGGAATCATAGCTATGAGTATAGCCATTAAAAATGATGGAATAATACTTTTTAGTATTCCGCATGAAAAAAACATATGAAAATATAAATACTAAAGAAGAAAAAACTAAGAAAGTAGTCATAGAAAGAAATTTAAAGTTATAATTTATTGCTACTTCTAAAATTGTATCCTTGAGTGATAAATATCTTTTATTTTCTTTTATCAAATTTAGTTTTTCACTTATACTATTTACAGTAAGCGTTGAATTAATAATTCTAACGCTTGACAGACATATAATAAATTTTAAAATTTCAATTATATATACTATACTAAGTCACCTCCTCTTTATATAAAGTATTAAACTTTACTTTAGTTTTCAAAAAATTTACTTCAACTATTTCATTTACCTTAAAATTTTTCATAAAAATAATATAATCTATGCTCTTACATAGCAGTTTTTGAATAAATTCCTCTTTATACTGCTGAGACAGTGGATCTCTTTTAACTAAAGTTATAAGTCTATCTATTGTATTTTCAGCACAATCCGAGTGAACTGTTGCATATCCTAAATGCCCTGTTGAAATAGAGTCAAAAAATACAGAAGCCTCTTTTCCCTTTAGCTCACCAATTATAATTGCATCATTAGAAGATACCAAAGAATGTCTAGTTAAAGTATCAAGACCAATATCTTCTGCCATACCTCTTGACAGCATAACTTCTCTTTGAATCACATTTTTATCAGGAATATTAAGTTCAGCAGTCTCTTCATTAGTAGATATAGCTAGTGTATTTGGAAGCTTCTGTATTAAAGCTTTAAGAAGGGTAGTTTTTCCACTTCCACCTTTGCCAGAAATAACTATGTTTTTTTCCGAATTTACAGCATCTAGAAGTAATTTATACACATCATCATTTAACATACTATACTCATCTTTAAGTACCTCTAATGTTTTAATTATTTCATTCCTATGCACTCTAATTACTAGGCTTGGACTTGAGACATTTACTGGTGCAATTCCTGCTTCAATCCTTAGATTATTTTTTCTATCACTAAAAACAAGTAGAGGTCTATCATAATTTATAATTTTCCCATTTTTTAAAGCGACATATCTTATATACTCAGTAAACTCCTCATCATTTTTAAATGAAATATCCTCTTTAACCCACTTTCCTTTTATTTTTACATACACACTATTATATGCAACAACTCGTATATCACTTACATCTTCATTTTCTATATACCTTTGTAGCAAACCATAACCAAAAATCCTATTTAATACTTCTGTACTTATTTTTTCAATTTCCTCATCACTTGTTAAACTATAACTATCATAAAGATAACTCCTAATTTTATTTTTTAGTGCCACAATATCTTCACTTACAAGCAGATTCATAAAATTATCAACTAAATATTTTTGAAGACTTGCAACATCAACAGTATTTTCACTATTTTTTGAATGTACATTTTCTTGATAATTAAATGGGTCTATAATCATAACTGCCTTCTTTCAAGAAGCATAGATACAAAATTCTTACTTTTATTTTTTATCTCCACTACTCCTAAATCTTGATATACTAAATTCTTATCTAGTCCATAATCCATATGGAAATTAACACCGTTTACAAAGCCTTCAACATTGCTATTATAGCTTACATAGTCTATAATCTTATAATCTGAGAAAAACGATTCAATCTGATATTTATCCAGCGAATTTTTTTGCATTTTATTAATAACTATAACAATATTTGATTTTGAAATACCCCAAAGTTTAGTCATTAAATCCAAATATTTTCCAGCTTGTCTTATACTAATATAATTTGGGTTAACTACAAAATATATTTTACTTGCAACTGATAAAGAATACTGTACAGCATCAATAAAAGGACTTGCTGGCAAATCTACAATCAAGCTATCGTACCTATTGCTAAGTGCAGCATATATCTTTTCATAGTAAAAAGAATTTAATTTATTCTGGCACTCGTATATAGATGAGTTATTTGTTATATACGATACTTCATTTTCACAAACGCCTCCTACTCTTGAATCTAAAATATCATTTATATCTATTCCTTTATCAATATCTTCAACTATGTTACTTAAAACGTTTCCTATACCATTTAAGTTATTATATATGTCAATAGCTGGATTTTGAAGGTCCATGTCCACCATAGCAACCTTCATTCCAATATCTTTAGAAAGAATTCTTGCAAGATTTGACGCTATATACGATTTTCCACTACCACTTGTTCCATAGACCGCAATAAAATGCTTTGGAAGAACCCTACTTATATTTGACATTTCACTTTTTTGAAAAACTACCTTATTTTCTTCTTCTATACACTCAGTAATCCTCTTTATATCAATTCTATCTCCTTCTATAATATTAAAAATATTATTTGCATATAGGAACTTCCTATATGGCTCATCTAATTTTTCTGTCAGTAAAATCACTTTACACTTTTCATTTGCTAGTCTTATTTGTTTTATATATATTTCTTTTGACATATCTCCATCTAAGGTATCTTTTGTTATTACAATATCTTCATCTTCAGAATTATTACTTATATACTCTATCGCCTTCTCCATACTTGTTATATCATTTTCATACACATCATCTAAATATTTATCTTTAAGTAACCCTAAAACTCTTTTATTATTTATTGCAAGTATTATCATCTTCTTTTCCTCCTTCTATATATTTTTTTTCATATTCATTTGCTTCAATCTTAAGACCTAAACATGAATTATTTAAATACATATTCATTTCTCCTTTATTTAATGTACTCATTTGTCTATAATCCTCTTCATTGATAATCCCAATATTTCTTAATATTTCTGTTTCTTGATACTCAACTTTGAAAAAAAGTTTAATATATGAGTTATTGAATATACTTTTTCCAAATCCTGCACCATCTTTTGAAAAGAAATCAGAAATGTCTTGAGTAATGGTAACTATTCCTGCATTTCTTTTTCTCACTGTTTTGTACAAATCAAATATCTTTTCTGAAAGTGCTTCACTTGTATATATAAGTTTCCACACTTCATCTATGTATATAAGGCTCTTATCATTTATACTAAGGTTATTTTTTATATACTCAAGTATAATCTCACATACTCCAGACTTCTCATTTGCATTTACCTGTGAAATATTAAAAACCACAATATCTGAGTCTAACCCTAAATTTGTTATACCATTTAAGAAGCTAAAGCTGGCTTCAAACTTATTTTTTAGTTTCTTTACTATAGCATCTCTTTCCTTCTTTTTAAGACTCGTATTTGCAGATATGTTATTTATAACATCAGATATAGTAGGGAACTTAGATTTATCTTTAATTTTTTTACTTAAAAAAGTGTCATCTATTTCATAAATACTTGTTATATCATCAGTTATTCTTAAAATCATATATTCTTCTTTAATCGCCTCTTTTATCACATTAATTTCTTCTTTCAAATCGCATAAATTAACTATTAATTCTGAAACTTTATTAATTTTTTCCTTCAGATAATTATTTTTTAGTTCATACTTAAATATTTGCAAAATGTTAATTTTATCTTTTGTTACATCAAAAATAGTTCCAGGCATAGACAAATATTCTGCTTCTTGGTCAATTACATATTGCTTAATACTTTTTAAATAGTTTCTAAGTATCATTAGTTTAGTAAAATATGATTTTCCACTACCACTTGAACCAAATATACACATATTAGAATTTAAATGAAGATTACTAAACATATCTAATATGCATATCTCACTACTATTCTTTATTTTTCCAAAAAGTATTCCTCCACTTTCAAGTATAGCCTTGGTATAAAACGGAAAGAGCATCTTTATATTTTCTGTTGTCATATTTACGTAGTAATTTGGCATAAGCTTTGAAGATGAATCATTAAATGGAATTATTGATTTATAGCCTAGTAAATGCCTAAAATTTAGTGTATTAATATTTAGCATTTTTGTGATTATTTCAGCTTTAAACCTTTCTGATATACTAAATAATTTTTCCTTATCTTTTGAGAAAATACTCACATATGTATATACCTTATATACTTCCTGATTATTTATTTGCATATCATATCTAAGTTGTTTAGCATCTTCTTTTGCCTTGTTTATTACATCAAGCTGAATACTTCCCTTCACGCTATCTTTGTAATCTACTTCATTTTTAGAAATACTTACACTTAATTTTTTTAGTATATCCATAGAATTTTGCTTACTAAAATGCATACTTACACTGTATTCAATATCTTTTGGAAAAAACTCCCTAAAACTAAAACTTTCAACTTCCTTTGGATAGCCATATATTATATATGTAATTAAATATGTATCGTTTATTTTTAAATACTTAAAATTACTACTATCAATTATATCTGGACAAATATTATTAACTATATAAATTCAACTCCCTTCATTAAATAATTAGAAATATTTTCTATGCCGACAATTTTTTCACATTTCATATTAATTTCATCTAAAATTTTTAAATAGTTTTCCACATTTTTCACATAAGTAGTTGTTGAAATTACAAGTAGATATTCTATAGCATATATTTTTGAATAATTAAAAAGATTCTTTAAGTTTTTCATATACTCATCTATCATTTCCTTTTTTACTTCATCTTTACCTTCTTTTGATATTTCAAAATAATCCTCTACATTAATCTCTTTATTTTTCATAATAATTTGGAAGTCTAAATTCATAAGTCTTAAAAATTGTTCATATTTACTGATTATCTCATAAATCCTTTTATCATTTTTATCAATAATAAGCACAGGATTAATTCTAAAAAAATATACATACTTTTTTATTCCTGATATATTTACTATAGCAGCATCTTCTAATATCTCACTTACATCATATATTTCTGATATATCTAAATACTTTTTTATTTTCATCACTTCCTTTCTGTAACATATATAAACTAATCGTCATATAATTTAGTATAATAATTTTAGGAGGTAAGTTATGGGAAACAATATCATGGGGTCAAAACTTTTAGAACTTTTATCTGGTATAGATAAAAATAAATTAGAAGAAGCTAGTAGAGTGCTAAATAGTATGTCTAAAGATGATTTAAATAGTATCGTTTCAATGCTTAAAAATGGCTCTAATAATCAAAATGGAAAGTGATTTATATGGAAAATGAAACTAATGCGCTTTATGACATAATTCAAAGTTTATCTCAAAATTTATCTACAAACACTGATAATTTAAAAACTGAATATGTAGAACAAACGAATAAAAATACATCTCAAGATTTAAATATATTAGATATTTTAAATAATTTAGGGATAACAAATAGCAGTAGTGAAAATACACCAAAAGATACGTCAAATACATTTGACATTTCTACTATTGTTAAAATGCAAAAATTGCTATCTGCTTTTAACTCTGAAGATCCAAGGAAAAATCTACTTATGGGTATAAAACCATTTCTAAGGTCGTCAAGACAAAATAAAATTAATGAATACATAGCATATTTTTCTGTAATTTCAGCACTGGGAATATTTGGTAATAATAAGGGGTGAGGTAAATGGATGAAGAAACTAAAATTAATGATTCCCAAAATTCTAGTTCTTTACCTCCAAATCAAAATAGAACATATGATGAAGAAAATAACAGTTCCAAACTACTACATCCAGAATTTTCTATTGATACTTTAAATAGTAAAAGTATAAACATTTTGGGATTTGATTTATACTTTGATGACATTATAATACTTGCTCTTATACTTTTCCTACTACAAGAAGAAAAAAAGGATTATCTATTAATCGGTGTTCTTGGGCTCATGTTCTTTGACTTTTCTATAGACAAATTATCAAGTTTTGAACCCTTAAAAAAATTACTTGGTAATATCACCTAATTCATAAATAGAATAATATTCCATTATTTTCTTATCAATTCTTACACTCATATCATATACTTCTTCTTTACTTGCACCTTTTTCTATTAAAAGGTCAAGTTTTCTTTTTAATTCTTCTATCTCTTTTTCTATCACCCGTCATATACCTCCTCACAAATATGATAACAGTTTCAAACCCATATGTCAATATTTCTTGTCAAACTTTCGGTCGCAAGTTTCGACAAATTTTGACTTTTTTTAAGCTAGTGTATGGTTTTCGTTACTTCTATTATAGCTAAATATATGAATTTTATGCAAAATATAGCATTCAAACAAAAAAATAAGATGAAAATAACTTTCACCCTATTTTACAAATAATTTATTAAGTTCATCTTTAAACTCATTTATATCCTTGAACTGTCTATAAACAGATGCAAACCTTACATATGCAATTTCGTCTAAATCTTTTAGTTTTTCCATAACCATCTCACCTAATTTATTAGATTCAATCTCTCTAATCAAGTTATTATGAAGTTCAAGTTCTATTTCATCTACAATATTTTCTGCTTGTTCTAAAGATATTGGTCTTTTCTCGCATGACCTAAGGATACCGTTTAATATCTTATCTCTATCAAACTGTTCATGCATTCCGTTTCTTTTTATAACCATAATAGGTGTAAATTCAATTTTTTCATAAGTTGTAAATCTAAAACCGCATTTCAAACACTCTCTACGCCTTCTAATTGAATTTCCTTCCTCAATACTTCTTGAATCAGTAACCTTACTTTCTTCATGTCCACAATTAATACAATGCATAACTACCTCCTAAAAATTATGAAGTATAATCTTACCTTCTTTTAAGCTATTTTTACACTCTATTGCTCTCTGATTTGAACTTCCTCTAAAATCTAAAAATGGATCTTTAAGCCTTTCTTCAAATCTTCCATCTATAAGTACATCTATTTTAGATAAAAGCTCCATATATCCATTTTCCTCATTTGAATTGTTTACTAAATACTCATACGTATATCCAGTATATGCCATTACAGTAAGCTTTTTATCTAACTTTGAAACCAGCTCTGATAAAACTTTAGTTTGCTCAAAAGGCTCTCCTCCACTTAAAGTTATTCCTTTAAGTATAGGATCTCTTTTTATTTCATTTAAGAAAAAATCTATATCGATAAGTTTTCCACCGTTATAATCATGCGTTTGTGGATTATGACAACCTTTGCAATGATGTGGGCAACCTTGCGTAAATATAACGTATCTAAATCCAGGGCCGTCAACAATCGATTCTTTGACGACCCCAGCAATCCTAAGCATTGTAGCCATATAATTTGATTCTCCTTTTATTATAATGATTCAGCACTTGTGCAAAGTGAGTGTTTTACTCTATCTTCTACTTCTGCTCTTTTTGCATTATTAAATCTATCTACAGTTCCTACTAAATAACCAGTAATTCTTCTTATTCTTTCAAAAGGAACATCCTCACCAAATGAATATGACATATCAACATAATCATTATCAACTGTAAGTGTTAAGTTCTCAATTTGTTTATCTGGAAATTTACTTTCCAAATACTCAACATATCCTTTTATCTCTTCTTCACCAAGTGTTCCATTTAAAACCTCTATTCTCATAATAATAACCTCCTTAAAATAATTTATTAATTAAAACAACACTCATAAGTTGTTTTTATACCAAATCCAGCACTAACTGGTCTTTTTATTCTTTCACTTCCACCTTCTACATGTGTATGTTCATGTCTTCCACATTTAGGACATACATCTGCAATTATTCCAGTATAACCACATATTGGGTCTCTATCTACTGGATGGTTAACACTTCCGTAACCAATATTATTTTCTTTCATACATCTTATAACCTGCTCAAACGCCTCTAAATTTTTTGTTGGATCTCCATCAAGTTCAACATAACTTATATGTCCACCATTTGTAAGTGCATGATATGGAGCCTCTATTTTTATCTTATCAAAAGCATTTATTTTATAATATACTGGAACGTGGAAAGAGTTTGTGTAATACTCTCTATCTGTAACTCCAGGTATTCTGCCAAATAACTTTTGGTCCATTTTAACAAATCTTCCAGATAACCCTTCAGCTGGTGTAGCAATAAGCGAATAATTAAATTTAGTTTCTCTTGCCTCTTTATCTACTCTTTCTCTCATATGAGATACTATTTTTAAACCTAACTCTCTTGCTTCTTCAGACTCTCCATGATGTTTTCCAATTAAAGCAACTAAAGTTTCTGCAAGACCTATAAATCCAACTGTTAAAGTTCCATGTTTTAAAACTTCTCCAACCTCATCTTCATAAGATAATTTTTCTGAATCCATCCATACATGCTGACCCATTAAAAATGGATAATTCTTAACTTTTTTCTTTGCTTGAATTCTATATCTAAACATTAATTGTTCTATAACAAGATCTAGTTTTTCATCTAACATTTCAAAGAATTTATTTATATCCCCATGAGCCATTATTCCAAGTCTTGGAAGATTTATAGATGTAAAACTTAAATTTCCTCTTCCTGTTACAATTTCACGTGTTGGGTCATATACATTTGCTACAACTCTTGTTCTACATCCCATATATGCAACTTCAGTTCTATAATCTCCAGGCTTGTAATACTGAAGATTAAATGGCGAATCTATAAATGAGAAGTTAGGAAATAATCTTTTAGCTGAAACTTTACATGCAAGCTTGAATATATCATAATTAGGCTCTCCCGGATTATAATTTATCCCTTCTTTGATTTTTAGTATTTGTATTGGGAATATTGGTGTTTCACCATTTCCAAGTCCAGCATCAGTTGTTTTTAAAAGTTCAAGCATAACCATTCTTCCCTCTGGAGTAGTATCTAATCCATAGTTTATTGAAGAAAATGGTACTTGTGCTCCAGCTCTTGAGTGCATTGTATTTAGATTATGTACAAATCCTTCCATTGCTTGATATGTTGCTTTTCTTACTTCTTTTTCTGTATATTTAACTGTAAATTCTTGTATTTTTTTAACTAATTTTTCACTAAATTTTTCACCTAAAACTTTTGCTTCTTCTTCTAAATAGCCATTTGTATTTTCTAGAGTTGGTAGTAAATTACATGTATCTTTAATTGTCTGTCTTAATTCTTCTACACATTGAGAAGCATCTGACATATCAACTAAAAGTTCTAAAGCTTTAGTTAAATTTTCATAGTATGACCTAACATATGATTTTTTTACTCCTAAAGCCATAGCATATTCAAAATTAGGAATACTTTGACCTCCATGTTGATCGTTTTGATTTGACTGAATTGCAATAGCAGCTAAAGCCGCATATGAACCTATACTTTGTGGTTCTCTTAAATGTCCCTCTCCTGTTGAAAATCCTCCATCAAATAGCTTTATTAAATCAATTTGTGTACATGTAGTTGTAAGTGTTAAGAAGTCTAAATCGTGTATGTGTATATCTCCATTTTTATGAGCTTCTGCATGTCTTTTATCTAGTACAAACATCTGGTAGAATTTTTTAGCTCCTTCACTACCGTATTTAAGCATTGTTCCCATTGCAGTATCTGCATTAACATTTGCATTTTCTCTTTTAACATCACTTTCTTTAGCATCTGAAAAAGTAAGTTGCTCATAAGTTTTCATTATGTCTGAATTCATTTCTCTTTTTTGATTTCTTTCAGCTCTATATAATATATAGGCTTTTGCTGTACTTGCATGGCCATTTTCAATTAAAATCTTTTCAACGGCATCTTGTACTTGTTCAACTGTAGGTACTTTTGATGAGCATGTTGCATCTAAATACTCACACACTTTAAAAGCAAGCTGTTCAGCTGTTTCAAAGTCATGCCCTCCTACAGATTTGGCAGATTTATATATTGCATTTGATATTTTATCTATGTTAAATGCTACTTCTCTACCATCTCTCTTGATTATCTTTGTAATCATAAAACTACCACTCCTTGTATTTGACTGCCAAGTTAAATACAATATATTGTATTTAACTTGCATAAAAATTATAACATAGCAGTGCAAAGTAGTCAATGAATATGATATTCATTTTTTAAAATGTAATATAACTGTAACTTTAATCTTTTTACTTATGTTAAATATATCTAAAGAATATCTATATTTTAGTAAAAATCGACATTTTATTTGTTTACTTTACACTACATAAAAAATGCAATTTTATGAAAACTAGCAAATTTTAATACTACTATATCTTGTATATGGTTACATAATTAATATACAAGATAGCAATTAAGAAGTAAAAAAGCATAATAAAGGTATATCATTTTACATAACTTAACAAATAAAATAATTTATGGTATAATAATAGTGTATTTATTAAGTTATCACAATCGCAAGTGCGTAGAGTGAGTCTATCTAAAAGCACATTTGCTATTGTGAAAAAATTTTTAGTTCTTTGAAGGAGGACAAAATTATGACTAAGGTTAAGACATTTTTTAGCAAAGTAGTGGATAAGATTAATGAATTTGAGGGTTTTGTTTATAAAAATCTAGAAAAAAAAGACATCCGGCTAAGTGCTACCAAGTCTTGGGTAAGTGTGATTTTGGTACAACCTGTTATGGTGATTATTACTGACAATTTTGATATATGGGTAAGATTTGCTATAGCCTGTACTATATCCCTTGTAACTTTTTTTGTATTATTTTACCTAAATTTATACAAGGCTGCAAAAGCAAACGATGAAAAAGAAAAATTACAAGAGTTAAATGGTAAAATTTATCGAATAACCAAAGACTTAGATTGTGCGAAGCATTTCATAACCAAATATGAATATGAAATTTCTGATCTTACTGCTCGGATAGATAAGCTAGAAAAGCAGTTAAAGAGCTAAAAAAGAAAATGTTTTAACCACCCTATAACTTTTAGGGTGGTATTTTTATTTGTATTATGTTTATGTGAAACAAAATTAAGAAATTTTTACAAATTTGTTTCACATTTTTATTTTTTATGATATAATATATGTGAAACATTTCTTTGAGTTTTTTATGCAGGAAGTTTCACATATGGAGGTATTATGAACAATAAACTAGAAATAATTGAATTATTAAAAAATAAACAAATACTCGAAAAAGAACTAAAAATGTTGGTATATGGTGCTGCCGAAGTTAGAGAAAGCAACAAGAAAAAATATCTATATGTACACTACAGAGAAGGCGGCATTTCCCTAACGAAATATGTAGGAGAATTTTCGGAAGAATTATTTAATCTTGTGTTAAACAATAACATTAAGGTAAAAGAAATAAAGAAACAAATAAAAGAAATTGACAAAAAATTAAAATTACTAAATTATACTAGCTATGATTTAGACGAAAAAATTAAAAGAAATATAGATTTTGCTAAAAGACATCTAGTTGATACTATCTATAAACAGGCTATATTAGAAGGAATTGCTACAACATTTGCAGATACTGAAAGTATAGTTGAAGGCGGAAAAGTTAACAATATGAGTTCTGACGATATATTAAAGGTAATAAATTTAAAGCATGCTTGGGAATTCATTTTAAATGAAAATGTAATCTTAAGTGATACTAACTTTTCTTTGCTCTGTCAAATTAATAAAATGGTAGAAGAGGGATTTTATTATTCAGCTGGTAAAATAAGAAATGTTCCAGTATCAATTGGTGGAACAAAATGGATGCCTTCTATGCCTATTGAAACTATAATAATAGAAGATTTGAATGCAATTATTAATAAAAATTTGTCTTACGAAGATAAAGCAATAGAATTACTATTATATGTCATGAAAAAACAAATATTTATAGATGGTAATAAAAGAACAGCAATTATATTTATAAATCATTACTTAATATCTAAAGGTAAAGGAATAATTGTTATACCTGATAATGAAACAGAAACATTTAAAGAGTTACTAATTTTGTTTTACGAAGGAAAAGACACTAAAAATATAAAAAAATTTATTAAGGAAAAATGCTTTATGAAGTTGTAAATACAAGCAAAACTAGCTAGCTCGGGCTTTGTTACCTTATAATAGATATAGTAACGTTATCTTCAATTATATTGCTAAAATCTTACATTTTAAAACCATATATTATCTTTATATTACATGACACTTTGTTAATTTGAAGTAATCACAATGTAACTTTCCTCAATTAATTGAAATAATACAAATAACCGAGCTGTATAATAACGGCTCGATTATATTTTTGTATATATTCTACTCTAGCACTATAAGTTATTTTTATCATTTAAGTTAGTAACATATCTTTGATTTGTATTTTTCGGCTGATTTGGTATTGTCATTTTTATTTTATTTTCTTTGAGTAATGGTTTTAGATATTCATAGAACAATGTTGGTCTATGTTTCAATCCAATATAATCCATAATTTCTTTTACACTTTTTGGCTCAATACAAAACTGTAAAATAAGTTTTATTTTCTTTCTTGTTCGGTATTTCTTGTTCGGTTTTCTTGTTCGGTATTTTTGGTTCGATGTCATATTCAAATGGGTTTTCTTTAAATTTAAAAGAAACTCTTAAATAGTTTTCCATAAATATAAAGCAATCTTTATTATAGGATTTTAAAATTCTTAAAATACCAGAGCCAACATTTTCAATTAAATCAACATCACTAAATATCTTAATTAATTCTTTATTTCTTCTATATACAAGACCTTTTAAGAAATCTTCCTTTTTGAGTTCTAGTGGCAAGCCACCTGTAGATGTAATTTCTAGTCTATCTGAATAAATTTCAACTATTGGTGTTCCGTTGTAAGAATAATCATTGTGGCATATAGCATTAATAAGAGCCTCTTTTACAGCACTTTCGTCAAACATTTTAACTTCTTCTCTACCACGAGAATTTAATTTTGTAAAAGTTCTATTTTCGACAGATAGTTTATTAATAATATTGTAAGCTACTGTTATTAAACATTTATTTCCATATTCCTCATTTTCAACAATTTCATTTTTAGTAGTATCAGCATATTTTACAACATGAATTGGAATTCTGTTTTCATCCGCTAATAAATATGCAGTAAAATTGTATTTTCCTTTTTCCGTAAGCAAATTTTCATTTCTAAAGAAGTTTTCATTAAAGTCTAGTCCACTTTCTTCATAATATATTTTTAATTGCTTAAATGTTAAATCTTGTCTTGGAGCCTCAATATTTGCAAGTGAATTTCTAACTCTTTTAGAAAAATAATCGTTTATCATATCTTACCTCACTCATTATAATTTATTATAGCATAACATAGAATTTAGTATTTTTCTATTATTATTATTATGTGTTAACTTATTCATTTTTAAATATAACTTTCCTTTTATGCAAAACTATCCAGCTAGCATTTTTGTGACTAGCTGGACTTCATTATTTTACAATAGACACAGTACAGTTTTCTTCATTTAGTTTGTTTAAAAACTCTTTAACATCAAGCACTGTAACATTTTTTAATAATTCAATGCTATAATACAAATCATTTTCATTTAAAATTGTATCTATTATTCTTCTATATGAGTTATGAGGGTCTTCAGACTTCATGATAAACTCACCTAAAAGCTGTTTTTTAGTTATTTCTAGAAGTTCTTCATCTATTTTTTCATTTTTTAAATTAATTACATACTTTTTAATTTCTTCTGCAGCTTTTTTAGGGCATTTACTTTCAGTAGTAAGAATTAAGTGTGAGTACTCCTTTGCTCCTTCATAAAACATATACATATAATCAGAAACCATTTCTTTATTATACATTTTCTCATAAAAATCAGAGTTTTTAGCAAGATACATTTCAGATACTATTTGAGATAAAATATCCATTTTAACTACATCATTTTTTAGAGCTATTTCCTCTTTAAACCCAATGTTTATAAGTGGCATAGATAACTTCATATCCTTTTCAGAAAAATCCTTCACAATGCTATCTGGCTCATTTAAGGTGTATTTAATTATCTCGTTTGTTCTATTTTCTCTAGTATATTTCTTCACGTGCTCCTCTATTTTATTTATTGTATCTTCTACATCTACATCACCAATTATAACTATAAACATATTATTTAGGTTATAGAAAGTGTTATAACAAGTATACAAAATATCCTTTGTAATATGTGAAATACTCTCTATTGTTCCTGCAATATCAATATTTACAGGATTTACGTGATACATATTTTTTAGTGCTTCAAAATACACAGAAAAAGATGGGTCATCATCATACATTGAAATTTCTTGCCCTATAATTCCTCTTTCTTTTTCAACATTTTCTTTAGTAAAATATGGTGTCCTTACAAGCTTAATTAACATCTCTAAACCTAAATCAAACTTATCAGCAGTCTCAAAATAATATACTGTATGGTCAAAAGATGTATATGCATTAGAAGATATTCCTTCTTTAGAAAACAAATCCAAAGCATTTGCACCTTCTTGCTCAAATAATTTATGCTCTAAATAGTGAGCAACTCCATCTGGAACTTTTACTCTTTCATTTGTAGTTATATCTATAAAATCATTGTGAACAGAACCATATTTTGTTCCAAACATACCAATTTTCTTTGACTGCTTTTCTTTTTTACAAATATATACAGTAAGACCATTTGAAAGGTGCGTACTATATGTTCTTTCATTTAACTCCTTTGAAAACTCTTCTTTAATAGTGTTCAATTAAGCTTCACCTCCTAAAAAGTAAATAAGCTTTACTTCTACATTTTTAGCATAGGTTATAACATCTTCCTTTGTAACATTTTCAAAATTTAAAATCATATCTTCTAAAGATATACTCATTTTTGTTATATAATTCATGTATAAAAATTTAGCCATAGCAAATTTTGAATCTTTGTATTCTTTTAGGTCAGATAAAATTGAAGCTTTAGCAGTATTAAACTCTTCATCAGATATGTTTCCACTGCTCATATCACTTATCTGCTCTAAAATAATATCTTTTGCTTTTTCATAGTTCATCTTTTCAATTCCGGCATATATAACATATGTTTTCTTGAATCTATAATATCTACTTCTAGCAGTATAAGCAAGAGACGCCTTTTCTCTTACATTTTGGAATAGTTTTGATGAAGGTGTTGTACCTAAAATTGCATTATACATGTTAGCAATATAATAATCCTCTTCAGTCTCTTTAAAGTTTTTCATACCAACACAAATAGCTGCTTGAACTGTATCCATCTCTTCTTTAACTTCAGTTATTTTGTTTTCAAATACATTTTCTAAATTAATACTTTCAAATATTTCATCTTCATTTGCTATATCACCAAAATTATCTCCAAATACTTCACGTATTTTATCCTCAATATTATCATAACCAGTTAAATTTCCAGATATAACTACCGTCTTTAGCGAGTTATTTATAATATTCATATATGAACGTACGCAATCTTCATTACTTGTATTTTTTGCTTCTTCTAAATCACCATACACAAAAGCTCCTGCAGTTGTACCTTTGTTAATCAGCTCTTCTGCTCTTGAAACAGCGTATTTTATTTTTTCATCTTTTCTTTTTTCAATGTAATCTATAACTGTCTTCTTCTCTCTTTCAAAGATTTCATTATCAAATTTGCCATCATTAATGTTTGGAAAATATATAATTTCATTTAAAAAATCTATACACTTAGAAAGCACATCTTCTTCATTTGGCAAGTAATTCTTATTTACACAAATAATCCTAAATTCAAAATTGAACAAATCTCCAATCTTTTCTACATTTACTTCAAAATTTGAACCATAAAGACTTGCTAAATACTTTTCAATTTCTTTACTCGTTCTATACTTTTTACTCCCTTTCGATAAAGCAAAACAAGAGATTACGCTTTTTGCAATCTCTTCTTCTGCTATCTTAAGGGTAAAATTATATGATAAATATACTGACTTAAATCTATTATCATCATACTTTAATATTTTACCCATATATTTTCACTCCTTATACTAATAATTTTCTTACTAAATCACTAACTAGCTTTCCGTCTGCTTTACCTTGAGTCTTTGGCCTTACTTCTTGCATAACTTTTCCCATATCTTTAATAGAAGTTACACCTAAAGCATTTATTGCTTCTTTTACTATCTTTTCAACTTCTTCTTCAGATAATTGCTCTGGTAAATATTTAGATAAAATCTCAATTTCTTTTTCTAAGTCTTCAGCTAAATCGTTTCTTTCAGCCTTTCTAAATTCTTCAATAGATTCTTTTCTTTTCTTTACTTCTTTAGATACAACAACTTGAATTTCTTCATCATTTAATGTTTTCTGTTCATCCTTTTCGATTTGAAGTATTGCTGCTCTTAACATTGTAATTGTATTTTTTCTTAATTCATCCTTTTCCTTCATAGCAAGTTTTAATTCTTCTAATAATTTTTCTTTCATTTAAACCCTCTCCTTTATTATTACCAATATATTTATAATTATTCTAAATGATTATTACTTGTATTTTCTATTTTCTTAATTTTCCTAATTTTTATTGTATTAGTTATCTCTAAAGTTATAAATAAAGCTGCTGCAAAAAGCAGTATTATTATTTTATATACTCTTTGAGATACTAAAAGTACTGATATAATACATAAAATACTTGAAATAGTGTATAATATATATACTGCTTGCCTTTGATTTAATCCTCTTTTTAATAGTCTATGGTGAACATGACCACCATCTGGCTGAAGTAGAGGTTTTCCTTTTGCTGCCCTTCTTACCATTGCAAATACAGTATCAAATACAGGTACACCAAGTGCAAGAATTGGTATTACAACTGCAATTACTGTATATCCTTTTGCAAACCCTAGTATAGATACAACTGCAATTGTGAAACCTATAAAATTTGAACCTACATCACCCATAAATGTTTTAGCTGGGTGGAAGTTGTATGGCAAAAATCCAAGAAGTGCTCCAAGAAGTACAGATGTTATAACTATAGGTTCAATACTTGCCGATGTTGTAGCAAATATTGTAAGAAGTGCAAATGATGCTATTGAAGATATTCCAGCTGCTAGGCCATCTAAACCATCAATTAAATTAACAGCACATGATATAGCTATTACCCAAAGCCCAGTTATTGGAAATGAAAGTATATCTAAAGGTACTTTACTTAAAAATGGTACATCTAATATTTCAATTCTTATTCCACACATATACACAGCTATTACTGACAAAACTTGGAATATAAATTTATACCTTGCTCTTAACGTAAATATATCGTCTATTATTCCCATAAGAGCTATAAAAAACGCACCTAGTATGTACCCTAAAAACTGAGTACTACCTTTTAAAGAAAGCTGTGAAATAGGTGTTGCATTAAGTGTCATAAAGTAGTAAACAGCAAGACCTATTACCATAGATATAATAATAGCCAGCCCTCCAACTCTTGGCATAGGTTTTGAGTGTACTCTTCTAGAGTCTTTTGGTATATCAACTAGGCCAAATCTTACCGCCATTTTTATAACTAGTGGCGTTGAAATAGCGGATATTACAATAGTTATAAAAATCATAAAAAGTACTGTTGTCATACGTCTTCACCAAATTTTTCTTCTAAATCAGTAATCTTACATAGTCTTCTTGCATGTCTTTCACCCTTAAAGCTCGACTTCATAAATATATCTATTCTTTCCATGACTTCATTTATATCATTTTCTTGTCTTCCACCAAAACAAATAACATTGCAGTCATTATCTTCTTTCATTTTCTTAGCTACTTCTTTGTTATAGCACGCTCCGGCTCTTATCCCTTTTATCTTGTTACATGCAATAGATATTCCGATTCCAGTTCCACAAATTGCTATAGCAAAACTTCCAGTTTTAGATAACACTTCTTTTGTTAAATTTTTAACTATATCTACATAATCATCTTCATCATTTTGTGCATAATCAGTTACATCTATATATTCTATGCCTTTTTCTTTTAACTTAGCTATAATTTCGTGCTTTAACTTAAAACCTGCATGGTCTGCACCAATTATTATCAAAAAATCACTTCCCTACATATTTCAAATTTATGTAATTACTAAACATCTATATTATATCAATTTAAAGCACAATTATCAATAGAAAAGTAAATAAATATATTTTTTTACATATTTTTTGTCTTGAATTGTAACAAAGTTTTGAGTATAATGTAGTGGGTGACAAATATGGCAAAATTATATTTTAGATATGGAGCAATGGGCTCACGGTAAAACTATAGATTTATTAAAAGTTGCATATAACTATGAAGAAAGAGGACAGAGCGTGCTTCTATACTCTTCTTCACTTGATGATAGATATGAAAAAAGTACAATTACAACACGTATTGGAATATCAAGACCTTGCCTTACATTTTCAAAAGATACAAATATCTTTTTAGATGTAGTAAATCATAACTATAAACCTGATTGCATACTTATAGACGAAGCTCAATTTTTAAGCAAAAAACAGGTTAAAGAGCTTACAGACATTGTTGACTTTTTAAACATACCTGTAATTTGCTATGGTCTAAAAACTGACTTTAGACAAGAGTTTTTTGAAGGCTCTGAAATGCTTATGAAAATGGCAGATAAAATTGAAGAAATAAAAACTATATGTGACTGTGGAGAAAAAGCAACTATCAATATGAGATTAATAAACGGTGAGCCGGTAATAGATGGTGAGCAAATAGTTATTGGCGGAAATGATAGCTACAAGTCTGTATGTAGAAAATGTTTTAGGAAATATATAGGAAGACAAAATAAATAACTTTAAGCAGCCAAGAATAAAAATTCAAGGCTGCTTTTTTGTTAATCTTCCAACGTTTCATTAAACCCACTGCGCGGAAAATCAAGTCCGTGCTGGCGGTACATCAAGATATCACTATAAGGAATTCTAAGTATAAGATTATTAAATTCCTCTACAGTTATATCTTCTTTTCTTGTACGACAAATCATATAGATTTGTCGAAGCACAGAGAGTGAACCTGCCCAAACAGGATTCTCCTCCACAAGTTTTATAATTTTGGGCAAATACTTTTTCATCTCTCTTTCATTAATCTTTTTCATAGTTATAACCTCCTTCTGGCTACGTAGCCATTAGTTTCCTTAAATTCTTGCACAAATATTATATCATAAAAAATATCGAATTGCAATATTTATGTAAACTTTTATTCAAAAATATTTTGTTCTATCTCTGATTTATCTTTTTGAGCCTCAATACTATCACTATTTTCCATATCATAACCCATAATTTCTTCTTTAGATTTTACCTCATATTTTTGACCAAGTGGCTTTTTACTATATATCGCTTGAGATATACCATATACTAAAGAACCTCCTACTTCAAGTTTTAAATAACCTTGATTTACCTGCTCCTCAATTTCTAAACTATTTATTTCTTCCTGCTCTTTCTCAGGCAGCAGTTCTAAACACGCTTCATATACCAATTTATCTCTTGCTGAGAAAAAATCTGTAGGCTCCTTACTAATTCTTCCTCTTAGCTCTCTTGCAATTCTTTCAGTAGTCATAAATGAACCTTTTTCTTTATACATTGCATCAAACAATATATCTGAGCTTGATATCTTACTTCCTGGATTAAATTTATCATCATGCTCCCACGATTTTTGTATTTGTATTTGAGCTTCAACACTTTCTTTAACTCTTCCCTTTATTTTTGTAGAAACTATTTCAAAAAATTTCTTCTTTAAAAGTAGCTCTTTTTCATCTTTTTCTAAACTTTCAAATTCAGGACAGTTCTTTATAACTTTTGCTTTTAGTTCATCATCCATTTTCTCTAATAGAATTTTTTGCATTACTTTAGTTTTGGCTTTAGCCTTATCTTCATCATCAAGTGATTCATAATCTTCAACTGCTGCTTTAACTCTTGGAATTAATATTTCATCTATATTTGTTCCTTTTTCAGCTCTTTGAAGATACATTCCTATATATGTACCTAGCTCTCCTATACCTCTTGTATCACTTCTTGTATATCTTCCAATTTTTTTAGCTGGTTTTCCCTCATCATCAACTCCTATAAATTCAATTTCTTTTTTAGCCTCTTCTACTGGCTGGGAAGTTAAATATGAAATAAATGCTGCTACTGCATCTTTGTCATAATTTCCATGATTTGCTCCACCAGCTAAATCGCAAGCAAGAGCAGATAATGTTTTTGGGAAGTTATATCCTCTATCTGATGTAGCTGCATCAGTCGAATCTGCCACTTGAATTATATCTACAAAAAGATTCCTTTTTTTTATTTCTTCTTCAGTCTCTACACCACTTTGCACATTTTCCCTTTTTGATTCTTTTGTATGATGCTGAGATACTCCACAATACACATCATTAATTAATTTTTTTACACTATCATCTACTAAATTATTATCTGAAAGTATATTTAAAAGTTCATCTATACTTTTAACTTCATTCATTCTGAAGCCATATTTTTGCATGCACTCTCTATCAAATTCTTGCATCTTTCTATCATTTTTGCCTGTTTTAAAATCTCTGTAGTAATTAGCTAGCATTGATATAAAAAGCTTTCCTCCTAAATCGTCATGTGCTGACATAGCATCTTTCATATCTCCACGTAGCTCACCTTGATACTTTAAAACTTCAGTTGGCGTTATTATTTTACCTATGTCATGCATTAGTGCCATAGCCTCTAATACTTGTGCATCTTCATCTGAAAGCTCCAACTTTTGTCCTAAAGCACTAGAAAGAGCAGTAACTCTTGAAATATGCCCTGAAGTATATGCATCTTTATACATAGTACTTCTATTTACTTCTCTTCTTACTTCATTTAAAAATGTAGAAAATACATCTAACGCTGGACTTTTACCAGGTTTCATTTGTTTTATATCATAGCTAAGCTTACTTCTAAGCTCTCTATCTTGACTTACGTTATATGCATTATCTAACTGTTTTACAAGATAAGCGAGTGAGTTTTCTATATTTTCTTTCATAAAATCTTTCCCAGGCTCATTTTTGCCATATACATTGTCTGTCGATGCATTAATAAAAGCAGGATGAACAAGTACTGAGCTTTCTGCTACAAGACTAGCTAAATGATCCATCCCTTCCATATATGGAGAAATAGTATTTTGACCATCTTTCCTTTTATCACAATAATCTAAACAAGTAGCAACAAACTCTGGATTATCTGACTTCATTTTTTGAAGCGTTGTAACCATAGATTTTGAATCTTTCGGGTATTCAAAAATAAAGTTATCTACTTTTTTTAGTTTTTCAAACTCTTTACTTCCAAAACTTACAATCTTAAATTTACCTTTTTGAGTATAATACTCCTCTATAAATTTTAATAACTCTTGCTCTTTTATATCACATACTACTACATATTCATCTTTACTTCCCATATATCTTCCTCCAACTTTTTTGCTATATACATTTTAGCATATAATAACTTTCATTTCAACGGTGTAATGTACAAATTACAGAAAAGAAAAAATCCAGATACTATATATACCTGGACCATTTCTTTATTCTTCATCATTTAATATTTCAAGCTGTGCTTCAAGCATAGACTTTACTTTTATCTTGTATATTTGCATTTCTTTCTTAATCTTTTCAAGTTCAAGCTCTTTAGCACGTATCTCAAGCTTAATTTCTTCTGCTCCCATATTTATTTTTTTACTTGATTTTTCTTTTATCTCATCTACTTCTTTTTCAGTTTCTTCTTTCATCTTGCTTGCTTCTTCTTTAATTTTTTCTGCCTCTTCTTTTGCATCAGTAATTAATCTATCTTTTTCCATTTTAGCATCATCAATTATTCTCTTTGCTTCAAGTTCAGCTTCAGATTTTATTTGCTCAGACTCAAGCATAGCTTTATCTTTTATATCATCAGCAGCCTTTTGAGAATTTTCAATTGTTTTAGATACGCCTCTTTCTAATGTTGAATAATAATTTTCAGTTTCTTCAGATTTTTCAAGCTTGTCCTTTAATTCAAAATTTTCTTTGTATAAAGCTTCATAATCAACAATTAATTCTTCTAAGAAGTCTTCAACTTCGTTTATGTCGTACCCACCAATTTTAACTTTTTTAAACATTTTATTTTCAATATCTACTGGAGTTAGCATAAAAAAACACCTCAACTTTTCTACATTATATAACATTTAATAATTTATTTCAACTAATTTTGTAAAATTTACATAAAAAATTTCAGCACAAATCTAAAAACCTGTGCTGAAAAATAATTACTTCATCCATGAAAAGTTCATTTTTTGCTTGCTATAATCCTTCTTTTCCACATCATTTTGTATCTCAACACATCTTGGCGTTGTTAGATATATAAGATTTGAAACCTTTTGAATTGTACCTTCAACCATAAAAGTTGCACCGCTCATAAAATCAAGTATTCTTTGTCCATCTTCTTTTGATACATTTTCTAAATTTATTATAACTGCCTTTTTACATCTTAAATACTCACCAATTTCTTGAACATCTTCATAGCATGATGGCTGAGTTATAACCATCTTTGAAGATGAAATAGCTGTATTCATAGGAACAACTTTAGATTTTGAATATTCATCTGCATATCCTGCTTCATATTCTCCATCTTCTAACTCCATATTTTCATCATCATATATTTCATCATCATTTTGATTTCCTTTAAACATACTTAATAAATTATTTATTGCTTTCATAATTTTCCCCCTTGGAATATTTCTATACTTTAATTATGCTATAAACTTAAAATGTTGTCAACACATTTTTAATTTTTAACTTTTTTTTGCCAAAAAAAGTTTATACACATATTAAATTTTGAAATATTTGTGACATATTTTATAAAAATGTAAAATTAACTGACTCGAAAAATTTTAGTACACTTGTTAGATTATTGTCTTCATATACTTCAACATGAAGGTGTGCTCCAGTTGAGTTTCCAGTACTTCCGACATATGCAATTACTTGTCCTCTTGCAACAGTTTCACCTTGACTTACAGCTAAGCTCCTTGCATGTGCATATAACGTTTTGTATGTTTTTCCATTTTCCAAGCTTTTTCCATGGTCAATTATTACACAATTTCCATAAGCACCATACCATCTAGCAAGTGTGACCTTTCCACTTTCCATAGCACGTATTTCAGTACCTGCAATACCACTTCCGGCAATATCTGTACCAGTGTGATATGTATGGCTACCAGTTCCCCATGGGTCATAATACCCCATAGTTGCAGTTATTGTATAAAATCCTTGTGCTGGCCAGTAAAACTGTCCATTAAAAGTTCCACTATTTTGCATCCTTAAAATTTCTGCACGTATATTATTAGATGTTTCTTCTTCTTGCTTTGCAAGCTCAACAGCAGTTGCTTCAAGAAGAGATTTTGATGACCTCATTTCCTCTATTTTATTTTCTTTTGCCTCTAAAGTATTTTCTAAAGTTTCTTTTGATTTTTCAGTATCATATGTGAGCTGCTCAAGCTGATTTTTTTGAAACTCAACATTTTGTTTAACATATTCAACATAATCCTTTTGTGTCTTCAAATTAGAAACTAATGACTTGTCATATTCTATAATTGTTTTAAGTACTGATGCTTTTGAAAAGAAGTCGTTTAAACTACTTGATGTAAGTAAAATATCCAGCATTGAAGGCATCCCATGTTCATATATTACTCTAAGTCTTGTCATATACACATCTTCTAAAGAATTATATGCTTGAGCTGAATTTTGAAGAAGGCTCTCCTGCTCTTCTAAACTTTTTGAAATCTCATCTACTTTTTCTTGTAATTCTTGTAGTCTCATACTCACTATTGTTATATCGCTATCAAGCACTGTTATATCATATATATAATCTGCTATTTCTCTGTCTATTCCCTCTAAAGCACTAGCAGTTTGTTTTTGTTGCTCTTGAACCTCTAAAAGTTGCTGCTTGTAATCTGACAAAGTATCTGCATAAATAACCTTTAGACTTGCTATTATCGTTATAGTAAGTGTTATTATTAAAAATTTATGTTTCATATATTAATCACCTAAACTTTCAAATATTTTCTAAGTGATAACGCACTTCCAATCATACCTATTAATAACCCGATTATTAAAAGTATAATTAGTACTTGATACCATAGCTGTGAATATGGAATAAATCCAAATATTCCAAGACTTGTTCCTACTTTAGGAAGTCTTGCATATAGCACAACATATGCAATTGATATTGTCATAAAAGAAGTTAAGCTACTTACTACTCCCATTATTATCCCTTCATAGATAAATGGTTTACGTATAAACGAATTTGTTGCTCCAATATATCTCATTATATATATTTCTCTTTTATTTGAATATACTGCAAGTTTTATTGTGTTAGATATAATAAACATTGAAACTATAAGCATCACAGAGCCTACTGATATTAAGAAAATATTTGCTATTCTTGAGATAATAATTACAGCATTAATTGTTCCCTCATTAAATTGTACATTATATATATTATCTATTTTCTCTATTTTTTCCTTTATAGCATTTGCCTCTTCAATGTTATAAAACCTAACAATAAATGATGCTGGAAAAGGGTTTACTTTTTCTAGGCCTTCTAAGAAGTATGACTGGTCTCCAAATACATTTAAAGCATCTTGATATGAAGCCTCTTTACTAATATAGTCGACACTTTTCACACCTTCTATTTGAAGAATTTCTGACCTTGCATATTCTATATCACTTTCTTTTATCCCATCTTTTATAAATGCTTGCAAGCCTTGCTGCTCTCTTACTTCTTTTATATTATGATTTACATTTTGGAAAATTACTATAAATATTCCAACAATTAATAAAGTTAAAAATATAATAAGCATCGTTGAAAAAGTTTTTGAGGCATTTTTCTTTAAATTATCATAGCCTTCTTTAAGAAGGTAGCTTCTAGTAGTCATATCCTGCATACCCCCCTTTTTCATCACTTATAACTCTGCCTGCGCTTAGTGCAATAACACGTTTATTTAGCTTGTCCACCGTATCTTTAGCATGGGTTACAACTAGAATTGTTGTTCCTCTATTATTTATCTCAACAAGCATTTTAAATATTTCATCAGCAGTTTTAGGGTCAAGATTTCCAGTTGGCTCGTCTGCTATAAGTACACTAGGTTTTGTAGCAAGAGCTCTAGCTAGTGCCACTCTTTGTTGTTCCCCACCAGATAACTGATTTGGGTAATAGTTTTCTTTTCCAGTTAGTCCAACAAGCTCTAAAACATTTGCAAGCTGCATCTTTATCTCTCTTTCAGTTGCTCCAACTACCATCAAAGCAAAAATAATATTTTCAGCTACTGTCCTATCATAAAGAAGCCTAAAATCTTGGAACACAAAACCTATTTTTCTTCTAAAAAAAGGTACATCCTTTTCTTTTAAATTTGCTACATCTTGTCCATTTACAATAACATTTCCCTCAGTTGCCAGCTCCTCCCTAACTAAAAGCTTTAGTATTGTAGATTTTCCGCTTCCAGAAGGACCAACTAGAAATATAAACTCACCTTTTTTTATCTTAAAACTAACTTTATTTAAAGCTACAACTTCATGATTATAGTCTTTTGTAACATTTTTAAATTCTATTATGCTATCGTTTTTAAAAATAGACACATCATTTGCAGAAGTTGTAGTATTTCTTCTTATACTTACTTTTTCTTCTTTTTTCATAACTCTCCTCTTTATACACTACAAATTACATAATACCATGAATTTATTTTTTTGTCTATAAATATTTCAGAAATATTACTTATTTGTGCCTAAATATTTTAAAAATGCCTTTATAATATCTTGAGTAGTCTTTGATTCAACCTCTATTTCATCAATACATGAGTTTATATCTTTATCGGTATATCCAAGAACTTTAAGTGCAACTATAGCCTCGTCAAGATTTTTATTCTTAACAATTTTATTTTTCTTAACTATCATTTCATCATTTTCTATCTTATCTTTAAGTTCTATTATTATTTTAGCTGCAAGCTTTGGACCAACTCCAGGTGCACTTTTAATTACATTTACATCATCAGTTGCAATTGCTGTAGCAAGCGACTCAACCTCTAAAGCATTCATTATAGCCATGCCCATCTTTGCACCTACTCCATTTACAGAAATCAATTTTTTAAAAAATTCTAATCTTTTCTTATTTTCAAAGCCGAATAATCTCATATATTCTTCTTTATGATCAAAATACGTGAAAATTTTAACTTCTTCTTTATCGTCTAATCTATTAATCTCATTTTCACTCATAAAAATATTATATCCAATATTTGAAACTTCTAAAACAATTCCCTGCTCAAACCTATCTGTTATTTTTCCTATCATGTATGCGTACATGTAAAACCACCTCTTTTTTTACATAGGTAATTTTACATTATTTACTACTTTTTGTCAAATCTTTCATGTATGTTTACAATATCTACCACTTCTTCAAATTTCTTTGATTTTTCTAGTTCTGATATAATATCATTTACATCGTTATCATCTAAATTATATGTATAAATATCTAAGATTTTTGCTTTTTTTGTATCATTTTTTACTGCCAAATAATACTCTTCATCTGTAAGTATAAAAAAGAGTAAAAATATACCAAGGATTGATACTATGTATATAAAACTTTGAATAAAAATAACCATATCTTTCACCTAGTTTATTATATTAAAAAATTTAATAGCTTGTTACAACTTGAAAACTAATAAATATGTATGTATAATATTAAAGGAAAAAAAAGATGAGGTTTAATATGCAAATTAGAAATGTATATGTATTTATAGATAAAGATAAAGTAGATTATTGTTTAAAGTATGGTATTAAAATTTCAATGTTTTATAATGCAGAGGAGAAAATAATGGGACTTAAGAAAAAAGGAATTAAAGCATACCTTTCTCCTAAAGACTGTGATAAATATAATGATGAGGGCTATGAAATACTTAGAGTAAAATTAAATAGTGAAAAAGCATATGTAGTAAATGAACAAAATAGTGACTTTTGCAAAATAGATAAATATAATTTTGGTGATTTTATTTTGCCAGAAGTAATTATAACTACATCTGTTGCACCGGAAGATGTTTTTGTATACAACAAAATATTAGATGTACCACTAATTGTACAAAACTCAAAGGAGTTTTACTTATCAAGGATTGAAGAAGAAAAAAATGAGATTGAAAGTAGCAAATACACATTTAATGATTTGTTAAAAAATAAAAAGCTAGATTAATTATATATTATTTCTAGCTATTTTTATTTTCTATTTAATTTTTATGTAAATTATGTTGTAATATTTAATGTAAGATTCAGCAGTTATGTATCTATGCTAACAATGCATAGAAGAAAAGGAGAAAAAAATGTCATTTAGTTTTTTCAAAAAGCAAGAATCAAAAACGCCAAACTTCAAGTACACAAAAACCGGTCTTAGTCGTGCTAAATTCTCCCCAAATTTCCGGAATAGTAGTGAGTGTTACGTGCTCCCTTCATCTGCATACACAATTTCGGATGAGAACCCAAATTGCACTAAAGCACCTGAAAAAGATGTTACTTCAACTTTAAATTTTGAACTTATGGGAGTATCCAGTTTTGCTGCAAAATGCATAATTGTGCTAACCAAAATTTTCGTATCTGCAATCATCTACTTCTGTTTAGCACATTTTGTGCCGGAACTTCGTGAGAAGCTCCCTGACCTGTACAGGGTAGTCGATGGCCTTTTATCAGTTTTAAACGCACTTTTTTCCACAATTTTGAGCATTTTTGGACTGTAACAAAACTACCACACTCTAATATTTAGAGTGTGGTAATATTTTATGATATATAAAATAATTTACTCTTAGGGAAATATTTATTCATCATTTCTTTAAAAAATATTGTCCCTTCTTCTCTTATTTCCTTCTTATACGTGTACTTTCCTTTTCCTCTTGATGTAAACTTTTCTTTTTCGTATATTTTTATGTGATTTGGAAATGCTTCTTCATTAATCGCATTATGCACAAAACTATATGTCATAAATATAAGTTCAAAAAAAATTTCATCTAAATATTTTTCAGGTATTTCTTCCTTTATTTTCATAAATAACTGCTCATAAATTTCTTTATAGTCCTCAAGTAAAATTATTGGTGCAATAAGAATTCCAACTCTATACCCAGCCTCTTTAAGCTTTATAACCCCTCTAATTCTATCATCTAATTTTGAAGTTCCAATTTCTACATTATTTATTATTATATCTGGATTTAGACTCATTCTAATTATAATCCTCTCTTTTCCTTTTAAATCCAAAATATCATCTATCATGTGAAATTTAGTAGGAAAAGTTAAAAATCCTTTTTTAGTTTTTGAAAACTCTTCTATAGTCCAAACTAAATTGTTCGTTATAGTATTTTCAAGAACTAAGTCGCTATTTGAGCCTATTTCAAATACCAATTCATCATCTGATTTTTCTTGAAATTTTATTATTCTACTTAGCATTTCTTCTCTATTTACAAAAAGCCTCAAATATGCACATTTGTTGAAGTGACAAACTAAATAACAATACATACACATTGCTGTGCAACCAGATGAAGTATATGGTACTAAATAATTTGACACCTTGTAATTTGGAACAAATTTCCCGAGTTTTTCTTACGCCTATAATTAAATTTTGTTTAAGTCTTGGGAAATCCTTATTTTTACTTTTTCTCATTTCTTATATATTGTTATGGCTTTCAATAACAAATTTTGGAATATCCTTAAATTTCTCAAGAAGCTCCTTTCCAAGCGTATAATTAACTATATTTTCTTCATAATATATAGCTTTAGGTATAAACACATTAATCACCTAAAATATTATGTGATTATTTTACATATATTATTTTCTAAATTTCTTTATCTTCAGATTTTTCAAAATCTTCCTTTGCATTATTTTCATATGAAATGCTGTATTTTTCTCCTGAAACTTCTATTTCATCTTCTACTAAATTAGATAATTTTTCAGTCATATTTTTTTCTTTATCTTTTCTTACCTTTTTTAATGACCTATTTTGTGCATCTATTCCAAACATTTCATTTATTTTTTCATATTCATTTTCATCAATATTTGAAAAATAACTACCAATATATGCAGACATATTTTTTAGATAGTCTTCTCCACCTTCAATAAGTAGTTTTAAATATTGTGATTTTACGCCAAGAATTGTTTTATCTGAATTTAGTGTTCTTATCTCACCATTTGTATATACGCTTATAGAAGGGTTAGTAGGGTCAAGAAACATTGTAACTGCTTTTCCATCAATTGTTACATCTACTGCAACTATTGCATGATCTGGAGCTATTTTTTTCAACCCCAAATTGTCATTTACTTGTATCTCATTACTGCTTTCACCACTATTTACAATTGTTTCATTAGTTTCTGCAAGTTTTATATCTATATCTGCAAGCTGAACTTTTGCACCTTCTAAGTCAGTTTTCACTGAAAAACTTCTTGCGTTATACTTCTCATTTATATTATTTAACTTTGTCGCAATATCATCTGCAAAATTTCTACAAACTCCACCCTTTTCATACTTTAAAGATGCACCTAAAGCTCCATTTATCTCATTTTCTGCTCTTTTATATCCATCTATTCCTTCCCACATGTCATCCATTAATTTCATAAATATATCTAAATCAGAATAATTTTCTTTTTTGGCTATTTTCTTAATATTCTCTGAGTACTCTTTTACATCATCTAAATATTCCTCAACTTTTTCTGAATTTTGCTCGATAGAAATTCTATTCATATTATCTATCATAACACCTGTAGCTGTAGGTAATACTGTTGAAGTCAGTGCCACAAAAGAAGCAACTAAGCTTTTAAAAAAATGCTTTACTTTTGAAACTGATACTAGCATCATAGATGTTTCTTCAAAACTTTTTTCATATTTTTTATCCATACGTTTTACTATACTTAAATACTTGTTATATTCTTTTTCACCGTATTTATTATATATATCTAAAAATCTTCTTTCTTCTAGTAGTTTCTTTATATCAGCTTTCCTATACCCATCTTTAACATATCTCAAAAACACATCTCTTCCATATTTAAAATATATTTTATCAAAATCTTTTTCTTTCCTTAGTCTCTTTATTTCTTCTCTTTCTTCTTTAGATAATTCCTTCATATAACAACCTCTTCTTTTTTATATTATATACTAAATAATATTTTTTTCAAGAAAATTAACGCACTATATATATAAATACATAATGCGTTAATTTAAGTTAATTCATAGTATAGATAGTATAGTTAAGAATACCTGCAAATACAAGCCAAATAATATATGGAATTTGTAAATATCCTGCAACTGGACTTATCTTAAAGAATTTTATAAACATAACAAGCACTATTCCTAAAAGTAGTAATAACCAGAAAAATGCAAAGCCAAGCATATTAAACCTAAAGAAAAATAACGGCCATAAAGCATTTATAGCAAGCTGAAGTGTATAAATAGCTATTGCTCTTTTTCTAAATTTTTCATCAGTGTTATTTGTGCATATTAAGTAAGCTGAAATTCCCATTAATATGTACAGTATAGTCCACACTATTGGAAATACAATTGCAGGAGGTACAAAACTTGGTTTATTTAGGTTATCAAACGTATCCATCTTCCCACCAAATATTGCGCCTACAACTCCAAATATTAGTGCAATAATAATGAATTTAAAAAGTAGTTTAAAATCAATTTTTTTCATATCATCACATCCTATTTAATATTATGTGCAAGATTAAAAAAAATACTAAATTTTTTTATTAATACATTTTTATAACTAATAGTATATATATTTGTTCTAAAAGTATTGATTTTTAAAAAAATATATGTTAAAATATACTTAAATTATATATATATTTGTTAATGTAGCTACAAAAAAATAAAAAACAGCAAATATAACTTGCTGCAATTTTGAATATTCTAATCTGATTCAACATCATTAAAAACTTCATCATCGAAAAACTCTGTTAGTGTAATATCAAAAGCTTCACATACATGAAGTACCGTATCGATTTTAGGTAATTTAGTTTTACCATTCAAAAAAGTAGTTAAAGTTGAACATGGTAAACCAGTATTTTGGCATATATACCATACATTAACATCTTTTTCTACTATAATATTTTTTATTCTTTTTCTAATAGCATCAGATAACTGCATAATCACACTTCCTTACACTTCAAGTATATCAAATAATAATTTTTTATAACTTTGGCAGATTGAAGTAATTTGATATTTTTTTATTATATACAATTACTATGTATAATAAAAGCATAAAAAAATTATATAAATAATGATTTCACGTAAGTATATTATCTATTCTAAATAATCTAAAAAATCTTTTATTGCACCATTTAATAATCTAGTAATAGATATTCTTGTTTGTTTCTTAGTTATTTTAAGCCACTTGAAATTACTTTCTCTTAGCATAATACTTCTATAAGTTACCGTCTCACTTTCAGGCTTTCCATAATAAGCAGGACTATTCTTTTCTGAATATTCTTCAATTGCAATATTTATTAATTCACTAACATTTGCATCAAATTTATTTTGAGTTAAAATTATTAACTCCTTATATAGTGAATCATCAATATTTATAGACCTTTTTCTTGCTCTATTATTAATATCATATAACCTATTTATAGCACTCATCTTAATAACCTCCGCACACTCATATTATATGTAAATTATATAAATAAAAAAGAATTTTTTATACTGTTCAAATATACTCTATTTATGAGTATAAATAGGTTGATATTTTATATCAAACATGCTATAATACTTAAAATATTTGTTAAAGGAGGATTCAAATGAAAGAAGATTTATTTAATAACTATATGAAAAAATTGTATAATGAGATTGTAATACCTGAAAAATTAGAAAATAAATTAATTGAAATAATAAAACAAAAAGAAGAAGAAAGCAATCTAAAATCAAATAGTAATTAGTATTTAAATTCTTATGATTAAGAATATTATTTTTTACCAACTAATTGGGTAAATTGAAGTACATTTTTTTATAAAAAAATACAATTTATTTATCATTACATATTGACATATTATGTAAATCATAGTATAATAGAATAGTAAAATTCAAGCAAAAATCTTTATGTAATCAGAAAGGATGATAACTTTGGATTCAAAACTTTCTAAGCGCACACAGCTAATGCTGAAGAACTTTATAAATCTTCGGAGTAAAGGTCTTTCAATAGCTGAAATTGCTGAAAAATACGGTTTGTCAACTCATACCATTTACAATCGTTTGCAAGAGATTGCAGACCAAAATGGTGTAGAGCGCTCTGCTCTACTTGACATAGTTCACAAGCCACATATTATAACAAATAGAAAGGATAGCAATTATTCAAGTACTTCAGTAGAAGAGTTAATATCAATTTGCTCAAGCAGTAAAATGAAATTATATTCTTTAATTGAAAAGGTACAAGAATGTGTGGAAGGAGAAAAAAATGCATAAAATCGAATCAAGATTTATAAACGAAAATTTGAAAAAAGGCTGGACAATTGAGGATTTTGCAGAAAAATTAGAAATGAGCTCTGAAGAGTTTACAGAGGCTTTACATGATACATTCAATTCTAGAGCTTGTCGGGCAATGATTGCATCACTCAAAACAAACGAAAAGCGCAAAGCTAAACGCTCTAAGAAAAGTTCTGATACAGAACTAAATGATGGTGCAATATTAGTCCTTGATAGTGAAAGTGAGTTCACTACAGATAGTCCTTTAGAGACTAACCCTAGTCTTGAACTGCAAAAGTTAGAAGAAGAAAAGTCTAGTTTAGAAGAAAACATAGCTTCTTTGGAAAATGAAAGAGAAGAATTATACAGAAAAAGAAAATCGGTATATTCTTCGTTAAATGAAGAAAAAGAAGCACTTTTAGAGATGCTTAAGCAGATTGAAAGTCATGAAAAAGTAATTACTAATCTTTCTAACGAGCTTGATGACATCTCTAAGCAGGCTGAAAAGTTCAATGAGGAAATAGCTCTTAAAAACTCTGAGCTTTTATCTGTAATGAATAGGATACAGGAATTAAGTAAAATATCTATATTCGTTTACCAAAATGGTAGCTTTGAATTAGACAATACAGAACTTACTGTCGAGGTATCAGAAGAAGATGAAAAGGCTCTGTTTGAAGCTTTTACCAAAAGTGATGCTTTCGAAGAGCTCACACTCAAACAAATAAAAGCTATAGCAAAGCTTAAAATTATTACCGAAAAAATATCCTCAAATTTCGATATCACTTTTGAATCTGAAGAGATGGAAAAAGCTTTTATCAGCACTACTTGATTTGATTTAAATTAACGCACTGAAATAAATTAATGCTTATTTCAGTGCTTATTTTATTTTTTTAACTCATACTTCTTATTACTAAGCTTATATACTCTTTTTTTAGTTCCTATGGCTTTTCCTTCATCTGGTAAATCTTTTTTCAAAATATCTTTTATTACTTCTGATGCAATAATTAATCCCGCAACAGAAGGAACAAATGAAATACTACCTGGCACTTGGTTTCTATTTGTACATTTTCTTACAGTTCCTGGTGGACATATACACCCTGTCTTACAACTACTCTCCAAAGTATCATCAATTTTTATAGGTTCTTCTTTTGAATATACAACCTTCAAAGATTTAATATTTCTCTTTTTTAGCTCTTTTCTCATAACCTTAGCAAGAGGACACACACTTGTCTTATATATATCTGTTACTTCAAATCTAGTTGGATCTAGTTTATTTCCCGTTCCCATACAAGAAATAATAGGAATATTTAAATTATTTGCTCTAACAACTAACTCAATTTTTGCTGTGACTGTATCTACTGCATCAACTATATATGAAACTGAACTGTCTAAGATTTCTCTACTTTCTTTAGTAAAAAATTCTTGATATACTTCAACATTTGCATCTTTATTTATATCCAATATTCTCTGTTTTGCTACTTCTACTTTAGATTTTCCAACTGTACTTCTTAATGCAATAATTTGTCTATTTAAGTTAGTTAAACAAACTTTATCATCATCTACTAGTATAAAATTAGAAATGCCTGCTCTTGCTAAGCCTTCTATAACATAAGAGCCTACACCACCTATTCCAAAACAAGCAACTTTTGCTCTTTTTAATTTTTCTACTCCTTCTTTTCCTATTAATAATTCTGTCCTTGAAAATTGATTTAACATTTTTCTCCTTCCTCTTACACATATTAAAATTACATTTACATATTTTTTATAAAAAAAATGCAAAGCCAAATACTTTACATCAAAAAAAAAAAAATAGCAAAATAATTTACCTAAATTAATTCATCCGTCTTTCTATATATCTTCATAGCTCTATATCAATAGCTTTTCTAATTTTACATCCTTCAAAATATTAGTATCAATCTTATCTTTTTACTTACATTATATATTAACAACTATACAAAAAAAGAATTATTCTGCTTATTTACATATATCTGGCGGAGAGTGAGGGGTTCGAACCCTCGCGCCCCTAAACGAGACCTAACAGTTTAGCAAACTGTCCCCTTCACCACTTGGGTAACTCTCCAAACTATTAAAAAAGTGGCATTAACCACTAAAAATATAAAACTGGCGGAAGAGGTAGGATTCGAACCCACGGTACCTTTCGATATCACCAGTTTTCAAGACTGGCTCCTTAAACCACTCGGACACTCTTCCAAACGCTACGTCTATATTATAACTTTTTTTTTAAGAGTTGTCAAGTAAATTTATATAATTTTTATAAAAATTGCATAAAAAAATATAGGGAATTATATTTCCCTACATTTCAATATTTAATCTACTTAAAAGCTCATCTAACCCATCTTGGTCATTATACTCAATTACTAACCTTTGATGTTTTTTAGATGTATCTAATTTTACTTTGTATCCAAAATATGTATTTAATCTTTCTTCTATCTTCTTATAATAAAATTCATTTTCAGGTTTATTTTCCACTTTCTTTACATATTCATTACTTCTATAAACTATTCTTTCCACATCTCTAACAGTTAACTTTTTAGCTACTATTTTATCTGCAAGCTCTAATTGTTTTGTTTTACTATCAAGAGCAAGAAGTGCTCTTGCATGTCCTTCCACAATTTTTCCTTCAAGCAAATAATTTAAAATTTGATCTGGAAGTTTTAGAAGTCTCATTATATTTGATACTGTCGACTTATTTTTCCCTGTTATTTTAGCAACTTCTATTTGTGAATATCCATCAATATCCATAAGTTCTTTTATCGCTCTTGCAACTTCTACTATGTTTAAATCTTCTCTTTGTATATTTTCAATTAAAGCCACTTGCTTCTTTTTAGAATCAGTATAATCCTTTACTATTGCAGGGATAGATTTTAGTCCTGCAATCTTTGAAGCTCTCCATCTTCTTTCTCCTGCAACTATTGTATACCCAGATTCATCTTTTACAACAATTATAGGCTGAAGTACTCCATTTTCTCTTATTGAATCTGCAAGTTCTTCTAATTTTTCTTTATCAAATATTTTTCTAGGCTGGTTAAGCATTGGCTCAACTTCAGTTATATTTAATTCAACTACTTTTTCTAATTCTTTCTTTTCTTCTTTAGTTTTTGTTCCACTTGCTATGTTTTGAACTACTTCCTCATCTTCACCAAAGAAGGCATTTAATCCTCTACCAAGACTTTTTGCCATATATACACCTCCTATTATTTATTTTCATTAATTGCCATAAGTTCTTTAGCTAAGTTTTTATAAGTTTCTGCACCCTTTGAGTCTTTATCATATAGGTTGATTGGAAGTCCATGACTTGGCGCTTCACTTAATCTAATATTTCTTGGAATAATAGTTTGAAACACTTTATTTCCAAAATATTTTTCTACTTCAATCGCTACCTCTGTAGATAAGTTTGTCCTTGCATCAAACATAGTAAGAACAACTCCTTCTACTACTAAATTTTGATTTAAATGTTTTTGAACAAGCTTAATTGTATTTATAAGTTGTCCTAATCCTTCTAATGCGTAGTATTCACATTGTATTGGAACAAGTACACTATCTGATGCAGTAAATGCATTAAGTGTTATAAGTCCAAGTGATGGTGGACAGTCTATAATTATATAATCATATCTGTCTTTTACTTCGTCTATTGCTCTTTTTAATCTATTCTCTCTTGATACCATTGACACAAGTTCAACCTCTGCACCAGCTAAGTTTATATTAGCAGGGCATATATCCAATTTTTTTATCATAGTCCCTTGTATTGTTTCTTCCATTGGTATCTCATCAATAAGTACATTATATACAGATTTATCCTCGTGTGCTTCAAGTCCGAGTCCACTTGTAGCATTACCTTGTGGATCAGTATCTACTATAAGGACCTTCTTTCCTTTCTCTGCAAGACATGCACTTAAATTAACTGATGTAGTAGTTTTTCCCACTCCACCTTTTTGATTTGCTATTGATATTACTCTTGCCATAATTTCACCTCGGCTATATTATATTACATTTAACAAAAAAAATAAAGAGAAAATTTATATTTTTTTAATTTTCTCTTTTTAAAATATTTTAATTGCTAATTTATAACGGTTTCTTCTTCATTTGTCCAAAGTTCCTAGGATACTTATCTAGTAATTTTTTATACTTTATAATCTCTAAAATACTTCTACTTAATTCTTCTGTTTGAGTTTTTAAATCATAGTTATATATATTATTTAATTTACAATTTAAAATGTTCATTGCATTCTTTGCAGAGTCTATTTCTTCTAAACAATTATTTCCTTTCATAAATAACATTTTTCCATTTACTTTTAAATATCCTGAAGTATATTCTAAAAGATTATTAAGACTTGCTAGTGCTCTTTAAACAACTACATCAAATTTTTCTCTATATTCTGTTTCGTGTGCTCCTTCTTCTGCCCTCGTATGAACTATAGTTACATTTTTTAAACCTAATGTTTTCTTCACTTCTTCTAAAAATATTAATCTTTTATTTAACGAATCTAACAGTGTTATATTAAGTCTATCTTCAAAACAAATTGCAATTACCATACCAGGCATTCCTGCTCCAGTGCCAACGTCAATTACTTTATCTTTTTCATCAATATATTTAAGTAATTGCATACAGTCTATAAAATGTTTTATAATTATATCATAATTTTCAGTTATATTAGTCAAATTCATTTTTTGATTCCAATCTATAAGTAACTCTTTATATATTTTTAAATTTCTACACACTGAATCACTTAATTCGAAATCATATTCTTTTGCAATATTTTTTAGTTCATTTTCAAAATTTTCGTTTGAAATTATTTTCACGTGAAAACCCCCTATTTTTTATTTTGGTTTAGATATATAAGAAGAACTGAAATATCTGAAGGTGATATGCCAGATATTCTTGAAGCTTGGCCAATAGAAGTAGGCTTTTGTTTATCTAATTTTTGTCTTGCTTCCAAACTTAACCCCTTTATATCAGAATATATGATATCTTGTGATAACTTTCTCTCCTCTAACTTCTTAAATTCATCTATTTGTTCTTTTTGAAGTTTTATATATCCCTCATATTTAATTTGTATCTCTACTTCTTCTTTAACAGCCTTTGGAAGATTAACATCATTTCCATCCATCTCAATTATATTCTCATATTTAACTTCATTTCTTTTAAGTAGTTCGCTTGCTTTATACACTTTATCAATAGGATTAGTTCCAAGAGATGCAAGAATAGAATTTGTTTCAGTTGTTGGATATATATTTAAATTTCTAATTCTTTCAATTTCTTTTTCTATTTTTTCTTTTTTATCTAAAAATTTATTATATACTTCTTCACTTACAAGCCCTATATTATATCCTTTTTCTCTAAGCCTTAAGTCTGCATTATCTTGTCTTAAATGTAGTCTATATTCTGCCCTAGACGTCATCATTCTATACGGCTCATTTGTTCCTTTAGTAACCAAATCATCTATAAGAACTCCAATATATGCTTCTGATCTATCAAGTATTAAAGGATCTTTATTCTGAACTTTTAAAGCTGCATTTATGCCAGCCATTAATCCTTGAGCTGCAGCTTCTTCGTATCCAGAGCTTCCATTTACCTGTCCCGCAAAAAATAATCCTTCAATATCTTTATATTCCAAATTCAAATTAAGCATAGTAGAATCAATACAATCATATTCAATAGCGTAAGCAGGTCTCATAAGTTTTGCTTTTTCAAGTCCTGGAAGACTTCTATACATCTGAATTTGTACCTCTTCTGGCATAGATGATGACATTCCCTGAATATACATTTCTGATGTGTCTTTTCCAAGTGGCTCAATAAATATTTGATGCCTTAATTTATCTCTAAATCTAACTACTTTATCTTCAATAGAAGGACAATATCTAGGACCAATCCCTTTTATTTTTCCACTATATATAGGGCTTCTATCTAAATTATCAAGTATTATTTTATGAGTATTTTCTTCATTAGTATATGTAAGATAACAATCAATTTGAGGTCTATCTCTTAGCACTTCATTTTCCTCATTTTCAAAAGAAAAGAGTGAAATATTTGTATCTCCTTTTTGAACTTCCATTTTATTTAAGTCCATATTATGAATATTAATTCTTGCTGGTGTACCAGTTTTAAATCTTCTAAGAAAAATGCCATGCTCTTTTAAACTATCAGATAATTGTTTTGCAGGAAACACTCCATCAGGTCCACTTTCATAAAAAACTTCTCCAATAATTACCATTCCTTTTAGATATGTACCTGTAGCAATAACTACAGTTTTAGTTTTATATATTGCACCTATTTTAGTCTTAACACCAATTATCTTTTTATTATTTCCATCTGTAATAATGTCAGTTATCTCTGCTTGATATACATCTAAATTTTTGGCATTTTCCACAGTTTTCTTCATCTCAATATGATACATTTTCCTATCTGACTGCATACGAAGCGAATATACAGCAGGCCCTTTTGATGTATTAAGCATTTTAGATTGTAAAAAAGTTTTATCAGCATTTTTTCCCATTTGTCCACCTAAAGCATCAATTTCCTTAACTAAATGTCCTTTTGATGTACCACCAATGCTTGGATTACAAGGCATATTAGCAAGAGTGTCCATGTTTATTAAAAACATTGCTGTTCTCATACCCATTCTGCTACTAGCTAGTGCTGCTTCGCACCCTGCATGTCCACCACCTATAACTACAACATCATATTCTTCACTAGATTCATAACTCAAATCTAACACCTACTTTCCTATACAAAATTTATCAAATACCCTTTTTGCAACATCTAAATCTATATCTTCTCCAATAATTTGACCAAGTAATCTAGCAGATTCTTTTATACTTATTGAAACCATATCAATAGGAACAGAATTATTAATCTCTTCTTTTGCTTTAAAAAGCATATCTAAAGATTTTTGGATCAAATCCTTATGTCTAGAATTTACAATCACATTTTCAGATGTATTATTTAAAAAGTCTTTCAAAAACATTTGTTTAATTCTATTTTTTAATTCTTCTATTCCTAAATTTTCTTTTGCTGAAATTAATATCACTTCTTTTTCTTCATTTTGATTTATTTCATTCAAAATGGTATCAAAAATTGTTTTTTCATATTTATCCATCTTATTTATTAGGTATATAATTTTTAATCCTTTATTTTCAATTTTTGAAAGAATATTTTTTTCTTCTTCATCAATTTCTTTTCCTGGGTCAATAATATATAATACTAAATCTACCTTGTCTAATATTTTGAAACTTTTTTCTATTCCAATTTTTTCTATTTCATCTTTAGACTCTCTAATTCCAGCAGTATCAAAAATATTTAAAATCAAATCTCCTATATTAACTGTTTCAGAGATTACATCTCTAGTAGTTCCTTCAATATCAGTAACAATTGCTCTATCTTCTTGAGCTAGATTATTAAGAAGTGATGATTTTCCAGCATTTGGTCTTCCTAAAATAGCAACATTTACTCCTTCTTTTATAACTTTACCTTCTTCATATGAAGAGAGTAGTTTTTTAAGTCTATTTATTTCTTCTTCTAAAAAAATACTTATATTATCATTTGAAAGCTGCTCATAATCATACTCAGGATAATCAACATTAACATCAATATGTGCAAGAATATCGATCATTTTACTTCTTATACTTACTATATCATCTTTTAGCTTTCCACTCATTTGAGAGCTTGCAATTCTTGCTTCAAGATTTGTTTTTGAGTTTATTAAATCAATGGTTGCTTCTGCTTCAGATAAATCCATTTTTCCATTTAAGAAAGCTCTTTTGGTAAACTCTCCTGGCCCTGCTAATCTTGCTCCACATTTTAGCACAATTTCTAATATATTTTTAGCTATGTACGTTCCACCATGACAGTTTATTTCTACTATATCCTCACCAGTAAATGAATTTGGTGCTTTAAAATATGAAACAAGTACATTATCAACATTTTCTCCATTATATATTATTTTTCCATAGTGTATTTCGTTTGGGCAAAGCTTATCTTTGTTTGAAAAGATTTTATTTATAATATTTAGGGAATCTTTTCCACTTATTCTAATTATATTAATTCCGCTACTTCCAGTAGCAGTTCCAATCGCTGCTATAGTCGACATAACCTTTCCTCTTTTCTTAAGAAAAAAATCAGCTTTAAATAGCCGATTTTTTAAATTATTAATATGGTCTATATGAAGATCTATTATATTTTCTACTTATAACTACTCTTCTTCTTGGCTCTTCACCAATACTTTCTGTCTGAATATCTTTCATATTTGCAAGCTCCTGATGAATTATTAATCTTTCATATGCAGACATTGGCTCTAGTCTTATTGGTTTCTTAAATTTTAAAACATTTCTTGCCATTTTATTTGCTAAAGCTTTAAGTTTGGCTTCTTTTTGTTTTTTGTAATCGTTAATTTCAAGAAATACCTTTGCACACTCCTCAGAATCTTTTTGAAGAATAGAATTTAGTACTGACTGAAGTGCTTCGATAGTTTTTCCTTTATGACCTATTAAATGTTTAGGATCTTCTGCTTCAATTCTTACTAAAACTTGTTTACCATTTTGCTCACAAGTATATTTTACATCCTCATCTCCAGTTATTTTAAACATTTCTTTTAAAAATTCTTCAACTTTTTCTCTAGTATGTTCTAAAACTTCTTTTGATACTTTCTTGTCAACTGTAAGTCTAACTTTTGCAAGTTTCTGCGATAAAACTCCAAGAACCCCTCCAGCTTGTGGCTCTTCAAGAACTTCTATTATAACGTCATCTCTTGCAACTTTTAGTTCTTCTAATCCTTTTCTAATTGCTTCTTCAACGGTCTTTCCTATTTGTTCAGTAGTATTATTCATCTTTTTTTCCTCCTTTATCAGAATTTAACATAAGGCTTTTTTCTTCTTTTTTTAACTCACTATTTCCCATAATATTTTTTATAACTATTTGCTGGAAAATAGCAAACACAGAACCTAAAAGCCAATATATTCCAAGTGCAAGTGGTGTTGCATAAGAAACTGATGCTGAAAGAAGTGGCATCATAAGATTCATAGATTTTTGCATTTCAGCTTGTTCTTCAGTAACTCCGCTTTGAGCACTATTTTTCTTATTTAATTTTATTTGAACAATAGATAGTACAAATGAAAGTATTGGTACTATTAAAGTAACCATAGGTGCTTTTTGATTTTCATCTTGATTAAATGCGTTTCCTGGAATATCTCCTAAATTTAATCCTAGAAAATTCATGTTTAGTAAATTATTTTCCTTTGCAATTTGTATTTCATATTGTTTCATTTGATTATCCGTGATAGTAGATGGGTCTTCCACATTTAAATATTCTGCTGTATATATTCTTACATCTTCACTATTTACATTAAGTACATAAGTAAGCGGTTGCTTTACTATGTAGAACATTGCAAATATTAAAGGTATTTGTATAAGTGCAAGTAAACACCCACCCATAGGACTTACTTTATTTTCTGCATATAATTTTGTTATTTCTTCTGCTTGTTTTTCTTTATTGTTTTTGTACTTTTCCATTATTTTATCATACTGTGGCTTTACTTTATTTATAGCTTCTGTCGATTTTGCTTGTTTAATATTTAGTGGTAATAATATAAGCTTAGTAATTATTGTAAATATAACAATTGATAAGCCATAGTTATTTCCAGTTATTTGATAAATAAGCTGTATAAGCCTACCAAGTATGCTAGCTAAAAATCCCATTTTTTTCCTCCATTTTTATTTTAACAAGTCTACTCCACCTTTTGAAAATGGATTGCATTTAATTATCCTTTTTATACTTAAAACCAGCCCTTTTATGAAACCATATTTTTCAAAAGCTTGTTTAGAATACTCTGAACAAGTTGGATAAAACTTACAATTTTTCTTTGTACCAATTGAAATGTGTTTTTGATAAAAAGAAATAAGTAAAATAGCAATTTTTCTAGGAATATTAATTATTTTCATATAACTTTTCCTCAAGAAGTAACTTTTCTATTTCTAATTTTAATTCATTGTAATTAGCATTTTTAAATGTTACATCTTTTTTTACTAAAAATACTATATTTAAGCCTTTTTTTAAAGACTCTTCATTTATTTTGTATACTTCTCTCACCCATCTTTTTATTTTATTTCTACTCACACTATTTCCATTTTTCTTAGATACACATACACCGAAAGTATTATATTTTTTATTTATAAAAGAATAGTAAATTGTTATTTTCTTTCCTCTCACAGATTTTCCTTTATTAAATAAATATCTAAAACTTCCCTTTTTCTTTATTACTCTAGTATAATGCATATTACTGTACACCCCAAAAAACAGATAAGTGGATATGAAAACATACCCACCTACTTATAAAACTAGCTTTAAGCACTTAGTACTTTTCTTCCCTTTGCTCTTCTTCTTTTTAATACATTTCTACCATTTGCAGTAGACATTCTTTTCATAAAGCCATGGTTTCTTTCTCTTTTTATTTTCTTTGGGTTAAAAGTTGTTTTCATATTTACTTAGCACCTCCCTAACTGCTCTATCTAAAAAATATGAAGCTTTTATCTTCACATAATTTTCAAAATTACTATTACATTATACATTAGCATATGTATTTTGTCAAGCATTTTAATTAAATTAATCTTATTTTTAATATGAATAGTTAACAATAAGAATTTATTAGAAAAATAATAGAGCATCTAAAATTATTGAAAAACTAAGTTACAATAGTACTTAATTAACCTAAAAATCGATAGCATACTTCTAGCCATTATTGTTTCATTTTGCAATACATTTTTCAAAAAAATTAAATTTTCCTTTTTTATAAAAAAACTTGAATTTAAACATCAAATATGATATATTATTTCTAGTTTTAAACTATTAAAGATTTCACAAAGTTTTCACAAGATTCCACACATTTTATGTTAATAAATTTAAAAGTAATTTTTAAATATACAAAAGTTTTCCACAGCTGTGGAAAACTCTGTGGAAAACTTTTTAAAACATTGGTTTAAAATAAAGGAGAGGAGTATATGCAAGATAATATTATAGAGATATGGGACAAGGCTTTGCAGCTTATAGAAAATGAGATTTCACCTATGGGATTTAAGACATATGTAAATGTGATGGTACCAAGACTTACTGACGAAAACACAATATGTCTTCTTGCACCATCTAAATACCATATAGGAATTTGTAAAACGAAATATTTGGATTTAATTGAAAACTCAATAAAACATATAACAAATAAAAACTATATAATAACTTTTGAGTCAAAATCGAATATTCCAGAGCAAACAGAAGATGAATTTGAAGTAGAAGAAAATAATGCTTCAAGTAATAATGTAAGAGTAAAAGAACCTACTACAGTTACAAATATTGAAAATTCAGTAAGTATTGCTAAAGAGACAAGCTCTAATATAGAAAGTATTAGTTCTAACTTAAATCCAAAATATACTTTCTCGAATTATGTAGTTGGCTCTAATAACAGATTTGCAGTTGCAGCAGCAAGTGCTGTAACTCAAGAACTTGGCACAAAATATAATCCATTATATATATACGGTGGAGTAGGACTTGGAAAAACACATTTAATGCAGGCAATAGGTAATGAAATAAAAGCAAAAAATCCAGATGCTAAAATAATATATACAACAGGAGACATGTTTGTAAGTGAGCTTGTTACAGCTATGATGAAAAATACTCAAAACACACATGAAGATTTTAGAAATAAATATAGAAATGTAGATTTATTTTTAATAGATGATGTTCAATTTTTAGCTGGTAAATATAAATGCCAAGAAGAATTTTTCCACACTTTCAACGCACTTTTCCAAAGTGATAAACAAATAGTTTTAACATCAGAAAAGCCACCTAAAGACATAATGGATTTTGAAGAAAGACTAATATCAAGATTTGAAATGGGACTTTCTGTTGATTTGCAGTCTCCAGACTATGAGACTAGACTTGCAATACTTAGGAAAAAGACTGAAGTAGGGAGGTATATAATAGATGATGATGTTCTAGTTAAAGTTGCAACAAAAATGGATTCTAATATACGTGAACTAGAAGGCGTATTTAATAAACTTATAGCATATTCATCATTTACTAATGGAGATATACCAGATTCAGTTGTTGAAAATACAATCGAATCAATACTTGTAAAAAATACTAAAGTATTAACTAGCAAATTAATCATGCAAGTAGTAGCTAAATTTTTTAATATAAAAGTGTCAGATTTGTTAAGTGATAAAAGGTCAAACAATATATCAAAACCAAGACAAATAGCTATGTATCTATGTAGAAACTGTATAGATTTATCATTTCCACAAATAGGGAAGGACTTTGGTGGAAAAGATCACTCATCAGTACTATATGCATATGGTAAGATAACAGAAGAATATGAGAAGGACCCTGAGATGAAAAATATAATAGATGAACTCAAAAAACAGCTATCTATAGCGGAGTAGAGGGTAATTATTTCACAGATTTCTTTAATATTACATTATTGTTACAAAAGAAAAAGTTTTCCACATTTTCCACGTGGAAAACTAGTGGAAAAACTGTGGAAAATTTTTAAAATTTGAGTTTTCCACACTTTAAACTTTTGTTTGTGGAAAGATTTTCATGTTTTCCACAGAATTATCCACAATAAGCTTTTGCTTAATATGAGTAGTTTGAGATAGTTTTCCACACTTTCAACAAAACCTACTACTACTACTACTATATTATTATACTATATTAATAATATATATTTATATAAGCGAGCTTAAAAATTTTCCACAGTGGAAAATGTGGAATATGTGGAATATGTGGAAAACTTTTTATAAAATATTAGGAGGAGAAGAAAAAATGAAGATAAAATGTTCAACAAAAGAATTAATAAATGGATTAAATATTGTATCAAAAACAGCATCAGGTAAAACAACGATGCCTATCCTTGAAGGAGTGCTTATAGAAGCATATAACTCACAAATAAAACTTACAACATATGATTTAGAAATGGGATGTACTCATATAATTAAATGTAATATTGAAGAAGAAGGATCTACAGTAGTAGATATAAAGATGTTAAATGAAATAATGAGAAGATTAGAAGCTGAAGAAGTAGATTTAGAAGCAACAGACTCTATGTTCACTATAAAAAGTATAAATGGTGTATTTAAACTTGCTGTTATGAATCCATTAGATTTTCCAAAACTTCCAATATTTACTATTGAAAGTAGTGTAGAAATAAATCAATCAGTATTTAGAGATATGATTAAGAAAGTTATATTCGCTGTAAGCACAGATGAAAACAGACCTACATATACAGGAGCTCTTTTAAAAGTTGAAAATAATGTACTTACACTTGTAGCTTTAGACGGATTTAGACTAGCTATAAAAAAATATATGAGTAACAGCCCAGTAAATGACTTTAAAGCAATTATACCTGGTAAAGTATTAAATGAAATATTAAAAATATTAAATTCAGATGAGGAAAATATAAAAATTGGAAAAAATAGCAATCAAGCATTATTTGAGGTAGGAAATAGTACAATTATAAGTAGAATAATTGATGGAGAATTTTTAAATTATAATAATATTATTCCAGCTGATAAAGAAACTAGAATAAAGATTAATACTAAAAGTTTATTAGATGCATTTGAAAGAGTAGCACTTTTTGCAAAAGAAAGTGTAGATAAAGATAAAAAATCTCCTGTTAAAATGAAGATAACTTTAGATGGAATAACACTTAGCTGCGTAAGTCAAACAGGTGATGCTAAAGAAGATGTTATAGCAGAAGTTGAAGGAAAAGAACTAGAGATTGGATTTAATCCAAGATATTTTATAGAAACATTAAAAGTAATAGATGATGAAGAAATTGTAGTAGATTTTACATCAAATGTAGCACCAGCTGTAATTCATCCTGTTGAAACTAATGATTATATATATATAGTTCTTCCTTTAAAATTAAAACAAGAGTAAGAGTATGTTAATTAAAAGATTATTATTAGAGGGATTTAGAAATTATATAAATGAGGAAATAAAGTTTGATAATAAGATAAACTTATTTGTAGGAGATAATGCTCAAGGAAAAACAAATATAATTGAATCGATATATGTATGTAGTTATGCAAAGACATATAGAACACAGAAAGATATAGATACTATAAATTTTGATAAAGATTATTATAGAATAACTATGGAGTATGAAGTAGATGGAGAAAATAATAAGCAAGAGATTTTTTTAGATAGAAGAGGTAGAAAGCAAATAAAAATAAATGATGTGAAAGTAACTAAGATATCAGATATTGTTGCAAATATACCAATAGTAATATTTTCGCCTGATGATATAAATATTGTAAAAGGATCTCCGCAAGAGAGAAGAAAGTTCATTGATTTAATATGTTGCAGCCTTTCAAAATCATATCTAATTCATCTTCAAGAGTATAATAAATATTTAAAAATAAAGAATAATATGCTTAAAGATGATGAAAAAAGAGATATAGAGTATATAAAAATATTAAATGAAAATATGTCGAAACATATAGTAGTTATTTCTAATTTTAGAAAAAGAGTAATTTTAGAACTTGAAAGAAAAGGAAAAATTATACAAGGTGAGCTTACTAACAAAGCTGAAGAGCTAAAACTTGAATATGTGTCAGATTTTATAGATAAAACGGAAGAAGAAGTGTTAAACAATTTAAATGAACATATAAATATAGATTTAATGAGGAAATCAACTGTTAAAGGTATTCAAAAAGACGATATTCTTTTTTATATAAATGATAAAGATGTAGAAAAGTATGGCTCTCAAGGACAAGCAAGAACTGTTTTACTTACAATGAGACTTGCAAATTTTGAAATACTTAAAGAAGTAAAAAAGACAGAGCCGATACTTCTTTTAGATGATATAATGTCTGAACTAGATAAAAATAGAGTAGCATATCTATTTAATTATATAAAAAATTATCAATCTGTAATAACAACTACAGATGTAGAGGGAATAAAAGACTTTGAAAATATAAAAGTAAATAAAATTTTAGCTGGTAGCTTGAAATAATTTTTTGTTTTGTGGTATAATGAAATAAGCTGAAAGAAAAGGGGAGTGTTGATGTAATGGCAAATTACGATGAGAATCAGATACAAGTGCTTGAAGGTTTAGAAGCAGTAAGAAAAAGACCGGGTATGTATATTGGCTCTGTATCTGAAAGAGGACTTCATCATTTAGTATATGAAATAGTTGATAATGCAGTAGATGAAGCATTAGCTGGTTATTGCACAGAGATAAATGTGGAAATTTTACCAGAAAATGTTATTATGGTTAAAGATAATGGTAGAGGAATTCCACTTGGAATACATCCAAAAATGAAAATACCTGCTATAGAAGTTGTATATACAATTCTACATGCTGGTGGTAAATTTGGTGGTGGCGGATACAAGGTATCTGGAGGTCTTCATGGTGTTGGTGCATCTGTTGTAAATGCACTTTCTGAAGAATTAACAGTTGAAGCATCTAATGGAGATGGTACTTTTGCAATGTCTTTTGCAAGAGGAAAGAAAACAGTAGAACTTCATAAGGTATCAGATGATAATACTAGAGGTACAAAAGTTACTTTTAGACCAGACAGCGAAATATTCGAAACTACTGAATTTAATGCTGAAACTCTAGCTCAAAGATTTAGAGAAATGGCATTTTTAAATAAAGGATTAAAAATAACTCTTTGGGATAAGAGAGTAGAAGATTCAGAAATGAGAGTGTTCCACTTTGAAGGAGGTCTTGTTTCATTTGTTCAGTACTTGAATACTGCTAAAGACCCAGTGCACCCAGATGTAATAGCTTTTGATACAGCTTCAAATGATGTTGAAGTAGAAGTTGCTTTTCAATATACTACTGCATATAACGAAAATCTTCATTCATTTGTAAATAATATAAATACAATTGAAGGTGGAACTCATTTAGATGGATTTAAAAGAGGACTTACAAAAGCATTTAATGATTATGCAAGAAAATTTAATATATTAAAAGAAAAAGATAGTAATCTTCAAGGTGAAGATATTCGTGAAGGAATAACTGCAATAGTAAGTGTTAGAGTTATGGAGCCACAATTTGAAGGACAGACTAAAACTAAACTTGGAAATAGCGAAGTTGCAGGTATCGTTGCATCCGCCATGACAGAAAAACTTTCATATTATCTAGAAGAAAATCCAAATGTTGCAAAGGCAATTTTAGAGAAAACTTTAAGCGCACAAAGAGCAAGAGAAGCTGCAAGAAAAGCAAGAGAACTTGTTAGAAGAAAAAGTGTGCTTGAAAGTACGACACTTCCTGGAAAACTTGCAGATTGTCAGGAAAAAGATGCTGTAAGAAGTGAGATATACATAGTCGAGGGAGATTCTGCAGGTGGAAGTGCAAAACAGGGAAGAGATAGGAAGTTCCAAGCAATACTTCCACTTTGGGGAAAAATGCTAAATGTTGAAAAAACTAGAGCAGATAAAATATATAACAATGAAAAATTGTCTCCAGTAATAGTTGCGCTTGGTGCAGGTATTGGAAATGAATTTAATATTGAAAAATTAAGATATGATAAGATTATACTTATGGCAGATGCCGATGTAGATGGAGCTCATATTAGAACGCTACTTTTAACATTTTTCTTTAGGTACATGAGACCATTAATAGATGAGGGACATGTATATATTGCGCAGCCACCTCTATTTAAACTATCTAAAAAAGGCATGGCAGATGTTTATTGCTATAATGAAGCAGATTTAGAAAAGAAATTTAAAGAATTAGAGGAAAAGGGTATTGCAAGAGATAGCCTTGCAATGCAAAGATACAAAGGTCTAGGTGAGATGAACTCTGAACAGCTTTGGGAAACTACTATGAATCCTGAAACAAGAATACTTTTAAGAGTAAATCTTTCTGATGCTATAGAAGCTGATAGAACTTTCTCTGTTCTTATGGGAGAAGAAGTTGAACCTAGAAGAAAATTCATAGAAGAAAATGCAAAATATGTTGTAAATCTTGATATATAATTTTTATAAAACCTCTTAAGTAGATCAGTCTATTTAAGAGGTTATCATTATATCTAAAGTTTAGCATAAAATTAATTTAGAGGTGATTTTATGTTTATACCACTTATGTATAATGCAAAAGCTGTAATAAGAGGAAGTAGTAAATATAAAGATATAAAAGGAACAGTATATTTTTCAGAAGATAAAAAAGGAGTTATGATTACAGTTAAAATTACAGGGCTTCCAAGAAGTAAGAAGGGAAAAGGTAGATTTTTTGCATTTCATATTCATAGTGGAACTTCATGCACAGGTGATAAAGAAGATGAGTTTAAAAATGCTAAGACACATCTAAACTTAAGTAACAATGAGCATCCATTTCATACAGGAGATTTGCCACCACTTATAGAAGCAGAAGGAGTGGCATATATGAAAGTACTTGTTGATAAATTTAAAATTAATGACATAATAGGCAAGACTGTAATTATTCATGATGGAACTGATGATTTTAAAACCCAGCCAAGTGGTAATGCAGGAAGTAAAATTGCATGTGGAGAAATAGTTAGAATATA